>JAUZNW010000042.1 GCA_030706785.1 Bacteroidota bacterium | reverse complement strand
GGGAAAGAGTGTTAGGCCCGATTGAAAGTACCCCCGAAGTAAGTGCGAGCGTTCCGGCGACAACTATATTTCCTGCAGCAGAAGCACTACTTCCTGAGATTGTCAGGTTATAATAGGAAGCTGCATTAACTGACTGAGATGCACCTGTAAAATTTACGGTATTCCCAGATGCGGTGGCTGTCAGGGTAGTAATACCAGAAGTACCTCCAAGATTAAGGGTTGCATTTACAGCCTGGGTCAGGCCGCCGGTACCGGAAAGCGCCGTTCCGACAGTCAGTGTATTGTTATTTGTTAATGTAATTGTGGTAACTGTAATGCTTGGTATTGAAAGAGTACCGGTAAGTGCCTGGGCATTTGTATCAAAAGTGTAGATGCCTGAGCCGGCTGTGAATGTACCGTTATTGGTGATACCGCCTCTGATAGTGACAGGTGAATTTCCGGAATTGTTCCAAGTTGCACCCGGAGCAACCGTAACCAGTCCCGTGAATGTTTTTGCGGCTGTGGCAGATGAGATCGAAAGCAAGCCGCTTGTACCTGCCCCGATAGTTGCTGTTCCTGAAACGGTAAGTGCAAAACCTGCAGCAGTAAAAGTTGTACCGTCACCAATGGCAAGGTTACCTGATATTGTTAATCCTGCAACGGTTGTGACGGTTGCTGTTCCGTTCAGAGTCAGGTTGCCTCCAATGGTCGTTGTTCCTGCCTGTAATGTTTTTGCAGCTGAACCCGAGAGGATTAGATTATAGTAATTGTTTGCATGTACGGTTTGAGCTGCTCCGGAATAGTTTACGGTATTCCCTGATGCGGTGGCTGTCAGGGTAGTAATACCAGAAGTACCTCCAAGGTTAAGGGTTGCATTTGCTGCCTGGGTCAGGCCGCCAGCTCCAGAAAGTGCATTGTTGACGGTTATATTACCATTATTGGTGGTAGTTCCGGCGCTAACGGTCAGTCTGTAGAAGGTGGTAAGCCATGATGTCGGTAAAGTATTATTGGCAGTAAGCTGTATTGTCCCTGTTCCGTAAGTCCATGTACCTCCGTTATTCACGGTAAAACCTGTACATGCCAGAGTCCCGCTCGACATATTTATACTTCCGGTTGTCCCTGCAGCTGAATTGCCGATTGTAACTATACCTGAAACAGTTAGTGTAAAGGACCCTCCAAATACAATGGTTCCGTTCCCGTAACCAGAGGTTGTGCCTCCTATCTGGATGCTCTGACAGGCTGAGGCTGCATCGACAGTTACCGTGTAGCCATTATCGATATATACAATATCGGATGAGGTAGGTATCGATGCACCTGAAGCACCTCCATGTGTGGCCGACCATGTGGATGTTGAATTCCAGTTGCCTGTAGCGACTGAATAACGATCGGCTGCGACCAGAGGAAAAACAATAAATGATAAAACCCCTGCCAGGAGAAACTTCATGCAGGTGAGCTTTAGTCCTATCATTATTATAAAGATTTATGCAAAAGATGCATAGCCAATCCCGCATTCATTGAAGTGATAATTCAGCTTCAGTGAATCTGACGGGACTGACATCTGATGGGGCAGAGTAAATAACTCTCAGTGTTCCCGATTTGAAATCCACACCAGGCATTCTGTTAAGGTTGAACTGGAACCGGCGCCTTTCATTGGGCGTATAGACTGCAACTCCGTTTGCGAAGCCGACTCTTGTTATTTTGCCCTGAGTTGAGATATGATCTACGGTCAGGTCACCATAGACAGACATATTGCCTGTCCGGTGAAACACCATGCTGATCCTTGGGAGTGTATCGTTATCAAAAGTGAGAGAAAGGTCAGACAGTGTGACTTTTGCAGTTGATTCACCGATCCTCACGATTACAGGTATGGTGATCCCGAATACCGGAGTCAGCCTGACTGATATTGCAGTGGTATCCCTGACAGGTTCCTTCTCTCCAAGTGGTTTCATTTTAGGGATTGATCTGAAATAGAAATGCGACCGGTACTCGCCGGGTGTCAGTACACTGGTCCTGATCAGCTGGACCTTTACAGTCTGGGCTTCATTTGGTCCAAGGACAACTGTCCTGGGGAAGAACCGGATATAACGATCGGCAAATCTCTGTCCGGGATCAGGTTCTGTGATGGTCTCAAATCCGCCATCTTCCTTCATCCTTATCTGGATCAGCGATATTGCGTATGTTGAAGTGTCTTTCCCCGTGTTGGCAAGATTCAGATCTATCGACCTCTTTGAACCTTCAAATACCACACGCCTGGGGGATATAAGCAAGTCGCCCTGTCCAAAGGATGGTACAGGGGAGAACAGAAGATAAGCCAGCAATCCTGTAAACAAAATCTTTAACGGTTTTGTGCAGGTCTGTGTCAGCTTTCTAAACGATGTTTTCAGGGATTGAGGCATTAACTTATTGTTTATTCAAACCGGTTAATAGAAGTCAAATGTAATTGCAAACGAACCTGTATAAATACCTACCGGGTTATCATACAGGGTGCCGACTTTCAGTGTTGCACCAACGTAAACCACCTGGAATCCATCCTGGAGCATACCGGTATTTAATCCGGCTGAAGGCTCAGACACCCAGTCGACTACCTGCATGGTTTTGGCATTCCTGGTATTGGTAATTATCACCGGCCCTGACGGCAGGGTTATTGAATATGCGGCATCGATATCCCCTGTCACAAGGAAACTGGCAGCATTGGGAGTCCCTGCACCTTTAAACACACTCCCCTGTACAGAGAGTGTGCTTTGGGGTGTAAGAATTAAACTGCCTCCCTGGATTCCCGGAGAGAATCTTCCGAAATTCAGCTGGGATGTTTCAGTTGCCGAGTAGACAGGCAGGATCTCCGCAAAAATATGACCGGTTGCAGAGACCGGAATATTGACCTGGGCATTGATGTTGATCCAGTTTAGCAGCAATAAACATATCAGGCTGTAAATTATTTTCTTTAGCCTTTTCATATGATTTATTGTGTCCTGACCTATCTGGTTAGTTATAGTTTACAGTTACTGTAAATGGTGTGCCTGATGTATAAACTCCGGCAGCCTGGTTAGCCCCGACGTTCAGTGTTGCTCCTACATTCAGGGTTGAAGTGCCGCCTGTAAGTGTACCTGTGGGAGTTGGATTACTGGTAAAAGTATCAACAGTCATGTTATTCCCACCAGATGTAATTGTTGTCGGAGCACCGGGAAGAGTGATCGAATATGTATAGCCGGCTGTTCCGGTTACAGTAAAAGAAGCTGCAGTAACTGTTCCGACAGTGGCGGGCAATGTGACCCCTCCTGTAGCTGAACGAGTACCTGCAGGAGTTAGCACAACTGTACCTGCTGCCGCACTTGCGGCAACGTTACCAAAGTTCATGTCTACTGTTTTGGCAATTGCAATCGGCGATACAATGGTAGCAGTTGCACTCGCAGTAGCGGAAACCTGGGCAATTGCGGAGGCTGAGAAAGCCGCCAGAATCACCATAAAGATCATTAGTTTTTTCATACGTTTCATTTTGTTGGGTTTTTGGTTATTAATAAATCAATCTTTAATTTGTCCTTATTTATTGATTTGTACTTATTTAGCATATTTTTATCACGGCAGGTTAAACAAATTCCCTGTCCTTATATTGAACCGAGCCGATATCATCAACCAAAATAAAAACTATTAAATGTCTGAAACTTCGGTTATTTCACAATTATTTAACATAACTGTGAAGTTATTAACATGAAATGCCCGAAGTTATTGTGTTATAATTGATAAAAGGCGGGATTTTAATGATTTAAAGACTAAAAGTGTAGGTGTATTTCACCATTATCGCCCTTGAGTTGTAAACGGGAAAATTGGGACGTTCCCTTGTCAGATCAGTATTCCTGTCCTCATTGAAAACAAGGTAAAGATCATTCCCTTCCTTTGGATTATACCTCAATCTTAAATTGGTTATAATCCCGTGAAGGGCAGTGTTGTACTGAATAAATGCATTAAAGGATAGGTGTGTATTAAACATGTACAGAGCCTTTATGCCGATTATGTGGTTTGTCATTTCCTCGTTCCTGGATCTGAACCTTATATAATCAAAATTATAAGTACTTCCAAGTTCAAGGTGCCGTGATATGTTCCAGGTTGGCTGAAGCCGGAAGGAGATGCGCGATCCGTCATAATACTGACCCATTTCAGTCATCAGCATCGTATAAACAGACCTGGACATTGGAGTAACCAGGTTACCCATGAAGTTAATATAATTATATCTGGTGGGAGGTACATATGCTATATCGGGAAGCAGTTCGAGACTATCTCTGAGATTCTCTGTATTGTAAACGAAATTCAATGTCCCGTTCCACTGGTTTTTAGTCTGGAATGTCCAGCCTGTGAAATTTGTAAAGCTCATAATTGAACCGTCATCAATGTATGTCCGGTACATTACCATTGTTTCAGGTGAGTGACTATAGAGCTTCGACTTCTCGCCGGGTATCCATCCCCAACCAAACTGTACCATATACTCCCTGTAATCATTGAGCATTTCAAAACCGATTCCGGGATCAAAATGGATCCCTGACTGGGTGTATCCCAAGCTGTATTTAATTCCTTTACTGGCCCGTCTTTCCCATGACGCCATTAACAGAGATGGTTCATTGATGGAGTTGTTTCGGACACTATCCTCAAAGGACTGGCCCCATGTAAATTGCAGGTAATCATCGCCGACAACCCGTAAGATGCCGTCAACTCCATAGGCGATGTTATATGATCCGTTTGTCCCAAGACGGCTGGTCGCCATAGCCCCAATATAACTGTACTGATTTATGACCTGGCGCCTCAGCCTGACAGCACTGAAATTTTCTGACGGGAGTATAAGATGACTGGTACCGCCAATAACATTGTTTTTCAATGGTGCTGTCTGCATATTAAGGAAGCCGACATCCCAGTTATTGATTCTTCCTGTTACTCTTACACCTCCATAGATCCGTACCTGTTCCGGATTTTCTTCGTCGTCGCTAAGACCTATCCGTCGGCTGTAAAAGAGATTGCTGTTACCACCGAGAGAAAAATCGAAAATGCTTGCACGCTCAAGGAAGAAAAGTCTTTTTTCAGGGAAATAAAGCGAGAACCTCGTAAGGTTTATCTGCTGGTCATCAGCCTCAACCTGTGCAAAGTCAGTGTTTACAGTCACATCCATTATCAATCCCTTCGATATACCGTATTTCAGATCCAGGCCTGCCTCAAGGACAGGCTTGTCTGATCTGATATATTTTGTCTCAGCATCATTCAGGGCATTTGTACTTTGAAATCCTCCGACAGCGTATGGAGTGATATAAAGCGGTTTTTCGGGTTTCAGTCCTTTAAACAGTATCTTTCCGGCCTGCGATGGCTTCATCATTGAGTTGGGTCCCCAGTTAGGGGGGATGGAAGGATAAATATCAATTTCATTTTTTGATGCTATCCACCTCCAGACAATCATACCCATCCGTACTTCTCCTTTTTGCTCCTGGAACCGCAGGCTTGAAACAGGGATCCTCATTTCAGCTGTCCAGCCCCTCTGGTCGCTCTTTGTCAGAACATCCCAGAAGCTGTTCCAGTTGATGTTCATTGGCAGCTGATCAGGCATATAAACAAAGGCATCCCGCTGGATATTTGCATCAAACCTTAGCCCGGAAGGAGTTGTAAAAAATGCCATTGCATTTTCATTGTCATCGAAAGTATCAAGTATTAAACCCAGCCAGTCGCTGCCCATACCCATAAAGTCACGCTTGAAGCTGACAGACCTTACCATCGATATATCCTGATAAAAAAGCCTCGCACCCACATACAGGTATTTATCATCATATGCGATCCGTATATCTGATAATTCAGTCGGCTCCTTCCCAAAAACAGGCGAATGCATGATCAAGCTTACCGGAGGAATTTTATCCCATGCGGCTTCATCAGGCACTCCGTCAAAGGTAACAACACCTTCAAGCTGCCTGATAATCAACTCTTTCTTTGAGGATGTGGTATCTGGTTGGCTAAAAATAAAGGTTGTATTGAAGGCAAGAAGCAAACATAAAATACGGAGGCGGAGGGTCATGTTCCGGTCGTCTTAAGGGGAGCAAAAATATATATTAATTGATATTCAACCAAATAGAAGAGGCTGGCTTAAAAGTCCGCCACCTCCTCCCGACAATGACGAAATACTCCTCCTCACATGTCTATTTAGCCCTGCCGAATAACATAGTAAAGCCTAATTTCAGGCCAATGGTCCCGTAAATATATTTATCATTGTTTTCCTGTTTCCAGGATTGTGCAGAATACCCCACAGCCGCATCAATCATCACGCTTTCGCTGAGAGGAAGGCCAGCACCGATTCCGAGTCCCCAGAGAAATAGTCCCTCCTTATCCTCACCAGTTGATCCATTTGACCATTTTTCCTTCCAGTTTCCTATGCCAACAAAACCTTCTGCAAACGGGTAAATCTTTTTAAGTGGGTAATAATATCTTACAAACGGCCCGATCCCCAGCGATGTTTCAGTATCCTTATAATCGCTTTCAGTTGATTTTTGCCTGGAATAGCTTACCAGTACATTACCACCGACAACCAGATTATCCATAATAAAATAGCCAATCGTCGGCAGCATGTTAAATCTGAATGTCTTGTAAGTTGAATTTATGTCCCCGTCAGGGTATTTAATTTTCTCACTGGCAAGCCCGAGTGAGAACAGGTCTGTTCCAATATTACTGATCCCCGCAGTTGATGTGACGCTTACAAGTATCTTACCCTTTTCAGTCTGGGCTTTGGCAGGCAGGAAAGATAACAGAAAAATTGCTGTTACAAAGAGGCATAACTTTTTCATGACCGGAATGGTTTTAATATTGCTTACTCTTGAGTTTTTCAGCTTACACTCCTTACTCTATTACAGGATTTTCAGGCTGGTCCTTCGTAATTCTTTACTATTAGTCGGTTATCAAATTTAAGAAACGAGGGAATGTCCGCCAAAATTATTTTATCTTAAGTATTCCAGTATCTGGCCATCAGCTGTCAGCTGCTTACTTATTTCACCATATGAAAGTTCATGAACTTTCTTCCTGTGTCTGATCGCAAGAGAGGCTATAGTTCCGGCACTCTGTCCAAGGATCATGAAAACAGGCTCCATCCTTATCGATCCGAAAGCGATATGTGAGCATGAGACACAGACTGGTACCAGAAGATTTTTGCACTGATCTTTCAGAGGCATTATAGATCCCATAGCGATCTGATAAGGTTTCGGAGGAGTAACACCAATATCCCCTTCATTCTGAACAAATCCTTCATCTGTCACATACCTCTGTACATTATGTGAATCCATTGTATATGATCCCATGCCGATTGACTCAGGCACCGGTCTTTTTCCGAGAACATCATTCTCGGTCATCACATATTTTCCGATCATCCGCCTTGCCTCCCTGACATATATATTGTAAGGCCAGTTCCCGTTGTCAGTAAATTCATCCTTCGCATAACCCCATTTATTCATTGTATCTCTTACCCATGACGGCAATCTTTTATCAGTTGCAGTGAAATAGAGCAATCCTTTCTGATACTGTATGTGCTCGTTAATTATCTCCTTTCTTTTTTCATATGTTGCATCGGGATAATCCCAGTTCATGCCAATATTGTCATAGCTGAACGGACCGTGGTTATTCACATCTGTCTTTAAGTTAGGTATAGCATCATATTTTGCAAAGAATTCATTCCATCTTGAAGCCGCAACCCGAACAAGGAGCTCATACTGGGTGCTGTCATATCCTGCAGGTTTCATAAGCGGCACCATGTTTCCGGGATGTCTGGTCAGGCACAGCCTGAAGCAGTAAGCCTGGATTTTGCTGTCGCCGCTCCCGTTCAGCCCCGGCTTTTCGTTCGAGATCCTCGGAAGCAGACCGCTTGATGAGTCTCCGGGGATCCTGTACGGATCAATTTTGTCCTTGAAATAATGACCATGATGGAAGATACCTGCCTGCACTCCGTTCCAGGTTTCCCCATAAAGTCCGTTATCTTCCCTTCCCACTGTGTAATTAACACCGGAGGACGCCATGAGATCTCCTTCATAAGTGGCGTCAACAAAGACTTTACCTTTAAAGACCTTTCCGCTGAGGGTCCTTATGGATATTATTTTACTATCCTTTCTGGTTATTCCGTTCCCCCTGTCAAGCCATTCGTCCCGCAGAACCTCAATATTATTCTGCTTTATCATTGTCTCAAAAGCCTCTTCTGCCACATGAGGCTCAAAGATCCACATTGTGCGTTTTTCACCATCAATTGCCGGATTGCCCTGACCTTTATTGCCGTATTCCGACTGCTTCTGCCAGTTCCACGATTCGGGTTTCTGATAGTGCTGGTAAATAAGCTGATAGAACTCCCGTGCGAGTCCGCCGATTACCTCTTTATTGCCTGTGTCGGTAAAACCCAGTCCGGAGGATGACATTCCCCCGAGATGCCTGTCAGGCGAGACGATAATTACCGACAATCCCATCCTGTGTACCTGGACTGCAGTAGTAACTGCAGCAGAGGTGCCGCCATAGACGATCACATCTGCTTTATAAACAATCAGATCTGATCTACGGCAACTGATGCCGGAAGAAATCAGACATGCGAATAAAACTGTATAGAGTATTTTTTTCATATTATTGAGGTTTGGATCAGGCAGACTACCTTTATTGATCACCCGGTTTCATTCTCTGAAATTCAATATCTTCTCCGGTATCATCAAAATCCCCATCCTTGTTCAGATCACGCTTTAAATGCAGGGTTGTCTCATTCGCAGTGAAATCACCCCTGACATTGGACTTGAAATATTGAATATTGTCAGACCAGTATTGTGTACCCTCGCCAAACCATAGCACATCTTCAGTACATTTTTCGGAAGCGTCTTTTTTACATGTACCCAGTTCCCTGAGAATAAAAGTCAGGGAAGAATGGCCCGGAATCAGATCCCCTTTTGTCCCGATCACTGCCGCAACGTAACCTTTATCTTCGCGCTTAATGATGTAGATTTCATCATAGGAATTTCTCGTAAGTACCAGGGTCCGTATAGTGTTAAAGGTAAGTTCATCGGAGGTTATCTTTTCAGTGAACTGCCAGGTTCCTGTAAAGAATGGTTCCTCTTTTGAGGATTGACAGCACTGCACAATGAATGACAGGGTAAGGAATCTGAAACCTATCAGGAGATCTCTCGCAGTGATATTCATAAGATGGTTTTCAGGCTCTTTATACGGCTAATTTATCTAAAAATCAGCTAAAAAAGCTTAGCGCTCTCTTCAGATTCTATTTTTTCTGGTAGATCCTGACCCAGTCAACCTCATACTTTATAGGAAATACCCCTTTCGCAGGATCACCGCCTAATGCACCAAGTGCCAGGTTCAGAAGGATAAAGTGCGGCTGCATGAATGGATTATAACCGTCAGGATTAATTGTCACTTTGAGGGAAACGCTGTTAATCAACTGATCGTCGAGAGAGAGACAGATGGAATCGCTGTCCCAGTCCATCCTCCAGATATGGAATTTTCTGGCCCAGTCCGGATCGTTTTCTGTGAAATCCGAAAGCGGCTTTTTCAGGTCATCCCATTTTGCGACACCTGGTTTGTCTGTTCCCCATGCAAAATTGGCAAGTATTGTAGGGATCTCCCTGATCCTGTAGAATTCCATTATATCTATCTCCCCCCCTGAAGGCCATCCATGTGAAACGCCAAGGGTCCAGATTGCAGGCCAGGCACCATGGGCCGTATCGATCCTTGCACGGATTTCAAATCTTCCGAACTGCCATTGCCTGAAACCCCTTGTCTGGATACTTGCCGAGGTATAATCAGCGTATTCCCTTGAGGTTTGCCAGTTCTGACTGCCTGGAATATACCCCGGATTCCTGACTTTCTCCCTTCTGCCTTCAATCAGAAGGACTCCGTCCCTGCAGTGCACATTTTCCTCCTGGTACCATTGAAGCTCCCGGTTCCTGACAAAGCCATGTTCATAACGCCACGACAGGGGATCTGGCTTACCGTCCGTGTTGAACTCGTCGTTCCACGCCAGTTTCATACCAGGTACTGAGCGAGGTGAACCGTAATCGGGTTTAAATGGATCCGGAGACTGGGCACAGATGCTCGCAGAGAACAGAAAAAGTGTAATAAGCAATGATGATTTTCCCATTTCCTAACTGCAATCCTGAACTGTCATGATGAGATCGGTAATATCATAACCGGCGCTGGAAGCCTTTTCAAGCAGCATTTTCAGGACCGCCTCCTCAAGCTTTTTTTCACGCGCAAGTACCCACAGGTATCTTAGTGAAGGCTCCCCGATCAGGACATACCGGTAATTTTCATCAAGGTACAATATCCAGTAATCTCCCTTAAAAGGCCAGAAGAACTGGACCTTTAGCTTTGCCGGCGTATTTTTGTCGGGTATAAAAGCCTTACCTCTTGCAATGCTTGTTTTACCGGGCTTTGAAATGTACACACCTGCATTTTCGACATTTATACGACCATCCTCCCTGAGAGTATAGGTTGCCGTAATACACTTCAGTTTTGTCTCAAAGGAAAATGGTTTTCGTGCAATTTCATACCATTTTCCGGCATATCTTTTCAGATCAACGGTCGGTACAACGCTTATTTTTTTCTGGGCGTTGAGTGAAGCTGTTAAAGTCATGATAATCAAAATAATTATTGTCTTTTTCATATTGTTGGGTTCCGTTTCTGCAAAAATATTGAAAATTACCAACTTAACTAAATTAAAATTCGATATTGGTAGGAACGAAGATAGATCCCGGTTCCTAAATGGTTTTCATCCTTTGTCTGATTCCTGATCTGTATACAGTCAGTGTGCGCTGCCTGGCAAATTCATGTTCAACAATCTTCTCCGGATAAGATGGTTTATTAATGTCTTCAACCCATCGTTTGATATATTCCTGATATGGATCAAATTTCTTCTGCTGTGTTTCAGGATTGAAAATTCTGAAAAAAGGAGCTGCATCGCACCCGGTTCCGGCAGCCCACTGCCAGTTCCCGTTGTTGGACGAAAGCTCGTAATCAAGCAGCTTGTTTGCAAAATAAGCCTCACCCCACCTCCAGTCGATCAGAAGATGCTTGCAGAGAAATCCTGCTGTAATCATTCTTGCCCTGTTATGCATGTAACCGGTTGCATTCAGCTGCCTCATCCCTGCATCTACAATAGGGTAGCCGGTCTCGCCATTGCACCATCTGCTGAATTCATTCTCGTCATTCCTCCATCTGATATCCTCATAGACCGGTCTGAAACTATCTGTGACAACGTTCGGAAAATGAAATAGGATCTGCATAAAGAATTCCCGCCAGATCAGCTCATTCAGAAAACTCATGTTTTGATTTAATGCAATGGTTACGATCTTCCTTATGCTTACTGTACCAAACCTAAGGTGAGGAGAAAGGTAGCTTGTTTTATCAACAGCCGGGAAATTGTGATACTTATTATAATCAGGAATAACAGATAAATCGTATGGTCTGACCTCAATGCTGCTTTTAGTGAATCCGATTTCCTTAATTGATGGGAATCTATATTTGTTGTGAAAATAATTAACATGTGTTACACCTTCAGTAAGAGATATATATGACGGATTCTCACCCAGTTTTTTAATCCAGCTGTTTTTATAGGGGGTGAAAATTGTATAAGGACTGCTGTCTGCTTTAATGATCTCATCAGCTTCAAATATTACCTGATCCTTGAAACTTAAGAGTTTAATCCCGTTTCTTCCAAGCAATTCTTTAACAGAATTGTCGCGCTGAATAGCATATGGCTCATAATCCCTGTTAAGGTACACCGCATTAATATCGAAAGAGACTGAAAGCTCTTTCCACTTCTCAACAGGATCTCCTTTCAAAATATAAATTGAACTGCCAGCTTTCTGCAGAGTCTTATTGATCTCAGAGAGTGTAAGGTAAATAAAGTTTATCCTGGGATCGTCCCCGGGAAGTTCATCGGTGATGTTTGTGTCGAAAATGAACGCACAAAGGACTGGCAGGTCTGCATTAAGGGCGTGATTCAGGGCTGTGTTATCCTCAAGCCTCAGGTCTCTCCTGAACCAGAAAATGTTGATCTTCATTCCGGCCTCAGAAATTAGCAATCCCAAGCACTATTCCCAACCATGGTTTCTGGTTATATATCCATATTTTCCTGTCAGGATTCAAAAGATTGTCAAATCCAAGAGCTATGCCAACAGAAAGGCTTTCATAGGTAGCGAAAAAAGCAATTCCTTTCTGAAACACGATCCCGTCATATTCCTGGATCGTTCTGTTCATAGTAACAGTAGGATTTACAGGAGTTATTCCAATACCTCCGAACAGTCCGAAATCGAAGCCAGTATGTCTTATAAAGGGAGTAATTTCCTTAACCGGAGATGCGCTGGCCTTAAATCTGAAAAAATCTTTTCGAAAACCGATATAAAACAGACCATTTACATTTGAATTCAACTGGGAAGCTACACCCTTTGCTGCCGGCCGGAACTTTAAAATGACCGTCGAAAGATCCACATCAGCTGAAGTCTTAACAAAAGTACTTCCATATAAAAAATTCCCGGGCAGGACCTTTTCGATCCTGGTTCCCCGTAGACCGGACTTGTCGGGTATCGATTCCTTTCCTTCCTGTATAACAGGGTATACCGAAAGTGAATCACCATTAATATCTATATATATCTTTTGGGGAGCTAATCCGGAAGACTTAAGATTGAAATAACCGGAATTGAATTCGTGGGAATATATTTTATCAAAAGGGACGCAACCTGGGGAAAAGATCCCGAAAGCACAACAGGTTAAAAGAAAGATACTACTTTTTTTAATATTAAACATCATCCGTAAGGATTTGCAGATAAAGATAATACGATTTAGGAAAAATAAAAACCCCCCTCCGGCGGGGAAGGGGGGTTACATCCGGCGTTTGGATGTTCACTTGTTATTTGCGACGGGATGAATTCCCTGTATCTTTCGACTGAGTGTTCTTCTTTTCAGCACTCTTGGTTTTGCTTTCTCCGCTACTTCTGCGGTTTGAAGAGCCTGCTGAGGTTGATTGCCTGGTTGTTCTTGGCGACTCGGCACGTTGAGCGGGAGCCTCCCTTGAAACTGACCTGTTGGTAACTGCTTCTGAAGATTTCCTGGTATTCTCAGAATTCTTTACTGCTTCAGGTCTTGAGACCGGCCTGTTGGTAACACTTTCGGATGATCTCCTTACATTACCTGTACCCTGATTCCCGGAAGGCTTTGAAACTGACCCATTGTTACTGTTGCCTGATGATCTGCCATTATTCCCATTGTTCTGACCCTGGTCAGGTTTGGAAACCTGCTTGTTGTTACCGTTACCTGTTGACCTTCTGTTATTGTCAACTGTCTTCTGAGCGGCAGTTGAGTTGCTGTTTGCCCGGTTGTTGGTGGTTGTGGTTGACCTCGGGATTGCACGGTTGTTCCCATTGTCCCTGCGACCGGAACTGACCCTGTTACCTTCAGATTGCCTGTTGTTGTTAACGTTGCCGTTTGTACCTGCTGTAGTCCTCCGGCCCCCGGCATTGCCTGTGGAGACGACCTCAGGTCTTGTCGGTCTGTCGGGATGTGATTTGACGAACAGGGCTACGCCTTCTCTTCGCTGTTCAGGGTGTGAGTAGGTATCTCTGTAACGGCCTTCATTTACCCTCATTACGACATTCCTTGAATAAACATGGTGACCGGTGTAGTAAAAGTCGTTCCAGCGAGTGTAGCGATGGTTATCCCAGTGCCTGTAATACCTGTAGTATTCTGGATACCAGTTGTAATGATACCCGTAGTAATAGTCCCAGTACCAGGGATGCCAGGTCCTCCAGTAGTGAGGATAGTAACCCCAGTACCAGGCTGAATGCCACACAAAATAATTCGGAAGGAATATGAACCTGACAATCGGCCATGCTGCAACCTGGACATATGTGGTCCTGACCACAGTCACGTTTTCCCTGGCAGGCCTGCCCATATAACCAGGATTGGGTGTTTCTTCATAATTGGGCTCGATTATATAATTCTTTCCATACAAATCCTCATCACCTGTCAGCTGGATCTGGACAGAACCGTCGCGGAGCTTCTGAACTGTAAAAACAGCAACGTCCTGATTTTCATTCGGACCCAGCACAGCCTGCAGCACAATCGTGTGGACATCACCATCGACATAATCGATCACTTTTATGTAATCGACCATGTTGTCACCGTTAAGGTCGAGGTTGTTGATTCTGGAATTCTCGTCGTTCAGTGTCCTCTCAAAACCCTCAAGGGTTTCAGACTCCTGGAACAACTTCATTACCGCGTAAAGATTCAGATTATCGCCCGGCAGACCCAGGTATTCATCTGGGTGGTCCTGGGCTTTGACATTATTCCCGATTGCAATCATTGCTGCGAGGATCGAGGTGATTATGAACTTTTTCATGACTTTAATTATTAGAAGAACAAACATTACAATTAATCAAAGGCAAAACTTATGCCAATCATTTTTCAGCTTAGTTCCTGAAAGGCTTTCCTGAATAACAGGGGTTTCGAAATATTGTGGAATATTTCTCTGGTTCCGCCTGTGCCGATGATAGTTATGGACCCGAAGTTGAAGATCCTTCCCATCACCGACTGATCAACATTTACGCTTTCAATCTTCGACAAATTCATTTCAAAAGTGCTCCTCGCAATGAACCCGGTCTTAATGATTATCCTCCTGTTCGTAATTACAAACTCCGAAAGAGCTCTCTGGATAAATGGTGCAATAGTGAGGGTAAGCAGTGATTTAAGGGTTAAAAAAATGACCCAGTGGTATTTTGTTTCGAAGACGACCGATTCGTCCCTTATCAGGTGGTTGTTGACGTATCTGCCCATCAGATTAAGACATAATTTCTTACAACAATTAAAAACTTAATTGATGTTGCAATATTGTCTTATTGCCTCAGGATTTTGATCTTAGCGGGCAGGTAATGCTTTATTTTATTAGAATGGAGTATCAAAGAGACGTTACAGAGGAAACGGCGAATGCTCCATTCTCCAGGCCCCGGGACTTTATCAGAGGTAGCTTTAGCGAAGGCTGACCTTTCCAATTCATATCCTGAACTTCATAATAGTTTCATAAACCCTGCTCCTTGTCTCCTCCGGAGTCGGATTCAGCTCATACGAGGTAAAGCTTCCCTTTTCAATATCAATCCTTTGGTATACCATTAGGTAAAGATCAAAGATGATCTCAAGGCTGAGCTGGTACCTTGGCCCCATGAGAGGCCTTATCCTTTTTATAATATCCCCGGTTTTTTCAATGTATTCGCCGGCAAGCAGATAATACTCCCTTATCATATTCCTGAACCCGGGTGTAACCGGACCTCCTTTGGCTATATTATTAAGATCCATCCGTGTAAGACCGTTCTTAAAGATAAGATCATCGGCAAAGTAGTTCAGATTGTTAAACTGGTCTTTCTGAAAATCGCGTATTATGTGTACAAGGTAGCTGAATATTGCACATGGAGATGCAGCCTCCCTGACATTAAAAGCAGGTTCGATGTATTGCCCATCCTGGGCTGTAAGGCCGCTAAGATGTACGAATATCGAAGCCGGGGCAACTGAAGCTCCCTGGGCATATTCGAGGAAGGTCTTAAGGTCCGGGAATCCATCATTATTTATGTCGTAGATCATCGATTTCGCGAAGGATTCGAGCGGCCAGAGCGGTATCCGGAACTTCCGGATTGTATTCATAAGCCCGTCGCTTTCCGGGTTGCAATCATCCCTGACGGGAATCGTTCTCAGCCACTCATTGACATTTGCAACAAAACCAGTTCTTTCTTCCTCTGCTATTACCCGTCTGTTTGCCTTGTGATTGTCAATAAGATCATCAATCTCACGCATGAACCTGTAACATTTTTTGGCTGCACAATATCTCTCTTCATCCCAGAAGTTGGCTGCAATCAGAATATTAGGATGATCGATTATCTTATTGAAATCGATCGAGTTAAAAATCTCAATAAACAGTTCGCGGTATGAATTTGCTGTCACTTGTGAATCGGTTTCAATTACGTTTTTTGTTTTCTTTCAGGATCCTTTCAGAAACAAGCCTGGCTGAGATCAGCACATTTGGGATCCCGTTGCCAGGGTGAGTGCTCCCTCCCACAAAATAAATGTTTTTGTATTTATCATGCCTGTTGTGCGGCCTGAAATATCCCATCTGGAAGATATTGTGGCCAAGGCTTCCGAAAACCGATCCTCTAGAAATGTTACAGGCCCGTTCCCAGCTTTCAGGTGTATAGCAGATCTCAAATTTTATATGCTCTCCAAGGTTTTCAAGCCCGGCTTTTTCAAGTCTTCTGACAACTGCCACCCTTGTCTCCTCCCGTAGACGGTCCCAGTCCTGTTTGAAATTCCGGTCGATATGCCCTGCTGCCACTATAACGGAAAGAGTCTCGTGACCCTGCGGCGCGGCAGAAGGATCGGTCCTTGCAGGGGCATGAACATAAAAGCTGGGGGTATCACTGACTGATTTTTCGATGAAGATCCTGTCAAGACCTTTTTTGAAATTGTCGGACAGGAATACATTGTGATGACTCAGCTGAGGATATTCCTTGTCAAGACCCCAATGATAACAAATAGCCGAACATGAGTATTTCAGCCTTTCAAGGTGGGATGAAGCCTTCCTGTCTGGAAGCAATTCACGGTAAACATAGGGCAGATCAGCGTTAGCAACGACTATATCGGCCCCAATCTCCGAACCGTCGCCAAGAACTATTCCCTCCGACTTTTTACCATTGACAACAATTTTCCTGACATTGGTTTCAAAATGAAACCGGACACCTTTTCTTTTCGCATTCTCCGTAAGTTTTTCCACTACTGAGAATAATCCTCCCTCAGAAGGGAAGAGGGAACCTTCTGTAAGTTCTGTAGCGGGGACCATCGAGAAAAGAGCAGGAGAGTTAAAAGGGCTCTGGCCCACATAAATATTCTGGAATGTGTAAGCCATCAGCAGATGGGGATGCTTAAAGAACCTTGTGGTATACCTGAAGTGAGGAGTGATGGGTTTAAGCTTCAGGATCACAGGGACCATGGCAGGACTGAAAAAGCTGAAGAGACTGTAAAAATTCCTGTTGATAAGCTTCTTAAGAGAAACCTTGTAAATATCATATCCTGCGGAAACATATTTCTCTGACTTCAGGCTGCTCCCGGGTTCAATCCGTTCGAGCTGTTCCCTCATCCTGGCTTTATCTGAAGTGAATGAAAGAACCTGTCCGTCATCAAAATAAATCCTGTAGAGGTCATCGAGTTCCTTAACCGGGATAGCCCGCTCAAGTTCAAGCCCCAGTGATTTGAAGACGGACCTGTAAATGCCGGGCATCAACAGCATTGTGGCACCCAGATCAAACCTGTGTCCATCCTTTATGATCTGGCTGCACCGGCCTCCGGGAGCAGAATTCTTTTCGTAAACATCCACCTGATAACCATTCCCTGCAAGAAAATTGGCTGCAGTTATACCACCAATGCCAGCTCCGATTATCACTACTTTTTTACTCTCAGCCATTCGATGGAATCTCAGATTTGGTTACAAAATCTTCATAAAGACGTATAAAATGCCCGATTGTCTCAGGAATTTGAAAAGCAAAAATAGGTTTTCTTTTGGTTTGAGACCCGGATAGGGCAATTTAATCCCTGTCAATTGTTTCTGTAAGCTTCTTCACAACCCTGAATTCCTGGAAGAATTCTTTTGCTATCACCCGAAGCAATGTGTAGGTCGGTACGGCAAGGAGCATACCCAGAAGCCCGGCAATACCTCCTCCGATAATTATCACTAAAAAGATCTCAAGGGGATGAGACTTAACACTCTTTGAATATATAACAGGTACAAGAATATTGTTGTCAATGAAATTTGCGACCAGAAAGACTCCGACAAGCTTGAGCACATCACCGAACACTTCACCGTAGGATCCGGCAGCAAGGGTTGAAGTAATTCCAAGCACCACCCCGATTGATGTACCAATTATCGGACCGAGATAAGGGATAATGTTCATAAGGCCTCCGAAGAATCCGATAAGAAGGGCATTCTTAATTCCAAATATCAACAGGCCGATAGTAATGAGTGTCATTACACCGAGCAACTCAAGAAGAACTCCGATATAGTAGCGTACCAGCAACCTTTTAGATTCTGCGACCACCTTTTTTGTTTTGTCGTGGTGCTGAGGCGGGACAAGAAGAAGAAGGCCTTCCTGGAACATGTTTTCATCCTTAAGGAAAAAGAAAGCTATGAACAGTATCGAAAAAAGACCGACGAAAATACTTCCAGCTGCACTTATTACCTTGCCTGCCATTGATCCGAGGCTCCCAAGATTTACAACAGTTTTGGCTTTGTCAACAAGAAAATCCTGCAGGGATTGTCCTTCCGGGATAATTCCAAATTGATGCATTTGTCCATCGATCCATTGTACAGGTCCCTGAAGATTCTCAGCCAGCTTTGATACATCTATCCTGGAAATAGTATCTGCCTGGTTAAGGATAAGCGGAACGAAGATCGCGACAAGACCAAGCATTACCAGTACTATTACGAGCAGCGAAAGCAATGCGCTCATTGAATGAGGCACACCAACCTTCCTGATCCGTATCCTGTCGAAGAATCTTACAAGGGGTTCGCCCATGAATGAGAGCACTGCGGCGGCCAGCAGCCATACAATGATATAATAGAATCTCCAGATAAGAAATCCGATTATCAGAAGCACCAGTATGTACCCGGTGTATTTCAGAACCTGTTTCATGGGCCAGTGAATTATGGCTCATAAAATTACGAAAAATAAACAGTCTCAGATGTTCTTTTCATTCCTGGTGGTGTTAGCTCTGAGCAATCTAAAAATATCGACAAAAGAGATCTTTATAAATTGCACCAGGGTCTCTGTTGGTTGTTAATTACGTGATTATAAGGTACAGGCTTTGAATTAGAGTTCCGTCAGAATTCCGATCAGGGCAATAAATGCTCCTCCTGCAATAAGGCTGTCAAACCGGTCGAGGAGGCCACCATGTTCTGGGATCAGATTACTGAAGTTTTTTACACCGAACTTCCTCTTGTATATCGATTTGGTCAGGTCTCCGATAAAAGCGAATAATGCAATCCCGATGGCCAGCAATATACCTTTCATCGGGGATCCGGGTATCAGATTCCGGAGCAGGTAGCCGCTCAGCAGGGCAACGATTGTGCCCCCGATGAAACCCTCAACAGTTTTCTGAGGGCTTATCATCGGAAAAAGTTTCGTCCTGCCCCAGAGCTGACCTGCGATCTGGCAGAAACTGTCGAAGATTGACAGTATCATAAATGTAAAGAGGATAATTCCCTTTTCCATCCCGCTGAAGAAACAGAAACCTGTGCAAAAGATCAAATAAATAATTGTTGAAATGATATAAAATTCCTTCACAGCAAATCCTGATATCCGCCACAAATTGAAAAGTTCATAAAATCCCACAATGATAATAAGAGCCGCCAGAATTCTGAAATAACTGGTATTTATTGCGATACTGAAAAATGTGATGTTAATTATCAGGAAGTAGAAAAGAAGTTTTATCCAGTTATGGCGGGCCTTTTCCGGCCCCAGCTTATGTCCGATGAAAAAATAGAATACCAGACCAACGGCAAAGTAGGCAAGGACTATCAGGTATATTGTCCGGATCATCTTTGAAAATATTAATTGTCACTTGTTCATTAATTGCTGATAATCATAATGATCCCGAAGGCTATCATTGCCAGGGCATACCAGTAGCGTATTAATCCTTCAGCCCGGTGTTCAATCCTGATGTCTGACAGGATCCTGGGGCCGGTAAGAGCTCCAAGGATTGTCCCGGCTGTAAGGAAATAAACGAGTGTCAGGTCAATTTTGCCGACAAGGAAATGTGCCGCGAGTGCGGAGGCTGTGTTCGTAAACACTACCAAAAGGGAAGTTCCCACAACAAGCTTTACCGGCATCCGCATGGAAAACAGGCCTGCAATAACCGGAGCTGTACCGCTCGTTCCGAAAGTACCAGTAATTGCTCCTGATATCAGGCCGAGCAATGAACATTTTGTTATCTTTTGTACACGTGTAACTTCTGATTTCTGAATTCCCATAGCCTCGTCCCTTTTTTCCCTCCAGTTGCTTATGATCATGATTACAGCAATTATTATAGAATAAGCGCCGAAACTGGCTTTAAGCTGTCGGGAGGTCATCAGGCTTGTAAGGCCTGCTCCGCCTGCAGCTCCGGCAATTCCGGAAATTGCAATGAAGAGTCCTGAGAATAGGTCGATATTCCCTTTGCGGTAATGTCCGTATGCGCCAACCAGACATATGGGAAGCGTCGCTGCCAGTGAAGTCGGGACAGCCATCTGGGCCGGGACTTTAAAAAGAAGAGTCAGTAAAGGGATAAAGAAAAATCCACCGCCTCCGCCCCAGAAGGAACCGAGGAACCCGATTGCAAAGCCAATCAGCGGGAGCCAGAGATAATTATATTCAAATGGAGAATGGAAGATCATGCAGGTTCTTTTCTTACGGCTTTTCCCTCTTTGATCAGCCAGTAGAGTCCTTTTACATTTGATCGCATCTCACGGAGAATGATCTGAATGGTTATGCTCTCAATTGCACCCATAATTCCCCAGGCAATCACGAAATAATAAAATGGCCGAATGAAGCCTATCGTGAACAGACAAATGAAAAAAGCACCCTGTATATATCCTCCGATCTTGGTAGAGTAGAGGTGAAGGCTCGGGAACTGGTGGAACTTCAGGAGAGAAAAAATAACTGTTGACACCAGTGCACAGATAAAAATAAGCAGACTGATCTTGTGAGGCATAAAATCATCGAGTTTGAAAATATATATGCCGATAAAAACAAGGATATAGGTCAGATTGTCAGCAAATGAATCAAGCTTTGCACCAAGTTCCGTTTCCATTTTAAACCTGCGTGCTATGAAGCCATCGAGGGCATCAGTCAGGAGATTGATAGTCAGAAAGATTGCAAACAGCGATTCTTTTTCTGAAAAAGCAAAATAAAGAATCAGCGGGAAAACCAGCAACCTGTAGAAGCTTAAAAAATTCGGAATGGTAAATATTTCCGCCTTTTTCATCAGCAAGTCATATGTCGGATTTATATAATCTGATCCTCCGAATGAATTGGAATAGAGGACTTTGATTTTCCAGATGTCAGGTTTTATACCCGGGTAAACCGGATTCTGTATCGTTTATCTTTTCCGAAGGTACTAATTTTATGGAAATTGCAAATATGGCAACAAACAGGGTGCTGAATTGAGCTACTGGTATTTGATTTTGAGAGTAACTATTTTATTATCCTTATCCTGTAAATATGATCTGTCAAAATTTACATACAAAGGTATAATCGCCTGAGGAACTTCCCCGGATACTTTTTCTCCATCATCAACAATGTTTGCCGCCTTCTCTCTATGGTTTCTGGGCTTTAGTCTGTGACCAATCCTGATTCACCCGGTTTAAAAGTGTATGCCTTCCCCTTATCAGTAGTCCTTAATTCAATCACTTTGCCGGTGTACCTCAGCTTTAATGGATTTCCAAGCTTCGATGTGATCACTGCCCTGGTCAGCTTACCGTCCGCCCAGTCGATATCAACGCCGAAACCACCCCTTGCCATCAATCCATGTACATATCCTGTTTTCCATGCAGAAGGCAGGGCTGGCAGTAATTCTACCTCACCTGCATGGCTTTGCAGAAGCATTTCTGCTATTCCTGCCGTTCCCCCGAAGTTGCCGTCGATCTGGAACGGCGGGTGGTTATCGAAAAGGTTGCTTAACGTCGACTTTCCAAGCAGGGCAAGTAAATTTTCATAAGCTCTCTCTCCGTCTTTAAGCCGGGCATAGAAATTTATTATCCATGCCCTGCTCCAACCGGTATGGCCACCACCATGTGAAAGCCGGTATTCGATTGTCTTTCTTGCTGCCTCAAGCAGCTCAGGATTTTTTTGCTCCGTTATCTGATCTCCGGGATGAAGTCCGTATAAGTGTGACATATGCCGGTGTCCGGGTTCAGGTTCTTCAAATTCCTCGGACCATTCAAGTATCCTGCCATCCGATCCGGTCTTTGTAGGAGTAAGTCTTTCCAGGGCCTTTTCCATCTTTTTACGCAAGGGCTTGTCGGAATCAAGAATGATGCCTGCCTTTATAGTATTCTGAAGAAGGTCTCTGATTATCATATGGTCCATCGTAGGGCCCATAACCATGCTTGCGTTTCCTGATCCTCCAGGTATCCTGAAACTGTTTTCAGGCGAAATTGACGGTCCCGACACAAGGTAACCTGTTTTAGGATTGACCACAAGCCAGTCCAGACAGAATTCAGCTGCCTCCTTCATAATTGGATAAGC
>JAUZNW010000041.1 GCA_030706785.1 Bacteroidota bacterium | reverse complement strand
TTATGCTGCAAGGCAATTCATGGATAATCTTTTCCAGTCGGATGAAGGAATGTCGGTCGGGCTTGCATATTTTAAGGAAAGAGGATTCAGGCAGTGCACGTTAAAGAAATTCGAAGTGGGATATAGCTTTGAGCAGCGTGATTCATTCTCAAAAAAAGCATTTGATGATGGATACAGGCAGGATTTTCTGATCAAGACCGGACTGAGCATTCAGCATGAGGACCGTATTTTCGACAGGTTCAGCGGCCGGGTGATGTTCCCGGTCCATTCACTTTCCGGACAGGTCCTCGGATTTGGAGGAAGGATCCTGAAAACCGATGCAAAGACTGCCAAATACCTCAACTCGCCTGAGTCTGAGATTTATCATAAGAGCAAAATACTTTACGGCATTTACCAGGCACGGAAGACTGTCATGCAGGAGGACAGATGCTATCTTGTTGAGGGATATACAGATGTCATGTCTCTTCATGAAGCATCCATAGAGAACGTAGTTGCTTCAAGCGGCACATCACTTACTCAGGAACAGGTAAGACTCATCAAGAGGTTCACTCCGAATGTCACAATCCTGTATGACGGCGATGCTGCAGGAATAAAGGCATCAATACGCGGCATCGATCTGGTTCTTGAGGAGGGGATGAATGTCAGGGTAGTACTTCTGCCCGATGGCGAGGATCCGGATTCCTATTCAAGGAAGGTAAGCAACGAGGAATTCCTCAAATATATCAGGGAGAATGAGACGGACTTCATCAGGTTCAAAACAAAGCTTCTTCTTGAAGAAGCTCATAATGATCCTGTGAGAAAAGCTGATCTTATCAAAGATATCGTAAAATCAATCGCTGTTATTCCCGAAGCTATAACCCGGACGGTCTATATCAAGGAATGCAGTGTTGTGCTTGAGGTAGCTGAACCGGTACTTTATCATGAAGTAAATAAGCTACGCCAGCAGAAGTCCTTCCAGGAGAGGAATAAATATCCTGGTCCCGAAGATCTTCCAGCCCCTCCTGTTCAAATTATTAAACCTGTTGAATATAAAACAGTTTCGTATTTTTCAGAAAAAGAGGTGGTCAGGCTTCTGCTAAAATACGGAAGCGTGGAGCTTGACCGCAGGATCAGGAGCGAGGATGGGAAGGAAGAGATAATCACCGTTTCGGATTATATTGTTAAAGAAATAACAACAGATGACCTTGCTTTCGATGATGAAGTCTGTTCCCGGATATTCGGTGAATTCAGATTTTATTCAGAACAGGGGCTCTTTCCGGGTGACAAGCATTTTGTAAAGCATGAGGATCCTGAGATATCAAGATTGTCGGCTGATCTTCTTGCCGATTCCCACGAGCTTAGCAGGATATGGAAGGATAAGCAGACTTTTGTCGAGACTGAAGAGATGAAGCTGAGGGAGATCGTTCCGGATGCTGTTCTTAAATTCAAAAGCGACAAGGTCATAGAACGCAGGAAGGAGATAATGTCACTCCTGGAGGAGGCGGTAAAAACAGGGGATAAAGAAAAGATCCTTTCACTTCAGAAGAGGTATAACAATCTCAGTATTGCATTAGGAGTGATATCAAGGCAGCTGGGAAACAGGATTCTGTTGTAAATCTTGACAATGTAATTCATCCATACCAATTTCATTCCCTTCCCCCTAAAGGGGATTTGAAGGTAAAGCAAATTATGAGCCCCCTTCGGGTGGTTGCTGGTACCTTCTTTTTCGTACCTTTAATTTCATATTTTCGTTTCGGTGAGATAATTAAAGTCATCATCATTAATCATAATGTCCCTCTGTAATGAAACCTCTTAGAATAGCCTTTCTGCTGCTGATCATTGCATCTATAACCTCATGCAGAACCAAGGAAAAACCTGCCCCGAAATTCACCCTGAGAAGAACCCGTGAAGCCGAACAGATCAATATTCCGATCAACAAGGGATTCAGCGAGTATATCTCAGGATACACATCTGGAATTGTCTCAGTTAACTCCGTGATTGAGATAAAATTCACACCCGAATTTGCAGCACGCACCAGAAAGGAGAATCCCTCGGGTTTATTCATGTTCGATCCTGCGATCAGAGGCAAGGCAGAATGGACCGATAATGTGACCCTTACCTATAAACCGGCTAAGATCCTCGATCCGGGAACTCTGTACAATGGGAAGCTTTACCTCGACCAATTTGCGGATGTGAAAGAGGATCTGAAAGTATTTCCAATAAGGATCAGGACAATAAAGAAAGATTTCATTGTTACGACAGGAGCCCTCGAAGCCTCAGAAGATGGTTCAAAATACTCACTTCACGGAGAACTGATAGCATCCGATTATATTCCCTCCTCTGAAGTTGAATCTTATCTCCAGGCCAAATTGGGAAGAAATAAAAAGGATATAGAATGGGACCACTTAAATACCCTGGTCCATAAATTTACCATCATAAATATTGACCGGGGAGACAAAGCCCGGAGTCTGGAGCTGATTTGGGACGGGACACAGGCCAAAGTAAGGCAGAAAGGGACTGCAACAGTGAACATTCCTGCTTTGGGAGACTTTTCTGTTATCGGTCTTATTCTGAACAAAGATGATAACCAGAGCATAGATGTCGTATTCTCTGATCCTGTCGATGCCTCACAGGAAATGACGGGCCTTATAAGGCTCTCTCCTGAAAAGGAAACGACAGTTAGCATCAATGCAAATATCGTTAGCCTGTTCCTTCAATCAAGACCTGAAGGTGCATCTGAACTAAATGTGGAACAATCAGTTAAGAACAAACAGGGGATCACCCTCTCAGCCCCTTTTGAGAGAAAGATTGACTTCTCACCTGTCCCTCCCGCAATTGAGCTGGCAGGAGAGGGAGTAATCCTTCCGGCTTCACAGAATCTTGTTTTCCCCTTTAAAGCTTCAAACCTGAAAGCTGTTGACATCAAGATCATCGAGATCTATGAAAACAACCTTCCTTCCTTCCTTCAGGAAAATGAAATGAATACCGGCAATTCAGTGAAACGTTTTGGCCGTCCGGTATACTCAGGTAAAATCGATCTGGTAACTGCTCCAGGTAAAAATTCAGGAGGCTGGAATCTTTATACAGTTGACCTTGCGGAATATATTGATGTCAGGCCCGGAATCCTTTACAAGGTGGAGCTTCGTATGAGGCCTTCCTACTCCCTTTATCCCTGCACAGACCGGGAAGAGGCAAAAAAATATGATGAAATGCTTGAGAAGTTGGAAGAATCAAGCCGTGAATTCTGGGATGACCCGGAAAACTATTATGCTGAAAGTGATGATTATCTTTATTATTCAGATGGCTTCAACTGGCGCGACAGAGATAATCCATGCAAAGCTGCATATTTTAATCCAGAAAGGAAGATCACAAGGAATATCCTGGCATCAAACTTCGGGATAATAGCAAAGAGCGGATCAGACAACAATCTGCATGTAATGGTAAATGATCTTCTGACGGCAATGCCGTTGAATGAAGTTCAGATCGATGTCTATGACTTTCAGCTTCAGAAGATTGGTTCAGGACAAACTGATCAGAACGGATCAGCCCGTATCGTTTGCGAAAGAAAGCCCTTCCTCCTTATTGCCGGCAAGGACAGGGACCGCAATTACCTGAAGCTCAATGACGGCGCTTCGCTGTCACTCAGCTCCTTTGATGTCTCGGGAACCAAACCTGAAAACGGGATAAAGGCTTTTATTTACGGAGAGCGCGATGTATGGAGGCCTGGAGATTCTATCTATCTTCCTGTTTTTATCAGGGACCTGAATAAAACCCTGCCTGCCGATCATCCTGTCCAGTTCGAGCTGCTTAATCCGATGGAGCAGAAAGTCGATAACCAGGTTCAGGTCATCAGCAACAAAAACCTTCTTGTCTTCAGAACCGTGACTGCTTCAGATGCCGTAACGGGCGATTATAAAGCTCTCTTCAGAATAGGCGGGGCTGTATTCTCCAAAAGGGTGCGGGTTGAGACAATCAAGCCAAACAGGCTGAAGATCGACCTGAACTTTCCCTCGAAGATACTTGACGCCTCAGGCACCGGGACCAACGGATCTCTCAAGGTTAAATGGCTGAATGGATCGGCAGCGGGAAATCTTAAAACTTCAGTTGAATACTTGCTGAAACCGGTTAAGACAGAATTCGACAAATACAGCCAGTTTAATTTTGATGACCCTGCAATACAGTTTTATTCCGAGACTACAAAAATGTTTGATGGGACCATTGATGAAAATGGAAATGCCACAGTAGCTTTCAATCCTGTTAAGGGAATATCTGCTCCCGGGATGCTTAATGCAGTGTTCACGGCTAAGGTTATGGAAAAAGGTGGTGATGAAAGTATCATCCAGACTGTCTATAAATATGCACCATATCCTGTTTTTGCTGGTATAAACTTCCCGGGATTAAAAGGCAGGGACAGGATGCTGTTCACTGATGCGGATAATGAAGTCAGGCTTGCTACTGTTGACAAAGACGGGAATCCAGTCAGTTCCGAAGTTGAGATCACTGTATATAAAATCTCCTACAGATGGTGGTGGGAATCGGACCAGGAGGATCTGGCTTCATTTATATCAAACAATATTTACAAACCTGTTATTTCAAAACAGATAAGGACCACAAACGGGGAAGGTTCATTTTCTTTCAGGATCGGAAGGAACGAGTGGGGAAGGTATCTGGTCAGGGCCTCACTTCCGGGAGGTCATTCAACAGGGAAGGTGTTGCTGATAGACTGGCCATGGGAATACGGGATGAAGGGAAAAACCGAGGGCGCAACACTTCTGGCTATCAGTACTGATAAGGACAAGTACAACACGGGTGATGATGTTAAACTTTCGTTCCCGGCGCCTGAAAACTCAAGGGCCATCATAACCCTTGAAAATGCCACTTCAGTCCTTGAAGAAATACGCACCAATACAACAAAGGGCAATACTGTCGTCAGCTTTAAAGCCAGGCCCGAAATGGCACCTAATATTTATGCCTATGTAACCGTGATACAGCCCCATGCTCAGACACTGAACGATATGCCGATGAGACTTTATGGAGTTGTTCCGGTCATGGTTGAAGATCCTGATACACGCCTTAATCCGGAAATATCAATGGCCGATGAAGTCCGGTCGCAGAAAAACTTTGAAATAAGTGTGAGTGAAGCGAAGAAGAAGCCAATGACCTATACACTTGCAGTTGTTGACGAAGGACTTCTGGATATAACCGGGTTCAAAACCCCTGATCCGTGGAATTATTTTTATGCCCGGGAAGCCCTGGGTGTACGCACATGGGATCTCTATGACCTGGTGCTCGGAGCCTTTGGCGGAACTCTCGAAAGGCTTCTCTCTGTGGGAGGTGACGAGATGGCTATAGACAGATCAGCGAACAAAGCCCAGCGATTTATACCGGTGGTCAAATTCCTCGGTCCGTTTAAGCTGGGGCAGGGGAAAACCGCGAAGCATACAATAACTCTTCCGCAATATACGGGCTCAGTCAGGACAATGGTCATTGCCGGAAATGAGAGGGCATTCGGATTTGCCGAAAAGAGCGTTGCTGTAAAAGATCCTCTTATGATCCTTGTAACAGCTCCCAGGGTAATCAGTCCGGGTGAGAAAGTAACTTTGCCTGTGACACTTTTTGTACAGAAAGAAAGAATAAAGAGCATTGATCTTGTAGCGGAAGGAAATGACTTTGTAAGATTCGACGAAAAATCAAAGAGCCTCTCTGTCTCCGGAACAGGAGAAAAAAATGCAGAGTTCAGTTTTACAGCAGCTGAAAGGACCGGAACTGCCAGTATTAAAATAACAGCCCTGGGCGGAGGAGAATCCGCTTCATACGAACTCAGCCTGAATGTTCGAAGTCCTAATCCTCCTGAAACCCGGGCTGAACTTAAGCTCCTGAAGCCCGGTGAAAAATGGGAGACATCATTCGAACCATTCGGTATGCCGGGCACTGACGAGGCCTCTCTTGAAGCATCGACACTTCCATCTGTCAACCTGGAAAAGAGGATGGAATATCTCCTTGATTACCCTCATGGGTGCACGGAGCAGATAATCTCAGCAGCATTCCCGCAACTTTGGATCAATAAGCTTTCGGAGAATAATTCCAGGACAGGTGAAACGGCATCAGTAAACATAAAGGAAGCAATAAACAAGATAATTTCCAGGCAGATGGTCAACGGAGGGATCGCGCTCTGGCCGGGGAGCCCCCAGGCTGATAACTGGGTCACTTCGTATGCTGGACACTTCATGACTGAAGCTGGAAGAGCCGGATACAGTATTCCGGCAGAATTTATGCAAAAATGGACAGGTTACCAGACCGGTATTGCCAGGACCTGGAAATTTGATCCCAGGTTTAAACAATCCTCAAATGATCAGGCATACAGGCTTTTCTCACTTGCACTTTCAGGCAATCCGGATAAAGGGGCGATGAACAGGCTCCGTGAATCCCCTGATATCCCGGCTCTTGCAAAATGGCTGCTTTCAGCCGCTTACGCACTTACCGGCAGGACTGAAGTAGCCGGTGATCTTCTTGATATGAGAAATCTTAAACCCGAAGATGAATATTCCCGATATTACTATGGAAGCCGGCTTAGGGACAAGGCAATCATACTTTATACACTGTCGATCCTTAAAAAAGAGGAAGAGGCGCTGTCACTACTTAAAGAAGTATGCGATGATCTGAACACCGAAAGCTGGTACAGCACCCAGTCGCTCTCCTGGGGACTACTCTCATATATGAAGTTCGCTGAAATGATCCCGGTGAACAAGGCCGGTCAGGCTAAATTCTCTATCACATTCAACAACACAACCACTGACCTGACAGTTGATCCAGGGAGGCTTTTGCTCACTGATCTCAAAGCCAGGAGTGGAACAAACAACCTGACAGCTGTGAACAATTCAGATAAGCCACTGTATCTGAACCTATTAAGGAAAGGAGTGCCTCTTGTATCCGATCAGACTGGCGTTGATAAGGGATTGAGCATGAAAATCGATTATTTAAATACATCGCTGAATCCTGTCGGTCAGAAGAATCTTGAACAGGGAACAGACTTCCTTATGGTCGCAAAAGTATCGAATAATACTTTCACGAAGGTTGACAATATTGCCCTGACCGAGATGGTACCTTCGGGCTGGGAGATCAGGAATACCAGGATGTTTGAAGCAAACTATGGGATAAAGGAAGGTACTTTTGATTACCGCGATTTCAGGGATGACAGGGTGAATACCTACTTCAGCCTGGATGCAGGTGAAACCAGAACATTTGTCCTTGTCCTCAATGCTGCTTATAAGGGAGAATTCTATCAGCCGTCTGTCTGGTGCGAAGCAATGTATACCGAAAATTGTTATTCAAGAGTGCCGGGAAGCAGGGTTAGCGTTACCGGAGGAAAAGTTGAATAGAAAGTTTGCCATATTGACTATTGCAGCCGGGATAATTCTTATCCCGGTTTTGATTTCTCCGATACCCAGATTCAGGTTACCGCTTTCAACCGTTGTTGAAGCGGCTGACGGAAGCCTGCTGGGAGCAAGGATCGCTGATGACGGGCAATGGAGATTTCCGGCGCCGGATCATGTACCTGAGAAATTTGAGAAAGCATTGCTGGCTTTCGAGGACAGGTATTTTTATTATCATCCGGGGATCAATCCTGCTGCGTTAATCCGCGCCTTTAAAGACAATATAAAGGCTCACGGGATTGTAAGCGGTGGAAGCACTATCACGATGCAGGTTGCACGTTTGTCGAGGGGAAACAAACCACGAACTTACGGAGAGAAATTCATTGAAATGCTTGAAGCTCTCAAGCTCGAGACCCTGAAATCAAAGAAGGAGATCCTGCAGATATATGCCGCCAATGCTCCCTTCGGAGGAAATAATGTCGGCCTTGATGCAGCAGCCTGGAGATACATGGGTAAATCACCTGATGATCTGACATGGGCTGAAGCCGCAGCCCTTGCAGTGCTTCCGAACTCGCCGTCAATAGTCTTTCCAGGGAAGAATCAGGAAGCTTTTAAAAAAAGGCGGGACAAGCTTTTAAGGACGCTCAATTCAAGAGGAATTATCGATTCACTTTCACTTGTTCTCGCACTTGATGAACCGTTGCCCGGTGAGCCGAAGCCGCTTCCCTCAGGAGCCCCGCATCTGACGGATTATTTTTACAGGAATAATAAGGGTCAAAAGATCAGGACCACAATAGATCCGGCTATCCAGGAAAGGGCCGTCGGGATTATAAATTCACATCAGAACGATCTGTCGGGAAATCAGATCTTCAACTCAGCAGCACTGATAATTCAGGTATCGACAGGCTCAGTACTTGCATATGTCGGGAACAGCAACTCATCAGATATATCAGATCATGGTGGTGATGTTGATATAATCAGGTCGGTCAGAAGCACAGGTAGCATTCTTAAACCACTTCTTTATGCGGCTATGCAGCAATCAGGGATTCTTCTGCCAAATACGCTTGTAGCAGATATCCCCACACGTTTTCCGGGATTTACACCTGAGAATTTCGATATGAGCTTCAGCGGAGCGGTTCCGGCAGGCAATGCCCTTTCACAATCGCTGAATATTCCGGCTGTCAGAATGCTGCAGGAGTTCAGTCCCGAACATTTCCTCGAATTGCTTAACAAGACGGGTTTCACAACTTTCGACAAACCTGCAGCACATTATGGCCTTTCTTTAATCCTGGGCGGAGGTGAAACATCATTATGGGAACTGACCGGGGTTTATTCCTCCTGTTCAAGGGTCCTTAACAGATATAATAAAGAGAAAAAATATTACAGGAATGACTTTCATATGCCTGTTCTGATTCCTGTTGGAAATAATCCGTCAGAAAAAGTTGAGGAGACTGATCCTCCTCTTTCCGCATCAGCAATATGGCTTACCTATGAAGCATTGAAGAAAGTAAATCGTCCCGAAACCGAAGCAGGGTGGCAGTACTTTTCTTCAGCACCTGAAATGGCCTGGAAGACAGGAACCAGTTTCGGTTTCAGGGATGCCTGGGCAGTCGGGACAACACCGGATTATGTGATAGGTGTCTGGGCTGGTAATGCAGACGGGGAGGGAAGGCCCGGACTGACCGGTATTTCTGCCGCAGCGCCGATACTGTTTGATCTTGCAGGTATAATGAAACCGGTTCAGTGGTTCACTCCCCCCTATGAAGAAATGACTTCAATACGGGTATGCAGCAAAAGCGGCTGCAGGGCCGGACCGGATTGTCCGGAAACTGAAGAAGTATCGGGATGTGTAAGTGGTCTGAGGAGCGATGCATGCCCATACCACAGGGTAGTTCATCTGAATAAATCCGGATCCTGTCAGGTTACCACGGATTGTTACCCCTCACAGGAAATAATAAGCAGACCCTGGTTCGTCCTTCCTCCTGCGATGGAATACTTTTACAGGAAAAAGCACTCTGATTACAATCCGCTCCCTGCCTTTGCCCAGGGATGCAAAGACATAAAAAGTTTTCCTGTAATGGAATTTATATACCCTTCCCAGGGGGTGAATATCTTCATTCCGCGCGACCATACAGGGCAACCTGCCAGGCTGATTGCTGAGGCTGTGCACAGGATCCCGGCAAAGAAGCTTTTCTGGCATCTTGATGAAAAATACCTTGCTTCAACAAAAGTCATACATCAGGTTGAGGTTTTTGCAGAAGCAGGGAACCATGTACTGACTGTTGTTGATGAGGACGGGAATATTATCAGGTGTTCATTCAAGATACTTAATTCAGTTGATAGGTCTGCCTCACCCTGAAAAACCTTTAACACTTTTAATACTTATGGTTTCAAGTTCTCCTGATGAATTATTCCCTATTGTCGACGAGGATGGCAAACAGATCTCCCTAGCTCCGCGGAGCGTTTGCCATGACGGGAAAAGCAAGCTTCTTCACCCTGTGGTTCATCTTCACCTGTTTAATGAAAATGGGGAACTATACCTTCAGAAAAGGGCTATGGCAAAGGATCTCCTACCGGGATACTGGGATACCTCGGTGGGCGGACATGTGAGTCCTGGTGAAAAAGTGGAAGATGCCCTCTCGAGAGAAGCAATGGAGGAGCTTGGTTTGAGAAAGATCGAATTCAGATTCAACAGGAAATATATCTGGGAATCAACAAGGGAAAGGGAACTCGTATATACATTCAAAGGAAGCACTCCTGAAAGACCAATACCCAATAAAGACGAGATCGAAGAAGGCCGTTACTGGAGCATCAATGAAATAAGATCCAAGCTTCATAAAGGAGTATTCACTCCAAACTTTGAGCACGAATTTGAATTTCTGAGCCAGGAATTTTAAAAATTTACGCAGAGATCGCAGAACCTACCTGCTGAAGCTTCGGCAGGTAAAAAAGGCACAGAATTACACGGAGTAAGGCCTCTGTTGAACTCTGTGGAACTAATTTGTATTTCTTACCAACAATTTTGCTTCCCGAATGTCCTGTTTATTTGAAGTCCAGATTTTATACCAGATATGAAAATCATCCTGATTTCCTTTTTTCTTGGAGTTATATTCCTTTCATCATGTGACTACAATAACGAAAAAGATCTCTATCCCAGCCAGCTTGCAAACTGCGACACAACAAACGTAACCTTCAACGGGACTATCATCTACATTCTCGCAACAAATTGCTTTTCATGCCACGACCATCAGTATGCAGATCTGTTTGGCGATGCAGTACATCTTGAATCCTATGCTGACGTAAAGTCAAGACTTGGTAAATTATCAAATGCCATAAACCATACCGGGGGAGTATCCTCGATGCCAAAAAATGCTGCAAAGCTTAAAGCCTGTGATCTGAAGAAGTTTGAGGTCTGGATAAGGAATGACACCCCGGAAGAATGAATTATCAAACAAACCAATCATCATGAAACATCTATCTGCGTCCATCATCCTGCTTCTGTTTGTCACTAACATCAGCGCTCAGGAAAACCTGTTAAATATGCTGAACCAGGATACCGTCAAACAATTAATCTATACAACAGCTGCCTTCAAGTCGACAAGAGTGATGAATGGTCATTCCATCAAGATGATGCCTCCCGGTCAGCTTGATCTCCGTATTTCCCATCGCTTCGGACCGGTAAATTACGGCCTTTATCAGTTTTTCGGACTTGATCAGTCCGTTACTCATTTCAGTCTTGAATATGGGATCCTGAACTGGCTGATGGTCGGCGCCGGCAGAGGAACTTTTGAAAAAACATACGACGGATTTGTAAAATTAGCGGTCCTCAGGCAATCAACAGGAGCCAGGGTAATGCCGGTTTCAGTACTATTATTTTCCTCAGCTGCTATAGCTTCTGTCAGGTTTTCTGATCAGGACAGAAATAATCTGTTCAGCTCTCGCCTTTCCTATGCCGGTCAGGTCCTGGTGGGAAGGAAATTCAGCGAATCTCTTTCACTTCAGTTGGCACCTACCTTTGTGCACAGGAATCTTGTCCCCTCCCCAAACGATCCCAATGATCTTTATTCGATCGGAGCCGGTGGAAGATTCAAGCTTACAAAACATATATGCTTCAATGCAGAGTATTATTATCTTGTCAATTCCCGCAGCCAGATGAGCCAGAAGATCTATAACCCGTTGTCACTGGGATTTGATATTGAGACAGGGGGACACGTATTTCAGCTTATTTTTACAAATTCATACGGAATGATAGAGAAGTCTTTTATTGGTGAAACCACAGGAAGGTGGGCAAAGGGAGATATTCATTTCGGGTTTAATATTTCAAGGGTTTTTACTTTAAAAAGGTCACCCCCCACCCCCTAAAGGGGTTTTATGACTTACTAAATTTGAGGCTGTAGAAAAAGTAATTTTTAACGCTTCCTGCCGGCAGGCAGAGTTTCCTGATTTCGACTTTTTCTACTACCCTGGAATGTAAAACTTTCTGTATAACCATAAAAAGTATGTTAACATATTCGGCTTTGATCTGTTATTATAGTGATCTTTTTAAACATATGAAGAACTGAAAAAATGTCTGACGGAATTAAAAAATATCTATTGCTGCTGATTATTCTTGTGAGTCTCCTCCTGCCGTCGTATGGCCAGAAATATATTACGCGGAACGGCTACATAGGTTTCTTTTCACATACTCCCATTGAGGATATAAAGGCTGACAATAACCAGGTAGCCAGTGTACTCGATGCATCAACAGGTGACCTTGTTTTCCAGGTGCTGGTACGCTCCTTTCATTTTGTGAAAACCCTGATGGAGGAACATTTCAACGAGAATTACATGGAATCTGATAAAATCCCCAAGTCGACCTTCTCCGGGAAGATAGTAAACATAAAAGATGTAAATTTCTCAAAGCCCGGGAATTATGACGTTACTGTGGAAGGAGATCTTATGATCCATGGCGTCACAAAAAAAATCACTGAAAAAGGATCGCTTGAAGTTGCCACTGATGGTATTAATGCATCATCTAAATTCATCCTTACTCCCGAGGATTTCAATATCAATATCCCCAGTGTGGTCAGAAATAACATAGCGAAAACAATTGAAGTAACAGTAAATATAAAATACACACCGGTGGCGGGCAATTAGTTGAATTCCCGGTATGGCTTACCGTTCCTTAAAACCAGAAAATATGAAGCCAGTTTACAGGATAGCGTTGATCATTGTTTTTTTTCTGGCCCTGGCCGGAATCCTGGCAGGAATATATCTCTTTGAACTCCAGCACAAGGACCTGTCAAAAGTAAAGCCTGACTTTAAGATGTCTGCCGAAGAGCTATATAAGGCCTTCGAGACTGATGAGGCATTGGCCAGCTCAAAATATGTTGAAAAGGTAATCGAAGTGAGTGGTACGATAGAATCGATAAAACCCGGGGAGGAGAATTCTGTGAATGTATCATTAAAGACCGGCAGTGCAATGGGTTCCGTTATATGCACCTTTCAAAAGCTCCCGTCCGGAAATCAATTGAAAGAAGGTCAGAATGCAGTGATAAGGGGCGAGTGTTCCGGATACCTTACTGATGTGCTCCTTAACGACTGTTCTGCAGTTGAGGTGAGATCGGCAGCACATTAACAAAAATTACTTTTGGTTTACCATTTTACACCGGAATCTGCCGGAAACAAAAAATCGTGCAACTCCGGTCTAAACTCCGTGTCACACCGTGGTTAAATGATCTTTATTAATTTATATTTTTATAAATTAATATTTGATCCTGATGAACCGCTTCATCTTAATCGTAACCATAATCTCATTTCAATTAGTTGCATTCTCTCAGAAAAGTCAAAAGAAGCAACGGGTCAGAGAGAATATTCATCATGAACTTACTGTTCCCCCGAAGCCAATAGATCCGCAGGTTGTTCAGGACCAGGATGATATGACCTGGAATGACTACCACCCGATTCCCGGAAAGAACTGGGCCGATCCCGCTCTTGTCCCGGAACGCAAATTCAGAATGGCGCTCATTGCAGTTGATTTTCCCGACCAGCCCTTTGTCATAACCCTTCCAAAAGGTTCCGATCTGTTCGGTAATCCGCAGATCGATCCGGTAAAGAGGGAAAATGTGCCGCAATTTTATTCAGATTTCTGGCTTAAACCATCACCAATAAATCATGGGCAAACGATAAACGGCTATTGGATGGAACAATCACGTGGAAAATTCGGGATAACTGCACTCGATGCCTATGGTCCGTACAGGATGCCAAAAAACCTGTGGAATTACGGATTGAATGAATATGGCCAGAATTCCTCGACACCAGATAGCAGCAGAGCCTCTGCGCGGATGGAACCGGATATTGATGCCCTGTGGAAAGCAGATGCAGGTGACATTAAATCAAAGTATGATGCCGTTCTGAGGATTTATGCAGGCTATGATGAGACCGGCGTATGGCAGGAATTCGGTGAGATGAAGTTCCTGTCAAAAGATGCCATTCCCAGGGAGTGGAGCAATCCGGATACAACTAAACCTGCCTGGGTGCCGACACGTTATGTTCCGTGGACCTCATGGAAAGCAGGACAGATGCAATGGGGACTCTCATCGATAAGGCAGGGAGAAAACTCAGGTACGATCACCCACGAGCTGGGTCACTATGCGTTTGAAATCGGCGATAATAACAATAATCCTTATATAAAGCCCTACAGGCGGGTTGGTTCAGGTCCGTGGGACATGATGGACAGAGGATCCTTCAATGGTCCCGGAGGCCCTCATATGCGGTGGGTAGTGCCGGCTGCAATGGGAGCTTCAATGCCCGCCGGTCTGATGCTGAGGAACAGGATGACTAACGGATTCATCGCAAAAGACCAGGTTCTTATCTTAAGCCGGAACGACCTGGCATTATCGGGTCCGGTGGTGGCATCAGTGACTTCAAGAGCTTGCGAGCCTTTGCCCGGAATGGTTGCAGGTATCATTGTCAGGCTCGACGGAGAGGAACCGCACGATAAGACAACCCCCGACGATCCTGCCGTCAATCCGCTTTCGCCGGGAATACCCAATTTCGATTTCTATTCTGTGGAGGTCGTCCAGAGGATTGGCTATGACTCATTCTGCCCTGACAACGGGGTTCTCATAGCTAAGAACAAGGACAAGGAAAGCCGCAATGGCGGGCCAAACGGCTTTAACTGTTTCAACTGGGTGATCGATGCTCATCCCGAGGATATCAAAATGGTCGACTATGTCAGGCCCGACGGGCTGAAGGTTATGAGAACAATTGCTGACTACAGGCAGCTTAATGATGCATTGTTCCATGCCGGGATCAACTCGGGAAGTCTTTCTGAATGGGAGGATGCAGCGAATAAGCTTCATTTCTACATAATTGATATTGATAAAAATGAAGAAGGCATCATCTCTTACAGAATTGGCATCAGGTCTCTTGAACAAAAAACTGATTTCAAAAGGGAATTTACAGTTACACCTGTTAAAGAGAGGAAAATGAGACAAAAAGCAGGCTACAAATTCTTCACCTTAAAAAATACTGGCGAACCTGCTGTGGCTGATCCTTCACTTCACTACCAAAACACAGTACGCTGGCTAAATTATGATATTTATCGCCTTTCGGTAACAATCGAAGGAAAGGCCTGGTCAGGGCAGTTAATTAACGGATTTGTATCACTTATGCCGGGCGAATCAGCAATTGTCCCGGTTTATCTGTCTGGCGGGAAAGACGCCGCACGACACGTAAAAATAATCCTTTCTGTAAAGTCGGAGACCGATCCATTAAAAAGTGTATCATCTACACTTGTTGTTAAATGACAGGCGGATTCCTGAATTTTTCCATAAGAATTTCTACTTTTGAATCCTTATAATAATTCTTTATGGAGAGGACAGTACATATACTTACACTGAATAATCCGGTTGAAGCCAATCTTCTTGACGGCCTTCTTAATGAACGCGGGATCCCGCATATCATAAAGTCCCATCACGATTCGGCGTATGACGGATTATTCCAGGTGCAGACAGGCTGGGGACAACTTGATGCCCCTGAAGAGTACAGGGAAATAATATTAAAAATATATAATGAAATGACATGGGAACAAGAACCTATAGTTTAATAATAGCAGCTTTATTAACATTTGGAGGAATAGCAGTCCAGGAGAAACCTGAAGCAGCTGACAAGATCCTGAGTGATGCTTACAAGGTTGCAGCCAGTCAAAAGAAAAATGTATTCGTGATCTTCCATGCATCCTGGTGCGGCTGGTGTAAAAAGCTGGAAGCTTCAATAAATGATCCTTCATGCAGCGATTACTTCAACCGCAATTATATCTTCATTCATCTTACAGTGCTGGAATCAAAAGATAAGAAGGACCTTGAGAATCCCGGAGCTACCGAAATGTACAACAGGTATGCAGGTAATACTTCCGGTATCCCGTTCTTCCTTATCTTTGACAGCAAGGGAAATCTGCTGGCTGACTCAAAAATAAGAGCTGCGGGGGAAGGGATTGACAGACCTGGCCAGAATATGGGATGCCCGGCCGCTGATGATGAAGTGGCTGCATTCATTGAAATACTGAGAAAAACGTCAAAGATCAAACCTGCCGACGAAGCAGCAATTTCTCAAAGATTCAGGAAGAACAAAAGCTAGTTTTCTGCTTTTTCAGGCTGGTCGGATTTTTTTTTGAAGAATCCGGTTTCCAGACCTTTGATAAAGAAAAAGCTCAGACCGCCTATAATTATCATCGCTGCCATGAACAATAGATAGGAGCTTCTCCAGTGTGCCTCCCCTCCGGTCATCATAGTCCATTCAGACATACCTCCTATGCTTGCCAATAAAGTCAGCGGCATAAACACCGTAGTGATCGTTGTCAGCCTTTTAACGGATGCATTCATCTCATTTGACATCTGAGTCATCTTGTTATTCAGCAGGGATGTATATAGTTCCATAAGGCTGGTTTCAATTTCACGGTATGTCTCGGTAAGTTCGAAGAATTTTGACAGATGGTCATAAATATCCCTGTAGGCAACTATCGCTTTTGCGGAAATAAAAGGACAATCGAGCCTGTTGATCTTGACAAGGATCTCTCTCTCATGATAAAGACTTTTTCTCAGCAATGCCAGATTCCTTCTAATGTGTATCAGCTGTATAGGATCAAATCCTGCAACATTGTCCATCAGAAAATCCTCAGCTCCTTCGAGCTCATCCTCCATGGTGTCAAACGCAAAGTATTTCTGATCGACCAGGTAATCCAGCACCTTGTGCATAACATAAGCAGGGCCGTTTTTTGCGCTGCCCGGGTCGCTTGTCACGATCTCCTCAATGTTCTTCAAGGGTTGCCTGTCATCAGAATTATGTCCGCTTATGGTAATTATAAAATTATGGCCGATGAACAGGTTTATTTCGTCTGTGAAAAGTACCTTTCCCGTGTAACAGAAAGCATTGAAAAGGATAAATGTATTATTCTGGAAATGTTCAATTTTCGGTACCTGCTTTTCATCAAAGCAGTCTTCAACTGACAGTGGATGAATGCCGATCAGGTCGATCAGGGCGCATATATCCTGCCTTTCGGGCCTATAGTAGTTGAGCCAGATGAAACCACCTTCGCTCAGGGCAGCTACCGCATCCGCCACGCTTTCAACGCCGTAGTACAGCCCTGTCGTTGAAAAATAGTAGAATTTCGTTGATGGAACAGCCATTATCTTCTGCTTCTGAAACCGGAACAGGTTTACGTTTAAAAATCAATTCTAAAATACTATAAAAATGTATAACGTAAAATCATAATATTCTATATGTCTGAACATTTTCAAAATGGATAGTGTTTAAAATTACAGTACTCTGTAAAATAAATAATAACCACTCCATCCCGCCAACGGCGGGATGTGGTGAGGAAGTAAATAATTCAATTATGAACAACGCAATCTATTCTTTCAGAGAACCCAAAAACGAACCTGTATATTCTTATTCTCCCGGAAGCCCTGAACGGGAATCTCTTATGGAAGAACTCAATTCACAGAATAACAAGGTTGTCGAAATCCCGCTGATTATCGGAGGAAAGGAGATTAGGACCGGTAAAACAGGATACGTGGTAAAGCCGACGGAACACGGCCATATCCTGGCAAAATATCATATGGCAACTGAAAAGGAGGTAGCGCATGCTATCGATGAAGCGATGAAGGCAAAGCGCGACTGGATGAACCTTTCATGGATGGAAAGGGCTTCAATTTTGATGAGGTCTGCTGAACTCATTTCCGGGAAGTACAGGAATCTGATGAACGCTTCAACAATGCTCGGACAAGGGAAAAATGTACATCAGGCCGAGATAGATGCAGCGTGTGAAGTAATAGATTATCTGAGATTCAATTCATGGTTTGCATCTCTTATTTACAGGGAGCAGCCAGTCTCAGGAACACAGAGCATTAACCGGATTCAATACCGGCCTCTTGAAGGATTTATCTATGCTGTGACACCATTCAATTTTACCGCGATTGCCTCAAACCTGAATACAAGTGTAGCCCTGATGGGGAATACAGCTTTATGGAAACCGGCTTCGACTGCACTGCTTTCGAACTACTATTTAATGACCATTCTCAAGGAAGCTGGGATGCCGGACGGAGTGATAAACTTTATTCCGGGTCCGGGCTCAGCTATCACCAATGTTATTCTTAAGAACAAAGATTTCGGCGGTCTTCATTTTACAGGCTCGAATTCCACTTTTAACACCCTCTGGAAACAGGTCAGCTATAATCTTGAAATTTACACCTCCTACCCGAAACTGGTCGGTGAGACAGGCGGTAAAGGATTCATATTTGCCCATAGTTCATCTGATCCGCTGGAACTGGCAGTCGCAATAGTGCGTGGTGCATTTGAATACCAGGGGCAGAAATGTTCCGCTGCCTCCAGGGCATATATTCCTGAATCGTTATGGCCTGAACTCAAGGATCATTTATTAAGCATCACATCCGATTTGCATATGGGTGATGTCATGGACTTTAAGAATTTCGTAAACGCCGTCATTGATGAGGCTGCATTTGACAACATTTTAGGTTATATCAACAAGGCAAAATCTTCAAAGGAGGCCAGAATAATAACAGGAGGGAGCGGCAATAAATCAAAGGGATATTTTATTGAACCAACGATTATCGAAACAACCGATCCGCATTTTGTCACAATGGAGAAAGAGATATTCGGTCCGGTCATGACAGTTTTTGTCTATGATGACAAACTTTTTGAAGAGACTCTCGACATTTGTGACAAAACCTCACCATACGGGCTGACCGGCGCAATATTCAGCAGGGACAAATATGCAACAATGAAGGCCTGCAGGACTTTAAGATATTCTGCAGGGAATTTCTACATAAATGACAAGCCGACAGGAGCGATGGTCGGGCAGCAGCCATTCGGCGGAGCAAGGGCTTCCGGAACAAACGACAAGGCAGGAAGCTATCTGAATCTCGTTCGCTGGGTAAGCCCGAGGACGGTCAAGGAAACATTGATACCCGCCACTGATTACAGATATCCATTCATGGACTAAAATAACCGTCAGAAAACCTCCAATTACCGGCCTTTTTCGTTTTTTTAAGAAGATTAATGAACAAGTTGTCACAAATGCCATTACTTTTGGCAGGTTTTGAAAGGGAACGGGAATCCCTTTAAATCCACAGATTAAACCGATGCTTACTCCTGAACAACTCCTCTGGCTGGAACATTGTGTCGTAATCTTCTTTATGACATTTGCCCATGAAGATGCTGCAATACTTGCTGCGGCATTTTCAACTGTCGAAGACAGTTTACCAAAGTGGATGGCTTATGTCAGTGTATATCTGGGTATTGTAACTGGTGATATCCTGATATACGGCCTCGGTCACTTTGCACAGAAAAACCGCTGGCTCAGGTCAAAGATCATCGGACCAAAAGTGGAGCGGATAAAACTCTGGCTCGAAACCCATCTGGTCCGGGTCCTTATCCTTTGCCGGATTACCCCTGGTCTGCTGTTTCCAACATTCGTGGCATGCGGATGGTTCAGGATACCTTTTTACAGGTTCGCAACAGTATCGATCTTTGCCGGAGCAGTCTATTCATCAATTGTACTTACACTTGTAATCCTTTTCGGTGATCTTGTGCTCACCAGCCTCGGATACTGGGCCTGGGGAGCATTGGCACTGATAATCATTCTGTTTGCACTCCGGAATTCGTTTAAACCCCGCTGGAGCAAAACCACAGAAAAGGCAATGGGTGATCTTCCGCCGTCATTTCTTTCAGTTTTCAAAAAATATATGCCTGATATGAAGCATAAATTTCATGGCATGCCGTCACTTGCCGACCTAACAAAAAAAGTCTCTTCTGCTGAGCATATTCCAAATGCCATACTATATATCCCGGTCGGCCTTTATTATATTTTTCTCGGAATCCGTTACAGAAGCCTTACTCTTCCTTCGGCTGCAAACCCCAGGATTGAAACCGGAGGCTTTATGGGTGAATCCAAAGCAGGCGTGATGGAAATGGTGGGAAAGGAACAGAGACAATGGGTGTCAGAGTTTGTATCCATAAAAAGGAATGGCGTTCCGGGTGAGGAAGATCTGAAAAATGCAATGTTCCTGATGAAGGAGAAGAACCTTGAGTTCCCGGTTGTTGCTAAACCTGATATCGGATGGAACGGATATGGCGTAAGGCTGGTAGAGGATGAAAACCACCTCCTTCAATATCTTTCAGGATTTCCTCATGAGGAAAAGATTGTTTTGCAGCGGCCGGTCACGTGTGACGGTGAGGCAGGAATCTTCTATGTCAGGATTCCCGGGGAACCTGCGGGCAGAATATATTCAATCACACTGAGGTATTTCCCGTTTGTCAAAGGGGATGGTAAGTCAACCCTGAAGGAACTTATTCAGAACGATGAGAGGACAAAATTACGGTCAGGTTATTACCTGGGCGGTAAACCTGAGCACGTGGGATTCGGAAAGGATGATCTCGATCAGATCCCTGCAGAAGGTGAAATTATAAGGCTTTCATTTATAGGAAGCCTGCGGGTGGGAGGATTATACCGTAATGCAAGCCACCTTATAACTCCTGAACTTACCCGGCGCTTTGATGCAATATCCCAAAGCATGCCCGATTTCTATTTTGGAAGGTTTGATGTAAGGTTTGAATCGACTGATCAGCTTAGGAAGGGGGAAGGATTTAAAATAATAGAGATCAATGGCGCCGGTGCTGAGGCTATACAGGCATGGGATCCCGATGTGAAGCTGTTCAGCCTCTACGGGGAATTTTTCAAAGCCTACAAACTTCTCTTTAAAATAGGTGACCTTAACAGGGCAAGAGGTTTTAAACCAATGAGCATCCGCGGCTTCCTCGGGGCAATCAGGCACCAGAACAGGCTTATCGCGCAGTATCCTCCTGCAGGGTAATTAAATTTTATTAAATTTACTCTGTGAAGCTTTTCCTATGAAGAAAGGTTCCTGCATCAACAAAGCTCTTTTCATTCTTAATCCTTATGCGGGAATTCCGCCGGTTAAATTCATTGTCACAAAGGAGCTCAGCAGGCGCCGGCACGAACTGTCATATTATAAGTCGCTCAGTATTGATGAATCTGGTTCGCTGATCAAGAATAACTTCGATAAATACGATGTTTTCATAGCTGCAGGAGGAGACGGAACCGTTCATACAGTCGCGACAGAGCTTATCGGCAGCGAAAAGAAACTTGGTGTCCTTCCGATAGGTTCGGGCAACGGGTTTGCCAGGGAGCTAGGGTTCAGGCCCAATATCAGGTCGCTGCTCAATGATATTGAAAAAGGTGAATGCCTTGATATTGATGTTCTTCAGGTCAATGATAACCTCTGCCTCAACGTGACCGGCATCGGGCTCGACAGCTTCGTGGCACATTCCTTCGACAGGCTGAAGACACGCGGCTTCTGGTCCTATGTCGGAGTTACCCTTTTGAACTTTCTTAAACTCAAGCCATTTAATGTAAAGATTTCCATTCCCGGGGAAGAGACTATTTCTGAAGACCTGTTTGTGCTCACTTTTGCCAATAACAGGCAATTCGGCAACAACGCATTTATTGCACCTGAAGCAGTGCCCAATGACGGTAAAATGGATATTGTGATGATCAGGCCTTTCCCCAAAGCACTTTTCTTTGTCTTCGTATACAGGCTCTTTACAAAAAAGCTTCATAAATCGGCATATGTGAAGTATTTAAGAACTGATAAAGATGTGACTGTCAGAACTTCAGAAACAAGATTCCATATAGACGGGGAACCGGTCTGGATCTCCGGGGATGTCTGCATCAGAATACAAAAGGAAGCCCTTAAGGTCCTCAGGACAAAGCACCTGAAAAAGCACATAATTATCTGATTTTATGTTTTATAACATACCAGTACCCTGAAAAATATTCCCTGTCCGAAAGGACTATTCAAAAGTTATTATCATCACGGCAAATCAGGCTGCAGGATTGTTTTACAGGATGGAGAAGCCTTGTGTTAGAATGGATCAAGTTTAAAATACTTAATATCATACCAGTTATGAAGTGTAAGAATATATATGCATTTACCTCGATCCTGTTTATTTCTCTGTCAGCATGTTCACAGTCCCAGACACTCGACCAGCTTGAATCGAAACGGATCTCCCTGCCCAACGGATGGCAGCTTACGCCTGCCGGAAAGCATCTGAAACTTGGTGATCTGCCGTTAAATATTGCTGTTTCACCCGATCAGAAACTGGCTGCTGTCACAAATAATGGGCAAAGCATCCAGTCGATACAACTTATCGACCTGAAAAAGGAAATTATCAGCGATTCAGTTATTATCGGGAAATCATGGCTTGGGCTGGCATTTTCAGGCGACGGCAGATCCCTATATGCTTCAGGAGGAAATGATAATATAATCATAAGATACACGGTTAACAAAGGAAAGCTTGCAAATGCAGATACAATTATGATCGGGAAACCATGGCCCGAAAAAATCTCAATTGCAGGGATAGCACTTGATGAGTCAAAGAACCGGCTTTATACAGTCACGAAG
>JAUZNW010000040.1 GCA_030706785.1 Bacteroidota bacterium | reverse complement strand
TTCATCCTTCCCCCTTACCGATAGTTTGATTTCCTTTCCTCCGAACTTCATCATAGGCATTTCAGACGAACCTTCTACATAGGGCTCTATGATAAGATGCACCTCTCCAAACTGGCCTGCACCGCCCGATTGCTTCTTGTGGCGGTAATCAGCCTGGGCCGCTTTGGTTATGGTTTCCCGATAAGGGATCTTCGGGGGATTGAAGTTGGTGGGTATCTTATATATATTGTCAAGATGCCATTTCATTATATTAAGATGGTATTCACCCTGTCCGTGAACGATGATCTGTTTAAGTTCCTTTGAATATTCCACAATGATTGTAGGATCTTCAAGGTGTATCTTGTTCAGGGCTTCACCAAGCTTTTCATCGTCATGCTCGCTCTGAGCCTTGATTGCTATACGGAATTTTGGTTCAGGGAATTTAACACCTTCATACCTCCAGTCATTCCCTGGTACATTCAGGGTATGGTCGGTTTTGGTGTTTTTCAGCTTGACGAGGGCTCCAAGGTCACCTGTATAAAGTTCAGGTACACGGATTCTGTTCTTGCCGGCGCATACATAAAGCTGCGATAATCTTTCCTTCACACTATTGTTCGAATTGACCACATCGAGGTTCTCTGTGATCCTGCCCGAGTATACCCTGAAATAGTTTATCTCACCTATATGCTCCTCAATCGATGATTTGAAGACATACAATGAAGCAGACCCTGCAGGATCGGGCTTTACTTCCTCACCCTTGCTGTTTACCGGTACCGGCATATCGGTAATGGAAGGAGCTTCGCTTACAATAAATTCCATGAGTTGGTCGACACCGATGTTATTTTTTGCCGAGACACAGAAGACAGGGAACATCCCTCTTGTAACAATTCCTTTTGCAATCCCTTTCCTGATCTCTTCTTCTGTGAGAGTATCATTGGAGAAGAAGATCTCCATAAGCGATTCATCACTTTCAGCAGCTTTCTCAACGAGAGCATTATGCAATTCTTCAGCTCTTGCCTTCTGGTCAGCCGGTATATCCAGCACCTTTACTGCTCCTCCTTCCTTAGGATACTGCAGCATCTTCATCTTAAGGACATCGATGATCGAATTAAAGCCGATACCTTCGTTTAACGGATACTGAACAAGGATAACGTCATTGCTGAACCTGTCCTTCATCATTTCGATCGACTTCTCAAAATTGGCCTTTTCATGATCGAGTCCGTTTACAACAAGAATGAGAGGTTTATGAACTTTCTCGGCATGACGGTAATGGATCTCCGATCCCACTTCAACGCCGTTCTGGACGTTGATCGTCATAACACCGCAGTCAACCGCATAGAGGGACGATATTACACCACCGCAGAAATCATCAAGACCAGGAGTATCAATAATGTTTATTTTTTTATTAAGGTATTCTGTATAGAGCACGGTTGAGAAAATCGAGTTCCCGTTCTCCTGTTCAATAGGACGGTAGTCAGAAACGGTATTCCCTGCTTCAACAGTACCTCTGCGTTCAGTTACTCCCCCGATAAAAAGCATGGCTTCGCTGAGAGTCGTCTTTCCTGATCCGGAATTTCCCAGGAGAGCAATATTCTTTAACTGGTCAGTGGTATATGTTTTCATAATTGTCTGGATATTATATTATTTATTTATTAATCGGGGGTTTGGAGGGGCAAAAATAACAAATTTTTAAAAATTGGCTAAGGATGCACTCATAATTAAGAAATTTTTATTTCCTTTGCACCAGTTTTTTGAAATACAGGAGTACCGGTTTTTCTCTCACCGTAAGTTTACAAAACGATCATTCACCGGGGAGGATCGGGAAGAGAACCTGTTAATAACTTACACTTTTAAGTAAGATATTTTATTTTAAAAGACTGTTCACGGACTGTTTAATACTCATTTTCAGTAACAGTAATCGTGTATTTTAAGTATGTTAAAAAAGATGAACATGTATTTGTTAATTAAAAGATAAAAAAGATACCTTCGCGCTCCAATTTTTGAAACGGATATTAATGTTAAATAATTCTAATTATGCCGACAATACAGCAGTTAGTAAGAAAAGGCAGGAAAAAACTGATCGACAAGAGTAAGGCCCCTGCGTTGGATTCATGCCCTCAGAGGAGAGGTGTTTGTGTAAGGGTTTACACAACAACCCCGAAAAAACCTAATTCAGCGATGAGGAAGGTAGCAAGAGTGAAGCTTACGAACCAGAAGGAAGTAAATGCTTATATCCCGGGGGAAGGACACAACCTCCAGGAACACTCGATCGTTCTGATCAGAGGCGGCAGGGTAAAGGATCTTCCGGGCGTTAGATACCACCTTGTACGTGGCGCCCTTGATACCTCAGGTGTTGATGGCCGTACTCAGAGAAGGTCAAAATACGGTGCAAAAAGGCCAAAGAAATAACGCTTAAAAAATAAGATCATGAGAAAAACAAAACCAAAGAAAAGGATTATGTTGCCGGATCCGGTATATCACGATCCGTACGTAACGAGGTTTGTGAACAATCTTATGCTTAATGGTAAAAAGAATCTTGCTTTTAAAATATTCTATGATTCACTTGAGATCATAAGTGACAAATTCAAGAATGAAGGCAAAACACCGCTTGAGATCTTCAGGCAGGCACTTGATAATGTTACTCCTCAGGTAGAGGTCAAGGCTCGCAGGGTCGGTGGTGCAACATTTCAGGTACCCATGGAGATCCGTGCTGACAGGAAGGTAAGCATAAGCATGAAGAATATGATCTCATTTGCCAGGAAGAGGACAGGTCATTCAATGGCCGAGAGGCTGGCTGCCGAGCTAATGGCTGCCTACAAACTTGAGGGAGGCGCTTATAAGAAAAAAGAAGATACACACAGGATGGCAGAAGCAAACAAAGCTTTCGCTCATTTCCGGTTTTAATCTGAACGCAGGAAGGAAGTAAAATCATTCATGGATAAAAACCTGAAATATACCAGAAACATCGGGATCATGGCCCACATCGATGCCGGCAAGACCACAACGACAGAACGCATTCTGTTCTACACCGGTCGTACCCATCGCATTGGTGAGGTGGATGACGGCAATGCCCAGATGGACTGGATGATTCAGGAACAGGAAAGAGGGATTACAATAACATCGGCCGCCACAACCACGTACTGGAAATACAACAATGAGGAGTTCAAGATAAACATTATCGACACTCCCGGACATGTTGATTTCACCGTTGAGGTTGAACGCTCGCTCAGGGTCCTCGACGGGGCGGTAGCAGTCTTTTGTGCTGTAGGAGGAGTCGAACCTCAGTCGGAAACAGTCTGGAGGCAGGCAAATAAATATGATGTCCCGAGGATCGCCTTTGTCAATAAGATGGACAGACCAGGGGCCGATTACTTCAGTGTCATACAGCAGATAAAGGAGAAACTGGGTGCAAACCCCATTGCTGTTCAGCTTCCGGTTGGCTCAGAGGAAAGTTTCAGGGGAGTGATCGACCTGATAAGGATGAAGGCAATAGTCTACTATGACAGTGATATGACCGGAACGAAATTCGAAGTTGAGGATATTCCCCCGGATATGGTCAGGGATGCTGCCGAGTGGAGAGGGAGACTGATCGAGTCAGTGGCGAATGTTGATGACACACTGCTCGCAAAATTTGTTGAGGATCATGATTCAATAACGGTAGATGAACTGCTGACAGCCCTCAGGAACTCTACGATAAAAGGTATTGCTGTCCCGGTGATATGCGGTGCTGCAGTTAAGAATAAGGGAGTACAGCCATTGCTTGATGCTATCACTGCCTACCTGCCATCGCCCGTTGATATAGGTCCGGTAACTGGTGTTGACCCGAGGACCGATGAGGAAGTAAAACGTGAGCCGGACGATAAGGAACCACTTGCAGCTCTGGCATTCAAGATAGCAACGGATCCGTTTGTCGGGAGACTTGTTTTCCTGCGGGTCTATTCAGGAGTTCTGCGTGCAGGAGATACAGTCCTTAACACCAGGACCGGGAAAAGAGAACGGATCAACCGCCTTTTCCAGATGCATGCCAATAAGCAGAATCCGAAGGAAAGTATTTCAGCCGGTGATATTGGTGCCGGGGTCGGGTTCAAGGACCTTAAGACTGGCGACACCTTGTCTGCCATTCACAAACCGATCCTTCTCGAATCGATGGAATTCCCTGAACCGGTTATAGGCATAGCAATTGAGCCTAAAACCCAGGCTGATGTGGATAAGCTGGCTATTGCACTGAGCAAGCTGGCTGAAGAGGATCCGACATTCCAGGTAAGAACGGATCCCGACAGCGGACAGACAATCATTGAAGGAATGGGAGAATTGCACCTTGAGATCCTCATCGACCGGTTGAAGAGGGAGTTCAGGATTGAATGCAACCAGGGAGTTCCGCAGGTTGCCTACAAGGAGGCCATTACCACAAGCGCCGATTTCCATGAGATATTCAGGAAACAGACAGGCGGCAAAGGTAAGTTTGCCGACATTGTAGCTACCATGATGCCGACTGAGAACGGCGTAAGGGGACTTGAATTTGTGAATGAAGTCAAGGGGGGTAATATCCCCAGGGAATTTATACCAGCTGTCGAGAAAGGATTCCGGGAGGCAATGTCAAACGGACCGCTTGCCGGATTCCCTCTCGAAAGCCTTAAAGTAGTATTAAAAGACGGTTCATACCATCCTGTTGACTCTGATGCCCTTTCGTTTGAAATAGCCGCCAAACAGGCATTCAGGAAATACTCAAGAAAATGCAATCCTGTACTTCTTGAGCCCATAATGTCTACCGAAGTTATAACACCTGAAGAGTACGTAGGTGATGTTATAGGCGACTTCAACAGAAGGAGGGGCAAGGTGGAAGGTATGGAATCGAAAGCAGGATCGAGGGTCGTTAAAGCAAAAGTACCTCTGGCCGAGAAGTTTGGCTATGTCACTGTACTCAGGACCCTTACCTCCGGAAGAGCCACTTCGACGATGGAGTTTTCTCATTACGAGGAGGTGCCTGCAGAAATAGCCAACAGAATTATTGAAATTACAAAAGGAAAAATTCTTTAATGAAATGAGTCAGAAAATTCGTATCAAACTAAAATCTTACGATCATAATCTGGTGGACAAATCCGCAGAGAAAATCGTAAAAACAGTAAAATCGACTGGTGCGGTTGTAAGCGGACCCATTCCTCTTCCCACCCACAAGAAGATCTATACTGTTCTTCGTTCCCCCTTTGTAAACAAGAAAGCCAGGGAGCAGTTTCAGCTCTCATCATACAAGAGGTTGCTTGATATTTACAGCTCAACACCCAAGACGATCGATGCCTTGATGAAGCTTGAGCTTCCAAGCGGAGTTGAAGTAGAAATTAAAGTATAACCGGTAAAGTAAGAAAAAATGCAGGGATTAATTGGAAAAAAGGTAGGAATGACCTCCGTTTTCAATGAAGACGGGAAAAATATTCCTTGTACTGTACTGCAGGCAGGTCCATGCGTGGTGACACAGATCAAGACTAAGGAAAAAGACGGTTATTTCGCAGTGCAGCTTGGTTTCGATGAAAAAAAGGAGAAGCATACAACAAAAGCTGAACTTGGTCATTTCAAAAAAGTAAACACGACCCCAAAAAGGAAACTCATAGAATTCACCGGCTTTGCAGAAGGACAGGTCAAAGAGGGTGAGGTTCTGACTGCTGAGCTGTTCAGACCTGACAACTGGGTGGATGTAAGGGGCTGGTCGAAAGGAAAAGGATTCCAGGGTGTTGTAAGGCGTCACAATTTCAGCGGGGTTGGCGGACAGACCCATGGTCAGCATAACAGGGGCAGGGCTCCTGGTTCACTTGGCGCTTCATCATTCCCCTCAAGAGTTCTTCCGGGTATGAGAATGGCCGGCCGCATGGGAGGGGGAAAAGTAATGTCGATAAGCATGAGGGTCATCAAGCTCATGCCTGAGAATAATCTATTGATAGTTAAAGGATCAGTTCCCGGTCCGAAAGGTGGTTACGTAATAATTACAAAATAATGGAATTAGCTGTTCTTAATATCGATGGCAAAGAAACGGGAAGAAAAGCAAGTCTGAACGATTCTATCTTCGGCATTGAACCGAATGACCATGCCATATATCTGGATACGAAACAGTTCCTGGCAAATCAGAGGCAGGGGACCCATAAATCCAAACATCGCGGAGAGATAGCCGGAAGTACAAGGAAGATTAAACGGCAGAAAGGGACCGGTACTGCGCGCGCAGGGAGTATCAAGAACCCTCTGTTCAGGGGAGGAGGACGCATTTTTGGTCCGCAACCCAGATTCTACGGATTCAAGCTTAACAAAAAGGTGAAGCAGCTGGCCCGGAAATCGGCTCTTTCCTATAAGGCTTCCGCAAACAATATTATCATTCTTGAAGACTTCTCGCTGGAAGCCCCGAAGACTAAGGAAATGATGAAAGTCGGGAATAATCTCAACATCGGCAATAAAAAATCGCTCTTTGTTTTACCGGAACAAAATAAAAATATATATTTGTCATCCCGAAATATGCAAGGGGTTGAAGTTGTAACTGCCGGAGAATTAAACACATACAATATAATGAAAGCTTCGACTCTCGTGATCGTGGAGAGTGCAATTGACGTTTTGCAGGCGACTTTTGAAAACCAGTAAACTTTGAGTGATGGATATCTTACTTAAACCGATAGTAACGGAAAAAATGACTCGTCAGGGCGATAAGTTCAATCGCTATGGATTTGTCGTTGCTAAAAACGCAAACAAGCTTCAGATCCGGAAGGCAGTCGAGGAACTCTATGGTGTGACTGTCGATTCAGTCAACACAATGAGGTACGGCGGGAAGGTAAAGACCAGGAATACAAAGTCAGGCTTTCTTGTAGGTAAAACTGCTTCGGTGAAAAAAGCAATTGTAACCCTTGCGGAAGGGAATAAAATAGATTTCTATAGCAATATTTAACAAGCTGTATGGCAGTCAGAAAGATAAAGCCTGTAACACCAGGTCAGAGAAACAAAATTATCAGTGCTTTTGACACAATCACAAGTGCTGCGCCGGAGAAATCCTTGCTCCAACCGCTGAAAAGAACGGGAGGAAGGAACGTTAACGGCCATAGGACTATGAGGTACATCGGTGGCGGTCACAAGAGGATGTACAGGGTCATTGATTTCCTCAGGGAAAAAGATGGCATGCACGCAACGGTCAGAGCAATCGAGTATGATCCCAACAGATCATCAAGAATTGCTCTCGTTGTTTATGAGGATGGGGAGAAGAGGTATATTGTTGCCCCCAACGGACTCAAGGTCGGACAGAAGATCATGTCGGGAAAGGATGCAACTCCTGAAGTAGGGAATACAATGTTCCTCAATGACATTCCGCTTGGTACAGTAGTCCACAATATCGAGCTCAAGCCCGGGAAAGGCGCAGCTCTGGCACGCAGTGCAGGTACATATGCCCAGATATCTGCACGCGAAGGGAAGTATGCCACAATAAAGCTGCCGTCGGGTGAAACAAGGATTATTCTCACAACCTGCCGCGCCACAATTGGGACTGTCTCCAATCCTGATCATAACCTTGAAAAATCCGGCAAGGCAGGACGTTCCCGCTGGCAGGGACGCAGGCCAAGGACCAGAGGTGTTGCAATGAATCCGGTAGACCATCCGATGGGTGGTGGTGAAGGAAAAGCAGCCGGAGGTCACCCGAGATCCCGCAGAGGTATACCTGCAAAAGGTTTCAAGACCCGCGACAAGAAGAAATACTCTGCCAGGTTCATTGTTGAAAGAAGGAAAAAATAACTGATATAATATGAGCAGATCAATTAAAAAAGGCCCTTTTATCGATTATAAACTGGAAAAAAGGATCCTTGCGATGAATGAGGGACAAAAAAAATCCGTCCTCAAGACCTGGTCACGCAGATCGGTCATTTCGCCGGATTTCGTAGGACATACTATAGCAGTTCATAACGGGAACAAATTCATACCTGTTTACATTACTGAAAACATGGTTGGTCACAAGCTTGGAGAATTCGCTCCAACACGTACATTCAGAGGCCACTCCGGCAATAAGTAGTAATGTAAATTCGAAAAATATTTTGAAATGGGTGCAAGAAAAAGAAATAGAGCAGAGCTGAGAAAAGAAGCCGCAAAAAACCAGTATCAGGCAGTTCTCAGAAATTGTCCAACCTCACCGCGGAAAATGCGGCTTGTTACGGAACTTATTAAGGGTGTTGAGGTAAATAAGGCTCTTGATATACTCAGGTTCAGCCCTCAGGAAGCTTCACGCAGGCTGGAAAAGCTTCTCCTGTCGGCAATATCAAACTGGCAGGCCAAGAATGAGGGCACACGGGTTGAAGAAAGCAACCTTTACGTGAAAAAGGTAAGTGTCGATGGCGGTCGTTCACTCAAAAGGCTTCAGACTGCACCACAGGGAAGAGCCTATAGGGTCAGGAAGAGATCGAACCACGTTACAATGGTACTCGACAGTATGAATAAGGAAATTGAAAATAATGACAAAACAGAATAAATGGGACAAAAAGCAAATCCGATAGGTAACCGGTTAGGTATTATCAAAGGCTGGGATTCAAACTGGTTTGGAGGAAAGGACTTTTCCGGCAAGCTGGTCGAGGATACCAGGATCAGAGAATACCTGAATGCCAGGCTTGCAAAGGCCAGCATCTCAAAAATAGTCATTGAGAGAACCCTGAAGCTTATCACAGTTACTGTCAATACTGCACGACCCGGTATCATTATCGGTAAAGGTGGTCAGGAGGTCGACAAGCTTAAGGAAGAACTAAAGAAGATTACCAAAAAGGAGGTCCAGATAAATATTTTTGAGGTAAAACGTCCCGAACTCGATGCCAATATTGTGGCAAACAACATTGCCCGCCAGCTTGAAGGAAAGATATCATACCGCCGTGCAATCAAGATGTCGATAGCCTCCACGATGAGGATGGGTGCTGAAGGAATCAAGGTGGTTATCTCAGGCAGGCTCGGAGGAGCTGAAATGGCAAGGACCGAAACTTATAAAGAGGGCCGTATTCCTCTTCACACACTGCGTGCAGACATTGATTATGCCCTTGCTGAAGCCCATACAAAAGTCGGGCTCATAGGTATAAAGGTATGGATCTGTAACGGGGAAGTATACGGCAAGAGAGATCTCAGCCCGAACATTGGCGCGCGGAATGCAAAGAACAAGAGTCTCAAACGCAAGTCGAAGAAATAATCTTCAGGATTGAATTACAATAATAAAGTAGAGTCATGCTACAACCGAAACGTTCAAAATACAGGAGATCCCAGAAAGGTAAAATGAAGGGTAATGCCCAGAGGGGTAACCAGCTCGCATTCGGATCCTTCGGAATCAAAGCCCTGGAGCAGTGCTGGATAACCGGCAGGCAGATTGAGGCAGCTCGCCAGGCCGTAACGCGTTATATGAAACGTGAAGGTCAGCTTTGGATCAGGGTTTTTCCCGACAAGCCGATAACCAAGAAGCCGGCCGAGGTCCGTATGGGTAAAGGAAAAGGAGCACCTGAAGGATTTGTCGTACCGGTCACACCTGGCAGGATTATCCTGGAGGCTGAAGGCGTACCCTACGATATAGCCAAGGAGGCCCTCAGGCTTGGAGCACAAAAGCTTCCGATAACGACAAAATTCATTGTAAGGCAAGATTATACAGGGGAATAAAACACTTATCAAAATGAAAATTTCAGAAATAAGGGAATTAAGCACTTCTGACCTTATCGAACGAATCGATACTGAAAGAACCATGCTTACCCGCATGAGGCTTAACAATGCAATTACACCTCTTGATAATCCTCAGAAGATCAAGCAAGCAAAAAAAACAATTGCGCGGCTGCTTACTGAACTGCGCCAGAGAGAGTTAAATAAAGAAATTAAATAGCTAAACCAGCAATGGAACGGAATGTAAGAAAGGAACGTATCGGTGTTGTGGTCAGCAACAAAATGGACAAGTCCATCGTGGTCGCCATCAAGAGGAAAGTGAAGCATCCCATATATGGCAAGTTTGTGAATAAGACCAAGAAGCTGATGGCACATGACGAAGAGAACTCATGCAACATTGGTGATACTGTGCGCATTGTGGAGACCAGGCCTCTGAGCAAGAATAAAACCTGGAGATTGGTTGAAATAATTGAAAGGGCTAAATAATTATGATACAGCAGGAAAGCAGATTAACGGTGGCCGATAACTCCGGTGCAAAGGAAGTGCTGTGCATCCGGGTGCTTGGTGGCAGCAAGAAAAGGTATGCTACTGTCGGTGATAAAATCGTAGTGAGCGTCAAGAGCGCTCTACCGTCAGGAGAGGCAAAAAAAGGCACTGTTAGCAAAGCCGTTGTAGTACGAACAACAAAGGAAATAAGGCGACCCGACGGATCCTACATCAGGTTCGATGACAATGCAGTTGTTCTGCTTACCAACCTGGACGAAGTGCGCGGAACCCGTATATTCGGCCCTGTTGCACGGGAGCTCCGTGACAAGTACATGAAGATCGTCTCACTTGCACCTGAAGTGCTATAATATTAATATGCAAAGCGATGCAGAAGAAGTTACATATAAAGAAGGGCGATTCGGTTATGGTAATAACCGGTGAATCAAAGGGCCAGAAGGGCCGTGTCCTAGAGATAGACAGAGATAAGGACAAAGCTATTGTTGAAGGAATAAACATGGTATCGAGGCATACAAAACCCAATTCGAAATCACCACAGGGAGGCATTATAAAGAAAGAGGCTCCAATTCACATTTCGAACCTGATGCTGATCGATCCTGCAACTGGTAAACCTACAAGGATAGGAAGGAAGCTCAATAGCAAAAACAAGTTAGTTCGTTACTCAAAAAAAACTGGAGAGGAGATTAAGTGATGTATACACCTACATTGGAAACAAGGTATAAAGAGGAGATCATCCCTGCATTGATGAAAGAGTTCGGGTACAAGACCGTCATGCAGGTCCCGAAGCTTGAAAAGATCGTTCTTAACCAGGGTGTCGGACAGGCAATAGCCGATAAGAAACTGCTTGAGTTCAGTGTCAGGGAACTTTCCGACATTGCAGGACAGAAGGCTGTTCAGACCTATTCATCAAAGGACATCTCCAATTTCAAGCTGAGAAAGAACATGCCCATCGGAGTGATGGTCACTCTGCGTAAAGACAGAATGTATGAATTCCTTGAAAGGCTTATTGCGGTTGCATTACCGCGAATCCGCGATTTCAAGGGTATCAACTCCAAGCTTGACGGAAGGGGCAACTACACTCTGGGCATCACAGAGCAGATAATCTTTCCGGAGATCGATCTCGACAAAATCGCAAAGATAATGGGGCTCCAGATCACATTCGTAACATCTGCAAAGACAGATGAGGAAGCACTTGCACTTCTCAAACATTTCGGATTACCGTTTAAAAATATTAAAAACTGATTATATGGCTAAGGAATCAATGATGGCCCGCGAAGTAAAGCGCGCAAAGCTGACTGAAAAATATGCTGCAAAAAGAGCAAAGCTGAAAGCCGAAGGTGACTATGTCGGATTAAGCCGTCTGCCGAGGAACTCAAATCCCAACAGGCTTCGCAACCGCTGCAAGATTACCGGGCGGACCAGGGGCTATATGAGGCAGTTCGGGATCAGCAGGATCACATTCAGGGAAATGGCATCTTTCGGGCTTATCCCGGGCGTAAAAAAAGCCAGCTGGTAGTTTGAGATGAATACTAACTATTTTAATGAATAAGAAATGACCGATCCAATTGCAGATTTACTTACCAGAATAAGAAATGCCATTCTGGCCGGACATAAGGTTGTGGAAGCACCGGCCTCCAGTCTTAAGAAGGAGATCGCCAGGATACTTTTTGAAAAGGGCTATATCCTGAGCTATAAGGTGATGGAGACAGAAAACAAGCAGGGTACGCTTAAGATTGCTCTTAAATATAATCCCAAGAGCAAGAAGCCTGCAATCAAGAAGATTGAAAGAGCAAGCAGGCCGGGTCTGAGAAAATATATCGGAGTTGATGATATGCCACGTGTCCTGAACGGGCTGGGGATTGCAATTATTTCAACCTCAAAAGGACTGATGACAGATAAGGAGGCTAAGAAAGAAAATATTGGCGGAGAAGTTTTGTGTTTCGTTTACTAAAAAGGAGGATAGTTTAATGTCACGTATAGGAAAATTACCTGTAACTCTGCCCAAGGGTGTCACTGTAAGCATAAGCGACGCCAATGTGGTAAGCGTTAAAGGACCTTTGGGTGAGCTGAAACAGCCCATCAACAAAGACCTGAAAGTTGAAGTGATGGACAACGCTATCGTAATTCAAAGACCATCTGAATCAAAGATTCACAAATCTCTTCATGGTCTTTCCAGGGCTCTCATTGCCAATATGGTAACGGGAGTCTCTCAGGGATATAAGAAACAGCTTGAGCTTGTCGGAGTTGGTTATCGTGCAGAAGCAAAAGGACAGAACCTTGAAATGAGCCTTGGATACTCGCATGAGATTATCCTCCAGCTTCCGGGTGAAGTAAAGGTGGAGACCAAAACCGAGAGAAGGAGCAATCCGATAATAACTCTGACAAGCACCGACAAGCAGCTTATCGGAGCTGTCGCTGCAAAGATAAGATCACTCCGTCCGCCAGAACCATACAAGGGGAAAGGAATTAAGTTTGTCGGGGAACAGCTCAGACGGAAGGCTGGTAAGTCTGCAAGTGTATAATCGGGTAAAAACTAGAAAATCATGGCCTTAACTAAGTTGGAAAGGAGATCAAGGATCAGATTGAGGGTCCGGAAGAAAATAAACGGAACTGCTGAAAGACCACGTCTTGCAGTATTCCGCAGCAATAAGCAGATCTATGTCCAGGTTGTCGACGACATAAATGGAGTCACCCTCTTGTCGGCCAGCTCAAAGGAAAAAGATATCGCTAAAGCGGGAATTAAGAAAACTGAGCAGGCACAGCTTGTCGGTAAAGCACTTGCAGCAAAATGCAAGGAAAAAGGAATTGAGTCTGTTGTTTTCGACAGAAGCGGTTACAAATATCATGGAAGGGTTAAATCATTGGCTGATGCAGCGCGCGAGGGCGGCTTAAAAATCTGATTATTATGGGAAACGGTATTAGAAAAGTAAAAACCAGCGACCTTGAGCTGAAGGACAGGCTGGTAAGCATCCAGAGGGTAACTAAAGTTACAAAGGGCGGACGCACGTTCAGCTTCTCGGCTATTGTGGTGGTAGGAAATGAAGACGGGATCGTGGGTCACGGACTCGGCAAAGCCAATGAAGTGACAACTGCCATTGCAAAAGGAATCGAGGATGCCAAGAAGAACCTTATAAAGGTGCCTGTCATCAACGGAACAATTCCCCACGAACAGGTTGCAAAATTCGGAGGTGCAAAAGTTTTTATAAAGCCCGCAACAGATGGTACCGGAGTAAAGGCGGGAGGAGCAATGCGTGCTGTACTCGAAAGCGTCGGTGTTAAAAATGTGCTTGCCAAATCGAAAGGATCATCCAATCCTCACAACCTGGTTAAAGCGACGTTTGCAGCCCTTCTCGAAATGCGTGATGCCGTCTCGGTAGCTGAGAACAGAGGGATCTCCATGGAAAAAGTGTTTAATGGTTAGAACAGTTAATGGCGATGGAAAAAATTCGTATTACCCAGGTTAAAAGCAAAAACGGTTATCCTGAAAGGCAGAAGAGGACACTTGCCGCTCTAGGGATCCGTAAGCTCAATCACAGCGTGGAACATGAAGCTACGCCCCAGATACTTGGAATGGTGGAGAAGGTGAAACATCTGGTGAAAGTAGAAAGTATTTAAGATATTAATGATATTATATAGGAAGTTATGGATTTAAGTAACTTAAAACCTGCAAAAGGATCAGTTAAGAGAGGCAAGCGGCTTGGCCGGGGGCAGGGTTCCGGCAAGGGTGGTACTTCCACGCGCGGACATAAAGGTGCCAAGCAGCACTCGGGTTATAAGAGGAAGATAGGATTTGAGGGCGGCCAGATGCCACTTCAGAGGCGCATCCCGAAATACGGTTTTAAAAATGTTAACCGTAAGGAGTACAAGGGAGTGAATATCAGTCTTATTCAGAGGGTAGCCGAACAAAGGAACATCGACAAGATCGATCCTCAGGTACTGGTCGAGGCAGGATTGATTTCCAAAAACGCTATGGTTAAAATTCTCGGTAAAGGAACTCTGGAAAGAAAACTGGAAGTGCATGCACATGCATTCAGTAAAAGCGCAATTGAAGCTATTCAGGCCAAAGAGGGTACCGTTGTAAAACTTTAATTTATGAGATTCTTCCAGACCATAAAAAATATTTTTAAGATAGAAGATCTTCGTGCAAGATTACTCTATACTCTGGGGATCATTACATTGTACCGGCTTGGCAAGTATATAACACTGCCTGGTATTGATCCTTCCCAGCTTGGAGCACTGAAAAGCCAAACCTCATCAGGAATTATGAGCATCCTCGATATGTTTTCGGGAGGGGCTTTTTCGCAAGCCTCGGTATTTGCTCTTGGTATTATGCCTTACATTTCAGCTTCGATCGTCGTACAGCTGCTCGGCATTGTATTCCCGTATTTTCAGAAGCTGCAGAAAGAAGGTGAGAGCGGACGCAGGAAGCTTAACCAGTATACCCGCTACCTTACAGTTCTTGTTCTGATACTTCAGGCTCCGACTTACCTGATCAACCTGAATGCGAGACTGCCAGCGACAGCATTTGTTCTTGCCAACGGATTTTTCTTCAAGTTTTCATCTGTGGTAATCCTGACAGCGGGGACCATTTTTGTGATGTGGCTCGGAGAAAAGATTACCGATAAAGGCATCGGTAATGGGATATCCCTGATCATTATGATTGGTATCGTGGCAAGGATGCCTCAGAATTTCTTCTTTGAGTTCGGTACAAGGATAAACGGTGCCGGAGGTCCCATTGCACTTATAGTTGAAATAGTACTTCTCTTCGTTGTAATTCTGGGAACTATTATGCTTGTCCAGGGGACACGACGTGTTCCTGTCCAATATGCGAGAAGGATTGTCGGCAACAAACAGTATGGAGGTGTCCGCCAGTACATACCACTGAAGATCAATGCGGCAGGTGTCATGCCGATCATTTTCGCCCAGGCAATTATGATGCTTCCGATCATCATAGCAGGGTATTCAAACTCGAGCTCAAGATTTGTTGTGGCTTTTTCAAATATGTATGGTTTCTGGTACAATCTTGTCACCGGACTCCTGATAATTCTGTTTACCTATTTCTATACAGCCATCACAATAAACCCGGTCCAGATGGCTGAGGATATGAAGAAGAACGGAGGGTTTATCCCGGGTATCAAGCCAGGAAGGAAAACGGTTGAATTCTTCGACATGATAATGTCGAGGATTACATTCCCCGGTTCCATCTTCCTTGCTATAATTGCCATCCTGCCGTCTATTGCTGTTAAAGCAGGTGTTTCACCGCAGTTTGCACAGTTCTATGGCGGTACATCTCTGCTCATCCTTGTTGGGGTTGTGCTGGATACACTTCAGCAGATAGAAAGTCACCTGCTGATGCGTCACTATGACGGCCTCATGAAAACAGGCCGCGTGAAAGGCAGGGCAGGCTCTGTGACGTCGATATAGGTATTAAAGGAAAGCGTTCTTTGATGTTGTATTTAAAGACAGATGAAGAGGTTGAGCAGTTAAGGAAGAGCAACATGCTGGTGTCGAAGGCACTTGCTGAAGTTGCAGTACTTATCTGCCCGGGCGTTTCCACTCTGTATCTTGATAAGGTTGCTGATGAATTTATCCATGACAATGGAGGTTTACCGGCATTCAAGGGATACGGCGGATTCCCGAACACCCTCTGTACATCTGTCAATGATGAAGTGGTCCATGGGATCCCATCAGGGTATATCCTGAAGGAAGGCGACATAATTTCAATTGATTGCGGAGTGATACTTGACGGGTGGTATGGTGACAGTGCCTACACGTTTGCGGTTGGGGAGATAAAAAAAGATCTAAAACGCCTTCTTGATTTTACGAGACTATCGCTTGAAGAGGGAGTGAAAGAAGCTATAGCCGGGAACAGGGTAGGCGATATATCCTGGGCGGTTCAGTCAAAGGCTGAAAGCGGAGGATATTCAGTGGTAAGGGAGCTTGTAGGGCACGGCCTTGGCAGAAAGCTCCACGAACCTCCTGAAGTACCTAACTACGGAAAAAGGGGAACCGGGCCAAAGATGGAAAAGGGACTTGTGATATGTATCGAACCTATGATCAATCTGGGTAAAAAGGAAACTTTCCAGATGAAGGATGGCTGGACCATCCGGACTGCAGACGGTAAGCCGTCGGCTCATTTTGAATATGCAGTGGCAATCGATAGGGAGAGGGCAGATGTATTGACAACTTTTAAATTCATAGAAGAAGTTTTAAATAAAATGTAATCGTATGTCGAAACAGGCATCAATTGAACAGGACGGTACCATTATTGAAGCCCTTTCAAATGCAATGTTCAGGGTGGAGCTTGAAAACGGGCATGTAATTACAGCCCACATTTCCGGTAAGATGAGGATGCATTACATCAAGATCCTGCCGGGCGATAAGGTCAAGGTGGAGATGTCTCCATATGATCTTACAAAAGGAAGAATAACATTCAGATATAAATAAGAAATAGTTCAGTAATGAAGGTAAGAGCATCAGTACGGAAGCGCAGCGCCGACTGCAAGATAGTAAGGCGCAAGGGGCGCATATATGTTATAAGCAAGAAAAATCCCAAGTTCAAACAGAGGCAGGGATAATTTTGTGTAATTTTGCAACTCATTTAAGAAAAGTAATTTATGGCACGTATTATTGGAGTTGATCTACCAAGAAATAAAAGGGGTGAAATTGGCCTGACCTATATCTATGGGGTTGGGAAAAGTACAGCCCAGAAGGTACTTGATGAGGCCGGGGTTAACAGAAATACAAAAGTTCAGGACTGGTCTGATGACCAGATTAATACAATCCGCAGGATACTAAGCGAGAACTATAAGCTGGAAGGCGAGCTTCGTTCTGAAACCCAGATGAACATAAAAAGGCTCATGGATATCGGCTGTTATCGCGGAGTGCGTCACCGCCTCGGACTGCCGGTGAGGGGTCAGAGTACAAAAAACAACGCCAGGACAAGAAAGGGAAGGAAGAAGACCGTTGCTAACAAGAAAAAAGCTACTAAATAAATAGAATATGGCAAAGAAAACCGGAGCATTAAAGAAAAGGATCGTTAAGGTAGAACCGACAGGGCAGGCACATGTTCATTCCTCTTTCAACAATATTATAGTAACTCTGAGCAATAATTCCGGTCAGACTATTTCATGGGCATCTGCAGGCAGGATGGGCTTCAAGGGTTCCAAGAAAAATACTCCGTATGCTGCCCAGATGGCTTCAGAAGAATGCAGCAAAGTAGCATATGACCTTGGACTCAGGAAAGTGAAGGTGTTCGTAAAGGGACCGGGTGCCGGACGTGAGTCTGCTATCAGGGCAATATCAAATGCAGGCATCGAAGTCATGGAGATCATTGATGTAACCCCCATGCCGCATAATGGTTGCCGCGCGCCAGGCAGAAGAAGAGTATAATTACCGGAATGCAGATTGTTTGACAGAAAAAATTAAGATACAATGGCTAGATATATTGGTCCAAAATCAAGAATAGCAAGAAAATTCGGAGATCCTATTTATGGTCCTGACAAATATCTCGACAGGAAGAATTTTCCTCCCGGGCAGCACGGGATTAACAAGAAGAGAAAAAAAACCTCTGAGTATGGTCTTCAGCTGAGGGAAAAGCAAAAGGTAAAATACACCTACGGGATTCTTGAGAGGCAATTCCGCAAGACTTTTGAAGAAGCTTCAAGAAGCAAGGGAGTAACAGGCGAGGTGCTTCTTCAGATGCTCGAAGCACGACTCGACAACGTGGTTTATCGTTTTGGGGTTGCTCCTACCAGGGCAGCTGCACGTCAGCTTATATCACACCGGCATATCACTGTTAACGGAGAGGTGGTTAATATACCTTCTTACCAGGTAAAGCCCGGCGACATAGTGGGTGTCCGTGAGAAATCCAAATCACTGGAAGCCATTGTGGATTCACTGACAACAAGGAAATATTCCAAGCTCTCATGGCTTGAATGGGACGATGCACTAATGGTGGGCAAGTTCATGAATATGCCGGAAAGGACTGATATTCCTGAGGATATCAGGGAACATTTAATAGTTGAATTGTATTCGAAATAATCTTTTAAGAAAAATCCTATGGCCATTTTATCATTCCAGAAGCCTGACAAGGTTATAATGCTGGAAGCGGACAATAAATTCGGGAAATTTGAATTTCGTCCTCTTGAGCCCGGCTACGGTATTACTGTTGGTAATGCTCTGAGGAGAATTCTCCTTTCTTCACTCGAAGGTTACGCAATAACCACTGTTAAGATAGAAGGCATTGACCATGAATTTTCCACAATAACCGGCGTTATTGAGGACGTAACGGAGATAATCCTTAATCTTAAGCAGATACGTTTCCGCAGGACAGTTGATGAAGCTGATCATGAAAAAGTAGTGATCAAGATCAACGGCCAGGAAGTTTTAAAGGCCGGCCATCTCAATAATGTGCTCAGCAACTTCGAGGTTCTCAATCCTGACCTGGTAATCTTCAGGATGGAACCTGATGTCAAAGTGCAGCTGGAACTTGCCATCAGCAAGGGCAGAGGCTATGTTCCTGCTGAGGAAAACCAGCCGGTCGACAGCGAATTCGGGCTGATTGCCATCGATTCGATCTTTACGCCTGTCAGAAATGTAAAGTATTCAGTTGAGAACTACCGTGTTGAACAGAAGACAGACTACGAGAAGCTCCTTATGGAGATTGAGACCGATGGTTCGATCCATCCAAAGGATGCTCTTAAAGAGGCAGCAAAGATACTGATCTATCACTTTATGCTCTTCTCAGATGAAAAGATCACTCTGGATTCGGATGACAAGCTGGCAAATGAAGAATTTGATGAAGAAGTGCTGCATATGAGACAGCTCCTGAAGACGAAACTGGTAGACCTCGACCTTTCGGTAAGAGCTCTTAACTGCCTGAAGGCAGCTGAGGTTGAAACGCTTGGCGATCTTGTAAAATTCAATAAGAATGACCTCCTCAAATTCAGAAATTTCGGAAAGAAATCGTTGACTGAACTTGATGAGCTCCTTGAATCGATGAGCCTGTCATTCGGAATGGACGTCAGCAAGTACAAGCTGGATAAAGACTAATTGCAAACGTGATAAGGATATAGAAAGATGCGACACCAAAGAGTAATAAACCATCTGGGAAGGACAACCGCGCACAGGAATTCAATGCTTGCCAACATGGCCACATCACTGATACTTCATAAGAGAATCACAACAACGACAGCCAAGGCAAAAGTGCTTAAGACATACGTGGAACCGCTTATAACAAAGTCGAAGATTGATTCAACACATTCGAGAAGAATGGTATTCAGTTATCTTAAGGACAAGGCTGCAGTTTCAGAGCTGTTCAGGGAGATATCACCTAAGATAGCCGACAGGCCAGGAGGATATACCCGCATACTGAGGACCGGTAACAGGATCGGCGACAATGCCGAAATGTGCATCCTCGAGCTTGTTGATTTCAACGAAGCTATGATGGGTACAGAAGCTGCCAAGCCGAAGGCAACAAGGAGAAGAAGATCAGCCAAGAAAGCATCTGCAGCTGAACCGGCAGCAGAAAAGCCGGCAAAAGCAGCCACAGAAAAAGCCGCAAAGGGTGCGAAAGCCAGAAAAACTGAAAAACCTTCCGGATCCGATAAAGCTCCTGAAGAGCAGGCACCTGATTCAGAGGAAAAAGAATAAAGAAATAAATTGCAATGAAAGGGATATAGTTTCAGGACGTATCCCTTTTTTTGTATAAATTGCATCATTGTTTAATATAAAAATAAATTCCTATGGGACAAATAGTTAGTGTACATGCCCGTGAGATACTTGATTCCCGCGGCAATCCGACAATTGAAGTTGACGTACAGACAGCAAGTGGTTATCAGGGACGGGCATCAGTCCCGTCAGGCGCTTCCACCGGTGAAAACGAAGCGCTTGAATTACGTGATGGTGATAAGTCTCGCTACCTTGGCAAGGGTGTTCTGAAAGCTGTCCATAATGTTAATAATGTCATTGCAGATGAGGTGACGGGCATGGATGTTACAGATCAGGCCGGAATAGACAAAAAGATGATCGAGCTTGACGGTACCAAGACAAAAAGCAACCTGGGTGCAAATGCCATTCTCGGCGTTTCACTGGCAGTGGCTAAAGCAGCTGCACAATACCACGGACTGCCTCTTTTCAGGTACATAGGAGGTGCAAACGCCGTTACCCTGCCCATTCCCATGATGAATATCATCAACGGAGGCTCGCATTCCGATGCCCCGATAGCATTCCAGGAATTTATGATAAGGCCTATTGGTGCACCCAATTTCAGGGAAGGCCTCAGGATGGGAGCTGAAGTTTTCCATTCACTTAAGAAGGTCCTGAAGGGACGCGGCCTGAGCACTGCTGTAGGAGATGAAGGGGGCTTTGCGCCAAATCTTAATGGTCCGGAAGATGCACTTGAAACAATTGTAAAGGCAATTGAATCTGCAGGTTATAAACCCGGGATTGATGTTACCATAGCTCTCGATTCTGCCGCTTCAGAATTTTATGATAATGGTATTTATAATTATTCAAAATTTGAGGGTCCGAAAGGTGCAAGAAAAACATCAAAGGAACAGGTCGACTATTTTGAGAAGCTCATTGGAATATTTCCGATTGATTCTATTGAAGACGGAATGGCTGAAAGTGACTGGGATGGCTGGAAACTTATGACTGACAGGCTTGGTAAAAAGATCCAGATTGTGGGTGATGACGTTTTTGTTACAAATGTTGAGTATCTGAAAAAGGGGATAGAACTGGGTTGCGCCAATTCTATTCTTATAAAGCTTAACCAGATCGGTACACTCACTGAGACTCTCAATGCAATCGAAATGGCTCACAGGGCCGGGTATACTACTGTTACATCACACCGTTCGGGCGAGACCGAAGACTCGACCATCGCTGACGTGGCTGTGGCAACGAATTCCGGACAGATCAAGACAGGATCATGCAGCAGAACAGACAGGATATGCAAGTACAACCAGCTTCTCAGGATTGAAGAATCACTGGGGAATCTGGCTGTATACGGGTATAAGAAATAACACGTACTCACCTCCTCTGTCCCCCTCTCCACTTGTCGTAAAGAGGGGGATTTTGTTTATAATTAGATACATAAGTCCCCTCTTTGCGAAGCAGAAAGGGGAAATCCTGAGCGGAGCGAAGGAAGGAATGAGTACATGAAAGTACTTTAAAATGCTTAAAGAGTTATGAACAATTGTTAATAACCCTTGTTAGTATTGAGTGTACAATTATGAAGCTGTAAATTATTGTCATGTCGGGTTCTTAAACTATTTTTGATCTATCAGGTAAGCGATAAAAGATTGCTTGAAAGATGTGGAACCGGAAAAGGTTTCTTAACTGAGGCAAAATCCGGTTCATTCAGACCCTCGGGACTGCGCATCTGGAAAGCGGAAGCCTGAGAGAATGGACTCCGGTCCGGGATACTCAGCAAATCGCGAAAATCGGAAACGTTCTTTCAACGATTGGGTCACAGGGCTTCAGAAACAAAAGAGCTTCGGTTCTTGAGTCTCTGAAACTGATCAGCATCCTTCGGGAAGCTGTATCGGGGCCTGAAGGACGCTTCGTCCCGGAAGTCCCGCGCAAGCGGGAAGAAAGGACAGCCGGAAGGTTCTGCTGTAAAAGGCAAAACCGGAAAGCCAGGGGTTGTAAATCCTGACCTTGTGCCAGGAAATACAGCCGGTCATAATAACAGTAACCTGACGCCGTTAGCGGCTTCGGTTGCAAACGGTGGATGGGAACTACTCTTAGGAATAGTTCCCATTGTTGTTTTATAGCTCATCAGTTTCCTCCAGATTCATGCAATCCCTTTCCCCTTCGGGATGGATCTGTAAAAAAAAGTCATTTAACCACCCCGTCACGACTTGTCAGCGTGACACACCTCCTTTAACAAGGAGAGGAAAGTCCTGATTAATAGCGCTTTAATCCGCCTTCGCGTAAAGCTATGGCGGACGCGAAGGTAAGTTATAATTCCTCGGTGCTTGCACCGTTCTTAGAGTCCAGAGCTTGCTCTGGGGTCCATACCATTTGATTTTCCTCCTCCTCTTTCGAGGAGTAGTATCCCGCCGAAGGCGGGAAGAGGTGTTGTCTTTTTCTACACCCACTGATCATTACCTTTTACAAATTCAAGTGGAAGTTCCGGATTTCCTTGGGGGTGTTGAAAAAGTAAAAGTACAGATTTAACTTTTACAATACTTTATCGGGATAAACTTTTTAATATTCATCTGTTTTTAGATAAAAAGCAGATAGCTAGCTAGCCATCTTCT
>JAUZNW010000004.1 GCA_030706785.1 Bacteroidota bacterium | reverse complement strand
GCACCTCTACGCCCTGACCTTGCACGGAAGTCACCTTCAGCTACAGGTAATAAGCTATGTTTTGCAGCCTCATATACGTATACACCATTTGCTAATGCAACATAAAGATCTATTTCCTGGGAATTGCTTGCTGAGGGAGCTGTTCTTCCTATTTTCCCAAAACTTGCCTTATCCCGGTTGACTCCAAAAGCAGCCCAGAGAAGGTTGGATATTACCTGTAACGGAAGTTCTTTGGGACTGATTGTGCGTGTTGTTTTTCTTTCAAGCAAGGAAGCCAGAACGGATTTACCGCCATCATGTTCAGGTGGTGGAAGCACAATAGGTTGAAATCCCTGTTGGCGGATCGTATCCAGGGAATAGCTTGATGCCGAGCTTGCCAGGACAGCCATGGATGGGACTGCTTTTATAAATTTTCTTCGTTTCATCATTTCTGTTTTTTATGTTGATCCAGCTTGATTCACGCCAGTTTAGTAGTAAAATGCAAATTATTACAATATTGAGTATCCTATTTAGTGCCTTAAAAGGGCAATCCGATTACCTTTTAAGGTAGTGTAAAGTATTTGGATGACTACGAAAATAATGCTTTTAATTATCACTTCTAAGATATTAACCAACATATCTGTCAAAGTAATAATGTTTTGCAAGTTCGTTATGTATATCCAATAATTCATTTTTATCGTCTTATATAATAAACATTTCAAAACTAAGACCCCCTGGATGACTTTACCCTCTACTTTTAAAAGGGAATAATATTAAGAATTTTACATGTCAGACTGCTGTTAGCAACCAACGTTGTTAATTATGTACATATAGCGAACAAAATCTGCCAATTCCAGAGTTATTATTTCCCGATCTGTTTTTATTCTCGGTGCAATAATTTCTCAAAAATCTCCTGAGGACAGAAATATAAAATACGCTTTAGTGCAACCCGGGCCTCTCTCCGACGAACAGGATATTTTGTGAAAGTTTAACTGATCCTCCAAGAATTGCTTTATCCCAAAAGGTTGTAACTTAGATGGATTAACAGGAAAGCTTAAAAGAAATGAGCAAATCATATATCTCAAGAAGGAAATTCATCGGAACTGCCTCTGCAGCAGCAATAGGTACGGCAACATTCGGATTCAACGTCCATAACTATACTCATTCGACAGAAAAACGGGCGAATATTGTAAGTATCACACGTATTAAAGAGGGTAATACTGCAGGAGCGGTGGAAGAAGCCGTTGACCTTCTTGGCGGGATAGAATCAGTTACCAGAGGCAGGCATAAAATCATGCTTAAACCTAATCTGGTCGCTGACAGTCCGGTTGGTACAACAAAACCGGAAGTAGTCAGGGCTCTTGCACAACTGATGCTTAAAAAGGGAAAGGAAGTCATGATAGGTGAAGGATCTGCAGCAGCTGATTCATTCAATGTTATAAATAATGAAACCTACAGGACCAGGAAAAGGGAGATCCTCGACAAAATGCAGCAACATGTATTCGATACTCTCGGATACACTGAAATGGCTGAATCCCTGAAAATACCATTGATTAATCTTCATTCCGGGGAAATAGTTGAAGTCCCGTTGAAAAACGGGTTTGCAGCAAAGTCTGTAAAAATACATAAGTCACTTACTGAAATCGATCTGCTCTGTTCTGTACCGATGATGAAAACCCACTCTCTTGCTACAGTCACCCTGGCAATGAAGAACTTAATAGGTTTATATCCGGGAACCGAATATTATTCTGTTCGTTCCTGGCTGCACGACCGGGCAGCAGAAGCGGGCTCACAAGGTGTAGCTTTCGAAATACTCGATATGAATAATGCTGTCAGTACTGGTCTTTCAGTAATAGATGCATCAACCGCAATGGAGGGAAACGGACCATTCGACGGCCCGCTTGTTAATATGGGACTTATAATAGCCGGTACATCTCCTCTGGCAGCCGACATGGTCAGTGCTGCCCTGATGGGATTCGATATTAATGAGATCCCGTCAATAGTGCTGGCACATAAAACAGGGATGTTACCCTTGTCCTTTGATGATATTGAAATACGCGGCCTGAAAATCGATCAATGCAAACGCCAATTTGCAAGACCATCAGTTTCGAAATGGACGGATATAAATAAGTTCTGGGGTTTAAAGGAACTTTGAAAAATCCCTCGGATCAATCCTGTATGCAACGGATCGAGTAACCCTCGGATTTTGCCAGGTGACCGACAAGCATCTCGATTATATTGTCGTCAAGTTCCCTGCACCAGGCTGTTCCGCTGTCATACTCCGTTGAGGACCACCATGCCCCTGTCATGGTGATATAAACAAAATCGCCTTCCATACGTGCCCCTCCCGGGAGTGCCGTAAAACCAGTCTCGTTGGAAGCGTTGCTGTTGAAATTAAACCAATGCGCCTGACCTTCTTCCTTTAATTTATCACCAGCCAGATACTCCCCGCCAAGGTATGTTGTCATTGTTGTCCATTGGGAATCATTGGGGACACGCCATCCGATCGGGCATAAATTCCCTGAGACAACAGCATACCAGTTGTACAAGGCTCCATAAGTTGCTGCATACGCTGATGAATCGTTCTTATACCAGCAATAAGCCGGTGTTGCAAGGCTTTTCCATATATTGCCGTTTGTGACAAGTGGAACAGGTGTATTGTCGCTATACCTCTTTGTCTTAAGGTTTTCAGCCATCCATGTCTGAGATCCGATTGTTACCGTTTTGTAAATATTGCCATCAATATCGCTGACGGTACCTGTTGTTATCTCAAGTGTGGCGAATCCAAGCTCTTCACCATAACCCGTTCCGGCTTTGTTCGTTGCATAAGCCCTAATATAATAGTAAGTACCCGGTCTAAGCAACTTTAGAGTACTGCTGAAAGCGCCAGTGCCTGTCCCATCTGAGGTCCGGCTGTTGGCTGTTGTCGGATTTCCGTTCGAATTCCAGCAAATGCCCCGTGAAGTGATGTCCGAACCCCCATCGCTGGTAACATTACCACCAGTTGATGCCGAGGTTGGGGTGATATTTGTTATCTGTTCAGTCGTAACAACAGGGATATCCCCTTTCCTGCAGGAATAAAGTAAAATTAAAAACAATAAGGGCAATGTTCTGGCGATGCTGGTGATACTGTTCATGGACGTTATATTACTGACAATATAATTCAATTACTTCATTTGCTTTTGCGAAGCCAAGCTTTCCCGCTTTTCGCAGATCGAGGCAGCCATTCTCCTTTTGTCCCGAGCTTATTTCGGCCAGTCCACGCCAGAAATATGCTTCTCTCCTCTCCTCCCTGCTCCCGTTGAAGAATTTAATTACCCTGTTAAAATCATCAACCGCTGAAGAGTAGTTATGAAGAAAGTAATTCGCCTGACCTCTTATATTATAGTATTGAGCGTTGTCTTTGTTGCCCTGGAGAGCCATAGTGAAATCAGAGATTGCCCCGTGAAGGTCCTGTAAACGGTATTTTACCCATCCCCTCCGGCCATAAGTGCTGTAATCATATGGATTTATTTTCAGTGCTTTATCGAAATCATAGAGTGCTCCATTATAGTCCTGAAGGTGATACTTTGCCACTCCCCTGTTTTCATATGCCTGCAGGAAGCCTGAATCCAGCTTTATAGCTTCGGATAAAGCACAAATAGCTCCCTTATAGTCATTGATTGTAACTTTATAAGTTCCCTCGTTAAAGAATTCTCTCGCTATCATGTCAGAAGTCTGGCTGGGGGCTGCCAGAGATACTGACATCAGGACTGACAATAATATAACCTTTTCCAAATCGCGCATCATTCCAGCTGATTCTGAGGTTTATTAAAATCAAGATAATACCAAAAGGTGTTTCCGAATTCTTTCTGAATTGCGGTTCCTACCGGAGATTTAGTCCGGTCAAAATACATTCTTAGAGACACATAATTTAAAAAGCGCGACTGGGTTTCGTTGCCTATCAATAAATTGCTGAATCCGGGCATTGGTCCCATATCTGCTCTCAACAATAATGCGGCTTCCTCAATATGCCTTGGTATTTTTGTATAATTCATCAGGCTTAGTTTGCTGATTTCATTTACAATCCCGTTAAAATCTTTATCTAGCATAAGCCATGCCAAATTGTATTCAAAGGCTCTCTTGTTTTCAGGATTCGACTGCAACAGTGAGGTGATATTTTTTTGAGGATTCCTAATTCTTACTATAAAATCATAATTTGGCTTCAGTTTTATTTTTTCACCTAATTCCGGATCTGCACTTATCAGTTGCGGATTCCTGAGCATCTCCTCATATTTCTTAACCCAGTTCCTGTAATGCAGGGTTTTCTTTAGAACACCTATATATTTTTCAGCCACTTTATAATGACCGTTGATCATATTTGTTTTGATCAGAAGCTTGATATTTTCAGGATGATAACCCTCAGTGACCATTGATTCAAATGCCCAGCGGTGTGCTTCGTTAATGAGTCCGATGGAGTAGTAAAAATAAACTCCCCTGAAAAGCTTATTCATACTAATCTGTGAGTTCCATGCTATACCGATCGATCTCGGCCCGTAATCCTGAGGTGCAAAGAACAATTTATCGCATAACATCCCGCTTTCAGAAAGAGCTGTATTAAAATAATATTCCGCTACCGGGTTCCTCGATCGCATCTTCTCCTGTTGCTTTATCACTCCGGCCCAGTCCCTTGCAAAGAACATTTTTTCCAAACTGAACATGTTGGCAGTATCCTGATTGTAAATTCTCGACAACACGAAGATTGTCAGCAATATTGTGAGAAGAATTGACCAGGTCGAGACTGGCCTGATGTAATTCTCATTCCTTTTTATCAGGCCCGGAAGCTTTACAAGCACAGGATATAAAATAAAGAACAGGAAGAACAGCCACAATATCAATGGCTTGCCGAAGTAGCCTTTCAGAGGCATAGGATAATATAACAAATCAGGCCACGGCTGAAGGAAAATGACTTCTTTGGAAATCAGCAGGGTCAGACCTGCAATTATCAGGAGACAAGCCGGACAGATTACTTCTTTCCTGAATATGTTGTACAACGTGTACATAACCAGATAAATAAATGCATAAGCGCCGGTAAGCCAGAAAAACAGTGGAAATAAAGCCAGGGCCGTAATTCGTGCAACTTTCCCTTTGAAAGATATTGAAATAAGAAAATACAAACCCGCTCCAAGGATTCCCAGGTTATTATGCATCCGGAAATTTATGTTTGTCTGAATCAGGATCATAAGGCACGCTGAAAGTACGGCAAACAGAAGTGAAAATGTTTTATCGGATGCCAGCTTCTTATTTATTCGAATGAAAATAATTGTAATAATTGTAAAGACAACAGCCAGGATCAGAGCTCCATACAGGTTACTGAAATAACCCTGACTGAGGAAATTTCCGGCATATTCCAGAAACCCGCCAGGTTTTGAGGCAAATTGTTTCAGATAATCCCGGGAAAATACAAACAGCATCTGGTTTTCCTGGTAGAAGAACAGATAGTTGCCTATCAAATAAAAATATAGCCCTGAGATGATAAAAACTGAGGTAAGGAGGTAGTATTTATCATATTCCCAGGCTTTTAATTCATCCTTAAGGATTGCCTGCCCTGCTGATTGTTTACTTCTAGCTGACTCTTTATTCATTTTTCCGAGCCTGTTTTATAAACCAGGATACTATACCTGTTCGACTCTATCTTTGAGCCCATTGAGCCTTTTGAGCTGTCTTTTTTGAGGCATGCTCATATTCGCGTGGATTTATTCTGACCTTACCGGTTACAAACTCAGGCTTGTTAAAAGTTCTTATTTCTCTCTTGTAAAGTGTGGGATCCTTCTGCGGCATAACAAATGGTTTACCGACATTATCCGCTGAACCGAAATAAGCAAAATATGGTCTTGCTGTCAATCCATCATCCCTTTTGCTGCTGAAAACCAGCCATTTGCCATTTGATGACCAGCTATGATAACTTTCAGTCTCATCGCTGTTGATGCTCATTCGATCTGTATTTCCGGTCTGGAGATTCATCAGATACAGATCGGCTTCTTTATGCCATATGGAGAAGTTCCCATTATTGTGAAGTGTAAATACGAGGTATTGTCCGTCGGGTGAGATCCTCGGGAAAGATACACTTTTCCCGATTGCCCGGGCATCGAAAATGACCTCGGCCTTCCCAAATGAAAATGAAGTCTTGTTAAAAGATTTTCTGACAAGATCATAATTTATCCGGACGAAATCCGAGGTATCATTAATCTGCACTGCCCTGCAATAGTACAGGTATCTGCCATCTGGTGACCATTCCGGAAATGTCTCCAAATATTTCAAGGAATCAGATTCGCCAACGGGTGACATTTCATTTTTTTTGATATTGTAAACCACAAGCGAGGAAGCCAAGTCAGTCACTTCAATATTATATTCCTGTGCTGCATGAAAACTCTGGACAATGCTGTTCGAGGAAAAAGCAACAAGATCCCCGTCAGGATGCCATGCCGGGTAAACAGCTCCGTACTTCATTCCGGAAGCTTTTAAATCCTTCCGGATAACCTTATCCCCTTCGGTGAAATAGGTTCCGCCTACCGTGCCTCTTACATGTAAAAGGAACTTATCCGGATTATTTCTGCAGAAGGAATGACAATTTATACAGTTATTGTTCAGGAGCTGATTCTCGACAATGGACTTTTCCTTAAAGCTTTCGGTGCTTCTTTCTATGATCTTTAATTGTAAGTATGATTCGTAACCGGGATAAAGCAGCCTGTAGCACAGCCATGGATCTATTGGATCACCTGCTACATATATTTTTACAGGATTAAATTTTTTTCTGATTCCCTCCTTATTTCCTGACGTAATTTCAAATGTGATCATCCCTCCTTTATTATCCTGCATCAGTTTCTTCCATGATTTATACGGGAAACGAATGATCCCGTCTGAAGAATTTATTGAAATCCAGAAGCCATTGGTCGAGGAGGCAATGAGATGGAACGATGTTCCATCCTCATTGATTCTGAAATTCAGGGGGGCAATATTTTTCGGGACAGTTACTCCGGAGTAGTCAGGCTCGAGAGTCGGTTCGCGGTCAGCCTCTTCTAATCTAGAGGTGTCCCTGGCACATCCGGTAGTCAGAAACAGCCCGAGCATTAAAGCCAGTATTTTCATGAATGTAATCTTTCTCAGCATACTTAAACTGTTCCTCTTCCCGAGACTTAAGCAACTGAAGGGTATTAAGTAAAATTATAAATAAATTCTTAAACAGGATCCTTATGAGATACCCTGACTAATCTGTCAAAAACGATCTTGTCATCTTCTGACCGGCTGGATTATTTATCTTAACTTTATTAAATAAAATTCTCTTCAAACTTTATTGCATCATGAAAAATAGCTCTTTGTTTCTATTGATCTTCCTCGCCATTCTTATGTGTCAGGGATCTATAAACCAAGTGTACGGGCAAGATAAGCTCACCATTAATGATCAGGGATATTTTGAAATGCCAGGACTTGATGTTATGGTTTTTGATGATTACTACCCCAGCGGCCACCAGAGCGGAATTACTATTATTCAAAACGGCATCCGCGTTGCTGCCAACGGGGATATAAGACTAGGTATGTTTTCGGAAAAAGGTCAGAAAAAAATTGACAAGCAAACCGGAACCATTGAAGCACAACTTAAATATCCTGACGTTCCTTTAGGATATACAGTTCGTGTCACTGCACAAGGCCATAAAATTCTGGTGTCAGCTGATCTTGATCAGGCTCTCCCTGAGGATATGGCTGGTAAATCGTGGTTCCAGATAGAACTCTTCCCGTCAATACTCTTTGGCAAGAGCTGGAGCATGGACGGCCAGTCGGGATTCTTCCCCACCGATTCATACAGCCCGATGATTGGAGCAGAGCTTGAGCCTTATGCTGAAGGAAAAATCCTTACCGTTGCTCCTGAAACTAATGACCAGCGCTTGACCATTAAGGCACTGAAAGGCAATATCCAGCTCGTTGATGGCCGTAAAGACTCAAAAGCCGGATGGTTTATAGTAAGAGCAGCGATTCCAAAAGGTGAAACTAAAAAAGTCATTGAATGGGAGATTGAAGCAGTTCCACTGAAGGATTTCACTTACTCTCCTGTCATCCATATAAGCCAGGTTGGTTATCTTCCTTCTGAGCACAAAAGAGCAGTTATTGAGCTGGACAAACGGACCACTAAACCCAAAACCATTGAAATAATGAAGATTAATTCCGATGGCACACAGGTAAAAGTAATGTCAGCGGCGCTGGTTACGTGGGGTAAATATCTCAGGTACAATTACGCTATTTGTGATTTCAGCATAATTAAAGATCCCGGAATTTATCAGATCCGTTATGGTGATGTGACTTCAAATCTGTTCAAAGTAGGGAATGATATCTATGACAGATACGTATGGCAGCCGACTCTGGAATATTTCCTCCCTGTTCAAATGTGTCATATGCGCATCGAGCAAGGCACAAGGGTATGGCATGACTGGTGCCATCTTGATGATGCAGTGATGGCTCCTGTCAACCTGATACATTTCGATGGTTACAGGCAGGGACCTGAGACTTTTACCAGGTTCTCATATCCTGAGCATGTTCCTTTTCTCGACAGAGGCGGCTGGCACGATGCCGGCGACTATGATCTTCGCATTGAATCGCAGGCAGTTACAACCTGGAGACTTGCCCAGATGTATGAGATCTTTCATATAGACCTTGATGCCACAACTGTGGATCAGGAAAAAAGGATCGTTACGATCCATAAACCTGATGGCATACCGGATGCCCTTCAACAGGTTGAACACGGTGTATATACCATACTTGGTGGCTACAAAGGCATGGGCAGATTGTACAGGGGAATGATTAATCCAACACGTAAGCAATATGGTCTTCAGGGTGACGGAAGTGCACAGACTGATAACCTCATCTATAGTCAGGAACTGCCCGAGGGAGCAAAAACAGCGTATAATTCTTCAATAATGGATGACAACTGGGTCTTCACCGAGGATAATGCAAGGCATGAACTTACTGGTGTGGCTTCCCTGGCCGCAGCAGCCAGGGTACTGAAAGCCTGGCGTCCTGAAATGTCAGATGAATGTCTGAAAGCCGCGGAAGATCTCTATTTGACTGCTTGTAAAAAAGAAATGGTAAATGAACGGATACAGGCTGCTGCGGAATTGTATATTACAACAAAAAGCATAAAATTTCTTGATGACATAACATCCCAGAAGGAATTTATTCTTGCCCATATGCAGGGAACAGCCTGGGCTGTTGCTATGGTATACAATAATATAACTGATGCTGGATTCCGGGAAGATATGGAGAAAGCGGTAAAGGAATTCTCCGCTCAGCTGGAGAAAGAAGATGCTGAAAACCCATTTGGGGTCCCGTATAAGCCAGATATCTGGGGAGCAGGATGGACAATTCAATCACTGGGAGTCCAGCAATATTTCCTGGTTAAGGGATTTCCTGGAGTATTCAAACCAGACCGGATTTTCAGTTCAATGCAATTTGTCCTCGGATGCCATCCCGGAAGGAACACAGCATCCTTCGCTTCGGGTGTGGGTTATAAATCGCTTACCCAGGCTTATGGAGTTAACAGGGCGGACCTTTCTTACATACCGGGTGGTGTGGCATCAGGAACAGCGATTATCAGGCCTGATCTGCCGGAATTAAAGGACAACTGGAGCTTCCTTTGGCAGCAGACTGAATATGTAATGGGTGGAGGCGAAACAAACTTCATGTTCTTGGTGTTGGCAACCAACCAGCTGCTAAAAAAATAACAGGAGTATAAAAAAGGGGCATTTTCAGCCCCTTTTTACTATTGTTAAACCTGATCCCATTTTATCATTCTGGTCCTCCATCCCACCAAACCTTGCCAACCAGCCTGTCGGGCTGTGTGGCGCCAGTTTTGTAGTTGGGATTACCAGTTGCTTCATAGGCAGGGATCATCAGCTTTGTCGGGATCTGACCATTTGTTGCATTACCGGGATAATTGGTCGGTGTCAGTTGCGGGAACCCCATTCTTCTCCAGTCAGACCAGGCATCCCACCAGTTCATATACTTGCATGCCCACATCTGCTCGCCGATCATTTCCAGTTTTGGCTTTGTAACGCCATAAGGATAAAGAGCCAGATATTGGTCTACCCTTGCATCGGTAACTACAAATGACGGATCATAGACGGTATACATCTGCATGGCCATCCTGACACCAGCCTTGTAATGATCCTCAGCAGTTCCCGTAATTCCTGTTCCAATATTTCTTTCAAGAGCTTCTGCCATCAGGAATTGCGATTCAGCTGCATTCATGATCTGGTATGGTTCATCATCCTGCATCATCAGCGGATTGACGGCTGAAAAATGCTGGTAAGGAATTGTTGGGCCACCCATCAGTGTATTAAGCATAGCTCCGTCAAGGCCATTAGGCAATCCCCTCTGTTTCAGAGGATCAGTTTCAAGATAAATTACCGAATTGGCTGTCCACTGGATAATGCCTCCCGTGAAGATCATCAGTCTGGGATCATCGTCATTAACGGATGTTTTATCTGGTCCCTGTAGCCAGTCAACAAAGGTTTTGCTCAGGAACGAACTTTCCCACTGACCACCGTCACCAGGATAGAATCCGCGTGAGATGCCGTTCTGGTTTGTCCATTCACTTGGCCCAAGTGCCATTGTTGCGAACAGATTATCGGCATTGCTCTGCATTACTCCACCTGCAATAGCCTTTGTAACGTAAGTTGCTGCAGTGGCAGCATCCACATTCGAAATTCTCATTGCAAGCCTGAACATAAGGGAATATCCAAACTTTTTCCATTTGGTGATATCACCCTTAAAGTAATAGTCTGCAGCTGCAAATCCTTCATCAGGATTTGAAGTTTTCAGATCAGTACAGGCTTCATCCAGCTCTTTTAACAGATCTTTATAGATATCTTTCTGTTTATCATATTTCGGCTGGAATATCCCTTCAATACCCTTGTTTGCTTCAGTATACGGTATGCTTCCATACCAGTCGGTCAGACGGTGGAAGCAGAGCACTCTCAGTATTCTTGCTGCACAGCGGGTATTGATTTTCTGTCCCTCAGACCAGCCACCCGGACCAGTCTGCTTGATAATTTCTGCCGTCACCCTTCCGTCGCCTGCGAAGAAATGGTCCCAGGGAGCATTGGACGGCTCAACGTCGTTCTCAAGATATTTATCACCAACCGATATAGTACCAGTGCTTGTACTGGCCAGCTGCTGGATGGCATGTGCACACATACCGATATTTGTTCTCCAGTCGGTATATCTGTCATCACGAAGGCCATTATTGGAAGCACTCAGCTCAGCAGATGTAAGGAAATAGTTTACATCTATCTGATTTACGGCATTGGGATTGATGTTCATATCATGCAGGTCCTTAGTATCGCAGCCTGCTATAATGAATCCTGTGAGAAGCGTACCCAGAATCAGTCTGAATATATTTTTCATATTGCTGAATTTTAAAGTTTAGAATACTGCTTTCACGTTAAAACCAAAAGTACGGGTTGTCGGCATACCAAAGTAATCGAGACCCTGAGCGGCACTATCCGTGTAACCGTATTCCGGATCGACATTGTCTATATTCTTGTAGAGTATGGCAAGGTTCCTTCCAACGAATGACACGGCAAGATTAGTGAATGGAGTTTTAGCCAGGATTTTCGGGGCAAAGCTGTATTCAATAGAAATCTGTCTCAGCTTGATGAATGAAGCATCATATATAAAATTCTCTTCGGCCCGTTCACCCAGGTTACTCCAGTACTGACGTGTCTGCTCCTGATTAAGTGTCAGTGTAAATGGCGCATAAACAGGTTCACCCCCTGAAGTACCGGTCTGAGTTACACCTGTTACAACCATTCCTCCCTCGCGGTTCTTCAGTGTCTGTTTATGCAAACCCCATTCGGTTAGACGAACATTGGTTCCTGAATAGATATCACCTCCAAACTTGAAGTCGATAAGTGCATTCAGGCTTATACGTTTCCAGGTCAATGTATTGGTCAGACCTCCGGTGAATTTGGCCACGCCGTTCCCCAGTATCTCATATACATCGGATCTGGCGGGTGAGCCGTTTGATTCATAAACCTTGTTACCCTGCTTGTCAGTCTTCTGCACATATCCGGTGATCATTCCGAAAGGATAACCGACAATGTGTTTAATATAAACAGTTCTGGTACGAGGTTCCTCAACATTCAGCTCTGTCACACCCGGACTAAGCGCAATTACTTTGTTTTTATTCTGTGCAATGTTTAGTGAAACATCCCAAGTTATCGGTCCCTGTACGGGTGTTCCGCTTAGCACTATTTCAACTCCCTTATTCGACAGCTCACCTATATTTACAGATGTCGTCAGGAATCCTGAAGTTCTTGAGATCGATGCAGACAGGATATCATCGGTCGTCTTCTGGTTGTAATAGGTGAACTCCAAGCCTAGTCTTCCTCTAAAGAATCTAAGATCAGTTCCGAACTCAATCTCGGTCGACAAAGCGGGATTAAGATTCGGGTTCGGAATATTATCTCCTCCCGAGAATCCTGCCATAGGAAGACCAAGATGTCCCTGTCCAAACAGGCCATAAGTAATACTCGACGAATAAGCACCAACATTGGCAGTTGCAACCTGACCCCACGCTACCCTTAATTTGCCGTAGCTGAGCCAGTCAGGCAGGAATTTGAATGCATCAGTGAATATAAAGCTTCCGCCTAGTGATGGGTACAACTTACTGTTGTTAACCGGATTAAGTACTGAGAACCAGTCGTTTCTGGCTGTGGCAGTAATAAATACATAATTATTGTAACTTAACTCGGCCGAACCGTAAATGGAGTTAATCCCTGATTTGGAATAGCCGTATCCGAAGCTCTGAGACTTAGTGTTGGTCACTGAGGTGTAGAATGGAATATTGAAGTTAGAACCGTTTGCCTGAATTGTCTCATAATCATGCACCATTCTGTTTCCACCCACAAACGCATTGACCCTGAACTTTCCGAATTCATGATCACCACCGACCATCCACTCCATGTTAATTTCCCTCACGAAGTTTGAGGTTTCATTTTTGGAACCTCCGCGAAGATAACCGGTGCCCTGGGGAACGAGGAAATTATTATTTCTTACGAAATAGTCCATCCCCACTTGTCCCTGCACCCACAGCCATTTGAATATATCATATCTAACGTTTCCAGATGCGATGAAACGGTCCCTGAGGTTCTCATTCTTAAACTGGTAAGCGACCCAGTAGGGGTTTTGCAGCCAGTTATTATTGGCCTCCTGAAATTCTTCGCCTGTTGATTTCAGGTCAGGTGTAGTAACGCCTGGAGCAACTGCACCCAGTTTATTGGGATCACCTTTAAGATCGTATACATTTAATGTATTTGCGAGTGCCCATATTGCCTGGGGAATATTTGCAGGGCTGTCAGCCGTGTATTGCCTGTTCTCCGTTTTCTCATTCGAATACATGACCTTGGCATTGAAGGTAACCCTTTCGCCAAATTTCCCGTTTGTTGTTAGTGAAAGGTTCCTCCTCTTGAAGGATTCATTGGGAATCATGGTAGTATTGGTCAGATCTGAGAATGAGAACCTATAGGTCTGTTTCTGGCCTCCACCTGAAATGGCAATGCTGTTGGTCCATGTATGTCCGGTTTCATAAAAGCGCTTCCAGTTATCCCCGGCATAGGAATAGGGTCTTGCGACACCATCGAACTGGATAACTGAAGAACCATCCAGTTTTGGTCCCCACATTGAAGTGGCTCCCCAGTTATAAGCTTGCTGCTGATCAACAGGTTTTCCATAGATCCTTGTACCGCCCGGACCGTCAACTATTCCTCCGGGGCCATAAACCTGCTGCAGGTCAGAGCAGTTTATCACATTCTCAAAGACATAATTGGAGGTTAATTCAACTCCGATACCCTTGCGGGCCTGGCCGCGTTTTGTTACGATGTTGATAACTCCGAAACCACCTCTGGAACCATAAAGTGCAGCAGCAGCAGCGCCTTTAAGAACAGTTACAGATTCAATATCCTCAGGGTTAAGGCTCGATAGGCCGTCTCCCTGGTCCACTCCTCCCCATACTCCGGACCGGCCGAACTGTGTGTTATCCATAGGGATTCCGTCAACTACATAAAGGGGCTGGTTAGCACCCCCGATCGATTTGTTCCCCCTGATGATAACACGGGAAGATCCTGCCGGACCTGTACCCGGATTGGACACATTCACGCCAGCTACACGTCCCTGGATGGCATTACCAAGGTTAATTTCCCGTGCCTGGGTGAGGTTTGAGCCGTCAACTTTGGCAATTGTTGACTGCAAAGCTTTTGTCGATCTTGTCACACCAAGTGCTGTCACGACAACTTCACCAAGTTGTGAAACCTCGGTTGATAAAGTTACATCAATAGTTGTCTGGTTACCAACAGGAATATCCTGTGCAACGTAACCAACAAAGGAAAAGCTCAATACATCATTGCTTCCCGCATTAATTGAGTACTTTCCTAGTGCATTCGTGAGTGTTCCGACTGTGCTGCCTTTAATCAGGACAGTAACACCCACCAGAGCTCCACCGTCTGAGTCTTTGACGGTACCGGTAATAACCCGTCCCTGCGCCAGCACCATCTGCGACGATGTCAGCAACAGAAACAAAATCAAAACCAGTCTGGTAAATTTGTCCAGTTTTCTAAAAATCATTGGCTTTGGTTTTTAGGCATCGAAAAAGGTTAAGGTTCTTTCCCGATAGGTTGTTTTTACAAAATTTAACATTTTTTTTGAGATAACCAAATTCTCCCAGGCTTTTATTCGCATAATTGCCATTTTTGGCGCACTTCAAGAACTTACACGGACACGCTAAAACCTGCCCGCCGGAAGACAGGGAAGACACAGAATCCCACTGAGTTAAGAACTAGTATCTCTGTGAACATTTGTTATTCTACGTGGATCTCTGTGTAACTAAAAAATATTCCTATTTAGAAGAATTAGAAGAAAGAGAGGAATACCTTTATTCGACAACTATCTCATCTATATGCATTCTTGCAGGCTGGCCCGCTCCGGGGTGTGATTCAGGTGTGTTACCGATAGTATGTGCGACAACCCTGATATATCTGGCATTCAGCGGCCTAAAATCGATAATGAAGTCTCTCTGATATGAATCATATTGATCAATAGGTAATGTATTCTTTACGACTCCGGTAGATTCAAACTTTTCCCCATCTGCCGATATCAGAAAATCCACCTCCTTCGGAACAATACTGAGCCATGCTGCCAATTGGTAGAATGCACACTCGATATGATGTACAAGCTGGATCTCTCCAAGGTCGATTATTACATCGAGATCCTTTCCCTGGAAATCAAGCCAGTTGTATTCCGGATCATGACTTCCCCTTATACCATCAGTAAGTATTTTCCGCTCTTCTTCAGGTATTGCCGAAATATCGGGACTAATGAACCTTACTTCTTTCCCGTACGCAAGATGCTCATTCCTGCCCTGATAGAAAAGCCTGTACATTGCTGCACGATACGCTTCGGGTGTTGTGCTCCATTCTTTAAGCCTGGTCACTCCCTGCCTGATGCAAAGATCAACGAACGGATCGACCATCGATCTGATCTCAGGGTTCACAACCCATTTATCCCCCTCTCTAATAAAAGATCCGTACTCGCCATAAAAGATCTTTTTGGACTGCTCCATTATCGCAAAATTCAAGGGCAACCTGGCAATTCTCACTCTTTCAAGAATTTCGGCAGAATCAGCCACAGCAGATTCCGCTTCATCAAACAATTTCTTGTAATTATCAATCAAGGGCCTCGTAAGATAACTCTCTGCAGCTTTATTCGGGGAAGCGAAAATCCCGAGAGGCTGTTCAGATGCAAGCGATGCCTCCCGCATCATATCTATATACTTTCTGATCGGACCTGCAGCTTCACCGTAATAGCCATTAAGGAAATCATTTATCAGGCTGTCGGTATTGCAATAAGGATCCCATAAAAGCTTTGAAATCATGTATGTACGTAATTCTGCAAATTCACCGCCAACTTCCCGGTTCCCTTGTTCAAACATAGCTGTTACTCCGTTCTCCGCAAAGAACTGAAGGTTTGGCTGCAGTACATGAAGGTTTGGGAATGGACTTACCAGGTTTGGGAACTGGATCACGTAATCCCAGACAATAATATCACTGGCTATCCTGCTCCAGTCCCTTACATCTCTGACAAAGGCAGTGCTGACAGAATCGGTAGCTTCTGCAAATGGCCGGTCCCTCCTCATTTCAATGCTGCAGAGCATTATATTCACGTTTTTCGCCGGCTTGATATTTATAGGAGCTTTACGTGAATATTCATATGCCAGGGTAGATATTCTATGATCGGGAAACTGCTCTGCCACCTGATTTACAAAATTTATAATTGAACCTGAAGGAGATCCTTCACGCTCGTTAAGTTCGCGGCAATTATCGCATGTGCAGTATTGACGGTTATCGTTCTGACTGACTGACCAGTACAGGGCACCAGGGTTTTCGGCTATCTTCCTCCTGAGATTTTGGATCACGATCTTCAGAACTTCCGGATTGGTAAGGCACAACTGGGTCGGGATCCTCTTTCCATCACGCAGCGCATAGTATTCAGGATGATCCCTGAAATAGATCTCAGGAGGCACCAGACTGTTAAAGGTGTGTACCCAAGAGCCCCATGCCGGTCTGTTGCCCCGCTCATCGTGACTCAATTTATGCCAGTCGGTATACTCCTGGTCCCATGATATACGATAATGGGTATCCCTGAACTTAATTACAGGGACTTGCTTATCCTTAATTGTTCCGAGCGATATCTTCTCCAGTTTTGGAACGATCTTTACCTTAGGGCTGTACATGCGACAGCCCAGGTACTTTTCGAGAAACGTATAGACACCATACAGTGTGCCTTTCCCGTTCCCTCCTGCAATGATCAGACGCATGCTGTCGGTCATTATCACAAATCCATCAGTTCCGAGGTCATTAAAGCTTATGCCGGCGTTCAGCCGGTTAAGCCGTTCATTCTGACCAAGCAGAATCTCATAAGGACTTCCTTTCTTATTTTCCGGCAGTATCGGAAGTGCAGTACTGCTTATCTGAAGGAGGTAATCCTGCAGCACTGATGCTGCCTTTTGTTCATATGTTGTTGCAGAAGCAGGTAACACGATCCTGTATGCACTCAAACCCTTGTCAGCCAGCACAATGTTCTGATCAACAGGTACTGGTTCAGTTTTTTTGGACTTCTTTCTCTGTGCAGTGGCTGGTTGGACAGAAATCAAGATTCCGATAAAAACCATTACCAACCAAAGGCAGGTATGATAAAGTTTATTTCTAACCATCTTATTCCCAAATATTTCCATGTATTTCAATGTATTTCAAGATATTTATATTTTTTCACTTCTGTTTTACCACTGAATTTCACTGAGTTAATATCGAGTTTCACTGTCTTCCGCCTTCCGTCTTTTCTTCACCACTCCTAACACAGGAAACACATCGCTTCTCCCACTCCCCCTTTCTCCTATTCAATCCTTTCAACTCTGCGTAACTCTGCGAACAAATCAGTGATACTCTGCGGTAGACTTCTTTTTTTTTTATTCCTCGCAGATTCACGCAGATAAAACCGCAGATTTTCGCAGATATCCTATGCCCATCGTCCTGCGTCTTGTGCCCTGTGTCCTGTGTCCTGCGTCTTGTGTCCCGCGTCTTGTGTCCTGCGTCTTGTGTCCCGCGGCTCACTTCTTCCCTGGCTTTTTTCCCTTATCAGGTAATGGCGCCGGATCGGGCAATCTTTCCAGGATAAATGCAACATCCTGCCCGATATATACAGCCTGGGAACCTGTAATATGCATGTACGGCGGCCCGAAAGTGACTGATCCGTCAGTACATGAGATCTCCCTTTCATCAATAAATGTTCCTCTCCAGGTATGAAAGATCCTCAGCTTGTATTTACCGTTGCTCAGAGAAGAAACCGTAATTTTAACACCAGCAACGTCAGCATCAGGATTTGCCACCCAACCGAATACAACTTCGTTACTCTTAATACCGAAAGCGTCACCACGGGAACTTTGTACTGAAGCGGGTACAATGCCTGTCAGCTTCGAAAGGGGAATCCTGTCTGTGAATCTTTTTATGCTGGTAATCTGGGCAGTCAGCACATTGTCATTAATGAACCTTGAGTGAGCCCACCAGAAAGGTGTCATGGCTGTTCCCGTTGTCAGAGATACCCATAGTGCATCGTGATATTGTGCCAGGTATCCCGGCATGGAAGGTTCGTAAAATGTATGAGCCCATCCAGTTTCACCAATTATTGCCGGTTTTTCGTATCCGTTCCATAACCGCCTGATCTGGTTTGCGTAATTTGTATAGCTGCTTTTAAGGGGATGGATCCTTGCCGAGTCGATAGTACTTGTCGTGTTGATCGGGTATCCCTGAGCCTCATAGATTTCCCTTGCTGCCAGATCAAAGGTTTGATATCCCTGCCTCCAATACTCCTGTATGCCTCCACTCCTGGTACCGGTTGTTGGGTGTCTGTAAGGATCATTTGCCTTGAAATAATCATGGACCCTTTTAGCCCAGTCACATGCTGCAAGGCTGTCTCCCTTTACCCATCCGTCGGTTCCATTAATTTCATCGACAATGAACCATATCCCGAGCGCCCTGCTGTATCCCCATCTGGCAATAAAATACCTGTAAAGCTTCTCCTGGTATTTCCAGGCTGGTTCGCTTCTGTAGAAATCCTTTGCGCTCGTTATCTGCTGGTAGGGATTAGCATACCATCTTATGTTCCCCCCACCCCATACAGTTTCTGAAAGGTAGGAATGAAACCAGACGTTGAGGCTTAGCAACATATCACGTTCTTCACACATTTCAAGAAGCTCATCAAGCCTTCCGCAGATATTCTGGTCATACCTGCCCAGGCCGCTTCCCGGTGTTTCAAGCGGGGTAATAAAGGTTCCGATAAAATTAATCCCCAGTGATTTAAGATTATCAAGTTCTTCGGGTCTTACAGAGCCCCTGTTAAAGGAGGTGTAACTATCATTATACCAGAGACCAACGCCATAGAAATCAGAACCATTACTGTATTTCAGGTAACGTTTATTATCAGCTACCACAACAGGTCCTTTCCTGGCAGAACTTACGGAAACAAAAGATTGTGGAGCACTCGATACCTCACCTCCTTTATCCCTGACGGTAACAATGTATTTCCATAGTCCGGTTTCATCAGGTGAAAACCTGATCTTCCAGAGTGTCCCCATCGCATAACAATAAAAGCCGGGTATCTTCCATGTTTTACCGGAAGGTGATGTAAAAAGCGCAGTTATATCAACCTCATCCGGATCAAAAGGATTGATGTACTCATTTCCGTTATTTATATTGAACGATATTTCCAGTTTTTCATAAAGTCCCAGTGTATCAGGTCTTTGACGTAGGTTCTGTATCTCAGGGCTTTTAATTGCCATGGCATTAAAAGTCAGGATTAGGAATGCTGCAAAGGAAAAAACTCTCAGGCTCTTCATAGCGGAAGTTGTATAAAGCTATTTCATTGAAGACAGCTCGTCCATCCGTTTGTACATTGCCCTAAAGGTGTCCCATGGATTCTTGGCCGGATCCTGTTGATTGGTGCCAGGCCTTGCGTCATTGGTCTTTATGCCGTAAAAACCGTTTATGAACCGTTCAGGGTTTGACCATGTGGTCTGCATCATTCCGTAATACCTAGGTTTCATTTCAGGCGTTGCATATTTCCTGAATTTCGCCATGTCCTCCGCCTGAATGACGGCTGTTGCAGGAGTTCTCCAGGGACAGGTAATTACTCTGAATCCCTTGAGGGCAAAATAAACAGGCGTCTGATCAGGCCTTTCATAATGCCAGTCACAGATCACCACGTCTTTGGGGATCATGTCGATAGCCCGGTAAGTGAAATTATAGCTTGCTTCCCAGATTCCCATTCCGGATGTCTTTCCGTCAATCAGACGGTCGCCCCAGATCCACATCTCCCTGTTCTTAAGGGCAAGGTGATCTCTTATCTTTCTTACCTCATCTGCAAATAAAACAGCTTTGTCAATTCCTGAACACCGGGGACATTTATCGTCACCAAGATAGAATACTTCATCCATGCCGGCATGAAAAGCCTCTGCATCAAAAGCATCGCATAACTCATCAACAAGAGCGAATATCACCTTGTGGACTTCGGGATGAAGAGGACAATAGCTTTTGCAATAAAGTCCATCGGCATTCGGCCACACATATTTTTCAGGCATTTTGACCCATGGGGTCTCATCAAATTCAGGGAAATGGGTAAGCAATGGATTGGGATGGTTCGCCCAGGACTGATGGCCCAAAAGGTTGATCTGTGGTATTATCCTGATATTGTTCTTCCTGCACACTTTCACTATCTTCCTGCAGTCTGATTTTGAAAGTGCAGCAGAGTCTGCAAGCTCAGGATAGCTTTCGAATTTAAATCCATAGTCGACAAGAAGAACAAGGGTATTGACACCCCTTGTTGCCAGTTCCTCGTCTATGAATTTTACGAATCGCTCAACACCGTCAGGGCGTGGTGCACTTATGCAGAATCCCCTGATCTGAAACAGCGGTTCTTCGGTATTCTGGGCAGAAACAACAGAACATATTCCTGTCAGCATCAACAGGGTGGAGAGAATTCTAATGATTAGTTTCATACTATGATTATTTAATAATTGAAATTCAATTGGTTGCTAGTCGCTAGTTGGTTGCTTGTTGATAGGTGCCGGGTGCTGATTGGTTTGACTTTTACTAGTCGGAGCCTTTCCCGGCCACAATGCTTAGATATGGCTGTATCGGCTTTCCATCATCACCGACTAGTCCGAATGCACCTGATTTGTAATTCCAGTTCGCATAGGCAACATGGTACTGCTCGAATATAGAGATCATGTCCTTGTACCAGTCAAGCTTTGCGGCAGGGAAGAAATTCCTGTAAATGCCGAATTCCCCGCAATACAAAGGCAGCTTAAGAGTTGAGGCAAGGCGAAGAGGCTTTTCCATCATTTTGATAAGCGTATCCCGGTTGTATACCTTCTGGTGTTCAGGAAGGTTGCTGTTCAACACTATCTGCCCCGGATAATTCACTTCCCCCTTAAAATCCTTCAGGTTTGTCCAGCCCGCCTGATAATGGGTGAGGAAAAACGGTTCATAAAAATGATAGCTTAATATTATATTGGTATCACCCTGAGGTACCCTCAACTGATCGAATGTCGATGCAGACTGCCATCGGTTCGATCCGATAACTATTACACGGGCTGGTTCCCTTTTACGTATTGAATCAATTGCTCTTGTGAGCAGAACATTCCATTGTTCGGGATCATCGGCTACAGGCTCATTCATGGGTTCATAAGCGACCATTGCCAGAGGTCTATTATGAAGAAAATCCGAAAGATCTTTCCAGAAGGCAATGAATTTATCCTGCTCCGCGGGAACCGTCCACAACGGTTTTACCTGTTCATTGAAGTGGTGCGACCGTAAAATGTGCAGATCAACGACAACTCTCAGCCCAGCTTTCTGACACCAGTCAAGACAATTATTAAGCAGTGCAAATGCAGTATCATTCCGTTTCCCTGTTTCATCCCACATCTGAACCTCATCAATGGGCAGCCGGATATGATCAAAGCCCACCGAATCGATGAAAGCGATATCTTTTTCGGTTATGAATTTCGCTCTTTCTTCTCCCCTGCGATCACTTTGCGACAACCAGTGGGCGATGTTGGTCCCTCGTTTTATCTCAAACGTTGTGAATGGGAATTTGTACGATGTCTTTTCTGCTTTTCTACTTTGGCAAGCAGAAATCAGTATACAGGTCAACAGAACTGTAAATAAGAACTTTGATAAATGTTTCATGGTTGGAAGAATTTATGATTAATTAGGATAAGGTTTCAAGATTGGCCGGTCCGGTTAAATTTCAAAAATAAATCAGAGTGACATAAATTTAATAAAATTGTAGGATTTATAAGCCCATTTAGGGCATTTTTCATCCACTCCGGTTAAAAGACTAATTGAGAACTATAGAAACATTTTAGTTACACAGAGAACCACGAAATTCCACAGAGGATTATTTCTTTAGCTCAGTGGAACTCTGCGTTTTCCCTGCCTCCCGGCAGACAGGTCTATGTTCTCCGTGTTAGTTTTTGAATAAGGACAAATTTTACTTACTTTTATTCTGACGAATCCTCCTTATCCTGACGATTATGAAAAAGTTTATTCCTGTATCTCTCACCCTTATCATTCTTTACACCGGAAGCCCGGAAACTAAATCACAAAGAATCTCAAGGGATCTGAATGTTGATCTGCTTATCAATCAGGTGGGGTATGTCCCTCATGCCGGGAAGAGAGTCTTAACAAAAGGAATAAGGACCTCAGCCTTTGACATTATCGACCTCGAATCACACCGGGTTGTTTACTCCGGGAATCTTAAACCTTGTCCGGGTGATTTCGGAGAATGGTCAGCTGGGGACTTCAGTTCTCTTACACGTGACGGTCACTATTATATTAAATGTGATACTCTCCGCTCTTACCCGTTTGAAATTTCTTCAATAGCCTACCGGAAGCCGATGGAAAAAATCGTTGGTTATTTTTCTCTTCAGCGCTGCGGTTCAAGCACAACAGGCTATCTGTCGCCCTGCCATGTGGACGATGGCATAAGGATGGACAACGGGAAACACCAGGATGTCACCGGAGGGTGGCACGATGCCAGTGACTTGAGAAAATGGGTTGGGGCAACGATCTACGGAATGATTGGTCTTTCAAAGACATATGAACTACTTGATGAGATTGATCCCGCCAGAATCAAAATTCTGGATGAGCTGCTGTGGGGAAACCAGTATTTCCTGAAAATGCAGGAACCTGATGGTTATATCATGAGTTATGTCGGAGGCGACGTGAAGAAACATTCCGACAGTAACCGCTGGACCGATAATATTGTTGGACCTGATGGCGGGGAACTCGCTTTTATAAAGCCGACAGCTGGAAAATCGATGGCTGACATGCTCCTGTTCGGATCGAATGACGACAGGGTTATAAGGACTGATCCTCTTGATCTTGTAGGTCAATATAACTTCATTTCTGCGGAGGCTATCATGGCGAGGATTGCACAGACCGGTAATCCTGATTATTCTGTCCGATGCCTTCAGGCTGCCATAAAATGCTTTGATTGGTGCGCCAAAACAGCCGGGGATGAAAACGCAGCAATTATAGGAGCATCGATGCAGGCAGGGAACGAATTATATAAAACAACCCGGAAGGATACCTATTTCGATTTTGCTGCTGGGCAAGCGGCAAAACTAAGAAAATTACAGGTGTCCAGTCATGATAATAATATTCTAAATGGATTCTTTTACACAAGCCAGTCGGGCAAAGAGCCATTCAAGGATATCTGGCAGGGATGCCTGGGATTCATAACAGCATCTGATATGATAGCTACGAATCCGTCGCACAGGGATGCTGCAGTGTGGAAGCAGATCGTATCGGATTATTCACAACAGTACCTAAAGCTGATGGCCGGTAAAAACAGCTTTGGCATCGTTCCCTACGGACTTTTTGAAGGTAAGGATCCCGGAGGGAACAGAAAGACAGGTGAGTACTGGTACAGGTACTTCATGCAGCCGGAACTCAGCTGGTGGGTTGGTATCAACTCAAACCTGGCGTCGGCAGGAGTCGGATTGATGAAGGCTTCAAAAGCTCTTAATGATCCTGAATTAATGATATTAGCCCAGAGACAGCTTGACTGGATTATCGGCGTCAATCCCTTCAACAGCTCTACAATTGAAACAGTCGGTTATAATAATCCTGTCCATTTTCCGGGAAGTACCTTTATTCCACAGACACCAGTCTTGCCGGGTGCGGTACTGAACGGACTCGGTGGTGATGCTAATGACCAGCCGGTGATAGGTAACGGGAACTGGCAGATATCGGAATATTGGACACCTATGGTTGCATTTACTTTATGGCTGCTGACAGAAATAACTGCAGCCGAATAAAAAAATTCGGGATGAAACAGGCGTGTATTAAGTGTATACATGACACTTCCTATTCAAGGACATTCCTTGGTTCCTGTCTTCTTTTTATTTCATTGTTTTCCACTGGCCAGGATTTCGAACTATTTGAACCAGTCTCCCCCAAAAAATCGGGAATTCTGTTCAAAAACACAATCACTGAAAACGAAGAACATAATGCTCTTACTCACGAGAATCTTTATAACGGTGGTGGTGTTGCAATGGGAGATATAAACAATGACGGTCTCGATGATATTTATTTCATATCTAACATGGGATATAACAAGCTGTATCTTAACCTTGGTGATTTGAAATTCAGGGATATCACAAATAGTTCAGGCACCGGAGGACGCGATGGCTGGAAGACGGGGGTGACCATGGCTGACGTCAATGGGGATAACTTAATTGATATATATGTTTGTTATTCAGGAAGAGGAAATCCAGAGCTGAGACGCAATCAGCTCTTTATCAATAAAGGCAACCTGAAATTCGAGGAAAAGGCAAAGGAATATGGTCTGGACGATCCCACTTATTCTACACTTGGTGCATTTTTCGATTACGACCTCGACGGAGATCTTGATCTGTTCCTGGTTGCCACCAACGTTAAAGTAATCCGCGGGCTGGAATTTGATCAGGCAAGAGTAACTGATGATCCTTATGCCGGAGATAAACTATTCCGGAATGATGGAAATCATTTCACTGATGTAACCAAAGGATCGGGTATAATCGCCAATGGCCTTGGCTATGGCCTGGGCGTTGCAATTTCGGATATTAACAAGGACGGATGGCCTGACATCTATGTAACAAACGATTACATCGAGCCTGATTACCTGTATATTAATAATGGAAATGGCACTTTCACCAATCGGCTCACAGAATATGTCCAGCATATATCACAGTCAGCAATGGGGAATGATGTGAACGACTTCAATAACGATACATGGCCCGATATATTTACCTCCGACATGCTTTCAGCAGATAACAAGCGGCTAAAGCTTCTTTACGGTCCGGAAAATTACCTAGAATATGCCCTTGAGGTTATGCAGGGATTTTATCATTCAAGCATGCGCAATATGCTGCAGCTTAACAACGGGAACGGAACTTTCAGCGAGATCGGCCAGCTTGCAGGAATTTCAAATACCGACTGGAGCTGGGCTCCTCTATTTGCAGATTATGATAACGACGGATGGAAAGACCTGTTCATTACCAACGGTTATTTCAAAGACTATACGAATCGCGATTTCCTGAAGTATAAATTTGATTATTATACCCAACAGGCTAGGGCAAAGGAAAAAGCAGATACATTCATGCTGACCCGTCACATGACCTCAACCCCGGTTCATCATTTTATATTTAAGAACAACCGGGATTTAACTTTTACAGATGAAAGCCTTCAGTGGGGATTCGATAAAAAAGGATTTTCAAATGGTGCCGCCTATTCCGACCTAGACAACGACGGGGATCTGGATCTTGTAGTAAGCAACCAGAATGAAACTGCATCCGTGTACAGGAACATGCTCAGGGAACTGAATCCGGCTTCATCAGGTTACCTGGGAATACGGCTCATTGGTTCCGGTAAGAACACTTCAGGATTCTGCAGCAAGGTATATGTCTATGCACAGAATGGAGTGCAGTACCTCGAACAAATGCCGTCACGAGGATACCAGTCGTGCGTCAGCAAAACCCTTCACTTCGGTCTCGCTGATCATAAGTTTGCCGATTCTGTGAAAGTCGAATGGCCCATGGGAAAAATCAGCATTCTGAAAAATGTAACGGCAGATCAGATCCTTGAGATAAATGAGAAGGATGCCAGGCAGAAGAATTCCTCCAAAACACTATCAGGAACAATATTTTCACCCGTAGTATCACCTTTAAAATATGACCATACCGAATATGGTTCAAACGACTTCGAGCGGCAACCATTGCTGATTTCAATGCTGTCAATCTGCGGACCGATTATGGCAACCGGCGATGTAAACGGGGACAAACTTACAGATATCTATGTTGGCGGAACCAAAGAAAACCCGGGTAAATTATTCCTTCAATCATCTTCCGGAATCTTTACAGCTGCCAGGGACTTTAATTTCAGGGATGATTTTAATTGCACCGATGCTGATGCTGTCTTCTTTGATGCAGACAATGACGGAGATCAGGATCTCTATGTGGTAAGTGGTGGCTATCATGATTACAGCAGATATGATAAAGCTCTTCAGGACCGTTTCTATATGAACAACGGTTCCGGCAAATTCTCAAGGACTGATGGTGCACTTCCCCAGATGACAGGATCAAAATCCTGTGTCTGTGCAGCCGATTTCGACAAAGATGGTGATATCGATCTGTTTGTAGGTGGATTTGTGATTCCCGGGGAATATCCCATGTCACCAGGAAGCTACCTGCTGATAAATGACGGATCGGCACATTTCAAAAACATGGCGCCATCGCTGCTTCCTGATCTGTCATCAGGTGGCATGATAACTGATGCTGTCTGGATCGATCTTAATAAAGATTCATGGCCCGACCTGGTAACTGTCGGACAATTTATGCCGGTCAGGGTATTTATCAATGAAAAAGGGAAGAAATTTACCGAGGCAACAAGGTCATGGTTTGAAGAGCCTGAAGAAGGTTTCTGGAATAAGGTTGAAGCTGCCGATTTTGACCATGATGGTAATATCGACCTTGTTGCAGGAAATTTCGGGACAAACTCACAATTAAAGAGCTCTGTAAGTGAGCCAGTGACTCTGACTTACAAGGATTTCGACAACAACGGATCGGTCGATCCCATCATTACTTATTTTATCCAGGGTCAGTCTTACCCCTTTCCAAGCCGGAATGAAATCCTGAACCAGATAAGCAGTCTCAGGATCAAATTTCCTACCTATGAATCCTATTCTGAGGCCCGGCTGACTGATATGTTCACACCTGAGAACCTTAAGACAGCAACGATACTGACTGCCAGCGAGCTAAGAACTGTACTTTTTAAGAATGCGGGTACAAGGTTTGTAAAGCACATCCTGCCGGTAGAGGCCCAGTTTGCTCCTGTACATGCTATCGAAATACTGGATTACAACATGGATGGAAATGATGATCTTGTACTTGCCGGTAATCAGAATGCCATGTGCGTGCGTCTTGGTGTGATGGATGCAAGCTACGGGCAATTATTTGAGGGAGACGGGAAAGGCAATTTCACCTACATTCCCCAGGCTGTATCGGGATTCACAATGACAGGTGATGTAAGGTCAATGAAAATAATATATATAAAAGGTATCCGTTATCTTCTGGCAGGTATAAGCAATACCGGTATTGTTGCTTATAAGCTGAGATCCAAGTAAGTTGCCGGAAAATGAAATGTGCAGTAAAAATCGTAAGGTTTCTGATACTGATGGCATTGATCATGCCATGGTTGGGCTGCGAACGCGAACATCCGCTGACCTTTGCTCCCATCGATCTTGATCAGTTCAGCAGGAACCTCAGGGGATTCAATCTCCTTGGGAAATATGATGTCGACTGGTCGAATAACGGGTTTCAGGAAGAGGAATTTGCTATTATCAAAGACCTCGGATTCAACTTCGCAAGGCTTCCCCTCGATTACAGAACCTACACCCAGCCTGGCAACTGGGACGTTTTTATTGAAGATGAAGTTGCTGAGATTGATCAAGCCGTTGAATGGGGTAAGAAATATGGAGTACACATCTGCATCGACCTTCACAGAGCGCCGGGCTATTGCGTCAATCCCACAACAACGTTGCCGTCAAACCAGAACCTTGATCTATGGACTGATTCCAAAGCCCAGGATGCATTCCTGAAGCACTGGAGCTATTTTGCGGAACGCTATAAGGATGTGCCTTATAAAGAACTTAGCTTTGATCTTGTGAATGAGCCGAAGGACATGGACGAAGGCGCTTATGTAAAAGTCATGCAAAAAGCTATTGCAAAGATCCAGGAGATCAATCCTGACAGAGTGATATTTGTGGACGGACTAAACTATGCCCGCAAGCTGATCCCTTCATTGAAGAATGAGAAAGATGTCATTCAGGCGATACATGTTTACGATCCGATTACACTCACTCACTATAAGGCAAGCTGGGTGAGCGGATCAGATTCATGGCCGCTACCCACATGGCCTATGCTCGATATTTCACAATTTCTTTTCGGACCATGGCAAAGCAATTACCAGTCGTCCCTTGTCCTTGAAGGCAATTTCGCCAAAGATGCGACAGTAACAGTTAATGTTCAACAAGTCTCAGTCAAATCGACGATGCAAATCAAACTGGACGGGACAGAAATCTACACCAAGGCTTTTACCTGCGGTCCGGACCCTGGTGAAGACTGGACACAGATAATCAATACCCAATGGGGGTACCAGAACATTTCAGGTAAGGATTATTCAACGGCATTGCCGGCTGACGGTACAAAGCTGACATTTTCAAATACTGAAGGAGACTGGCTGACTTTCAATAAAATAACAATAAAATCAGGATCATCTGAAATTGTTATCGTCCCTGCAAATACTGAATGGGGATCAAAGCAGGCAACATATAAAATCTCTTCTGATGGTAAAATAACCGATACAAACGGTAATCCCGTAACTTCCCTTGGTCCCCTCAGAACTACGCTGGAAACAGCAAAATCGGAAGGTATCCCCATCATGGTCCAGGAATTCGGAGTTTACAACAAGACGCCGCATGAAGTTGCGCTAGCATATCTGAACGATATTGTCTCCGAATTCAATAAAGCCAGGATCGGTTATGCGATGTGGAACATGATAGGCAGCATGGGCATTATCAACAGTGAACGAACTGATTGCACATATGAGCAGTACAGGGGTAAACTGCTTGACCGTGAAATGACTTCAATACTTCAGAGTACAGCTAAATGATAGGACTTTTACTTCATAACTGAATTTCCTCAGGATTGACGTTCCAGCCCTCAATCACCAGCCTGGATCCGTCCCTTACACCTGCAGCAGACAAATCCAGTTCAATCTGTTTTTCATCTCCCGGTATCAGGGTAAAATAATTCTCTGTAAAAAATGCCGGCAGAACAAGTTCATTGCCTGCATTCATGATCTTCAGGCGTATAAAGAATGCAGTCTCCTTTTCTTTATTTTCGACCCGGATAATATTGTTACCATTTGCGTTTTTGCCGATGGAAGCCGTCACCGAAACTTTTTCAAGACTATTAAGCTTTTCATATGAATGGGGCTTGTTCGAAAGCCAGTACAGGTTTTCATCAACTACCTTATCTCCCTGTTTCAGCATTAGTTTCAAAAAGTAAACTTCATCAACACCTTTTGGTAAAACCACCTTGTTCAGCAGGATCACATTCTGTGCAACCGGGCTGACCTCATCTTTCTTTTCCGAAACAAGATTACCATGAAGGTCGTAGAGACTTGCAAATGCTGTGATACCCGTAAGGTTTTCAGGAGTCTGATTTACAACGCATACGACTGAATCATTCAGGTTAAGCTGAATATGAACCGGAGCTGCACCATGTTTATAACCGAAATACCCGCCTGTATAATCCAGAAAATAGTCATAAAAAAACCCTCTGAGAGCTGTCCATGGATTCTGATTTTTCCAGATGAGCATTCCTGAATACCAGTCCCACATTTTATAATTAAATCCCTCCTGAAGTGCACGGTACTGTTCATAGCTCACCATCTGAGCCTTAAAGCAGAAATCACGGATATCCTTTACTTTTCCGTACCTCCCTGGAAAGTCAAGTAGCGGCAGGTATTTGTGGTAGGTCCATGATCTGCTGGTTCTGTTCCCCTGGGGAGGTATCATTTCATCCGGAGGTATGATCTTTTGGAGCCCTTCATAGTTAGGGATCCCTATAGAACCTGTTTCGGGATTGAAAGGGAATGATCTTTCAGTAAATACACTTGATGGCTCTCTTATGCCGTAAGGCCCGTCACCCGTTCCACCTATGGAATTTGTCATAAGCTTTGAAGAGGTTGACATTTCAAGGAAAAACCTGTCAGGATCGTAGTGCGGGAAAATATTTCCCTGCAGAGCTTTAAGGATATCAGGCGCCGGGAGGGTTTCATTACCTCCGCACCACAGATAAAGAGAAGGATGATTCCTCAGCATTTTGATCTGATCAACAGCAGTCTCGAGGAAAAGGTTGTGATCGTCCGGATAAGCCTTTCTTCTGGCCTGGGATTCCTTTTTGGTTGGATCATTCCATTCCCCGTTGCAATCGCCTGATACCCACAGGTCCTGCCACACTAGTATGCCATATTTATCGCACGCATCATAAAATTCAGGTCGTTCGGGAAGTCCCCCTCCCCAGACCCTTATCATGTTCATATTCATTCCGGCATGCATCCGGATTTCAGCCTCATAACGCTCTCTGGAGAGACGCATGAGAGCATCCGAGGCAATCCAGTTTCCGCCTTTAATAAATACCCTCTGTCCATTCACTGAAAATACCTGCGCCTTTATCTTCTCATCAAAAAAATTACCAGTTTCCCTTATACCGAATTTAACCGCTTCCGAATCTAGAATTGTCCCATCAGCTGAAGTAAAGCTTATCCGCATTTCATACAGAGGCTGTGAACCCATACCGTTAGGCCACCATAAACGCGGATTGTCCACCTTGATTTCCGGAAGAGTGATTGTTTTTTCCTCATATGGATTAAGTGTCACCTTTACACCATTTTTATAATTCTCTATTTCAACCCTAAGCAATCCATTCACAGTTTGCGACGAAACATTTTTTAACTCAGCTGACGATCTGACGAAGGCAGGATCCTGCTTTTCATTGGGATTCCTGACGCCCGGAACCCGTATCTGCACAAAGGGATTTTTCAGGTCGACTTTTCCGGTGATTTCAAGGCTTACCTGATCCCAGATACCTGTATTACGATCGCGTATCGGGCATATCCAGTCCCATCCCGCCGTACATTGCATAGTAACATTCCGGCCGATCATTCCGTCCCCTCCCTGTCCGACAGCTGCATTTCCGACCGGATCGGGAGGCGCTACCCAGACTGCAAGCTTATTTGGCTTCCCCTTGTTTAAGAAGGGCGTGATAAGATACTTTTCCCTCAGGTACATCCCCTGGTGGGTTCTGGCATTTATTCGTTTACCATTCAGAAAAATATCAGCGAAATAATTGATGCCGCGGAAATTAAGCCATACTTCCTGCTCTTCCTTTAATTCGGGTGTTTCAAATTCATTGTAAAACCAGTAGGTATAATAATCCCTGCCTGTATTGTATACATCCGGTATCAGATTGTTATTCATTCCGAAAAAAGGATCTGGTATCTGTCTGTTATGCAAAAGGGTTGTCAGGATTGTTCCCGGGACCACAGCCTCCATCCATCCTGAGAGAATAAAATCGGTTCCTGTGATCTCACATCCGTCGGCAAGTACATCAGCCGCCCTTTTTGCTTTCCAGTTCTCATCGAGAAGGTAGTTTGAAGTCTGTCCGGCTAAAGGCAATGAAATTGAAATGGTTATAATCAGGGAATAAAGGATGGTTTTCATTTGGAGAATTTGTCAGGTCAGTAAATTGAAATTCCGATGCTTAATGCAACTAAGTTAAACCTTACTTAGAAAACTAACAACTAATACTTGTTGTTGCTGGTTGGTGGTTACTTGTTGCTTGTTGCTGGTTGCTTGTTGCTGGTTAATAACCTGGAATCCTGATTCCCTTCTCTTTAATATGTTTCTGAATCGCTTCCTTATTTATTTTGATGTCCGTTATTGTGTAACAGATTGTATTTAGCGGTTTAGGTATCCCGACTTCCTTCCCGAATGTTTCAATCCTGAGTTTCCTTGCGTTGGCATCAAGAGTGATGGTATATGATAAACATTCTTTATCGACCCCCTGGAAAAGCCATTTGTCCATATTACTATTAAGCTCCAGCAATTCAATAAGATAAGCTCTTTCTATGTATGATTTCTCAATTGTTATACCGGTTATTTTCAAGGTCATGAGATCCTTATCAATCATAAGAGATATATCCTCTTTATTACGGCTTACCGGTACCTCAGCCTCCTTCGAAAGGTCCCATTTATATACATTTACTGAATCTGCGGTAACAGAAATCTGTCCTCTAGCTCCAACAGCGAGCGATAAAATTATCACAATAAAAAGTAGTCTTCTCATTTTTCCCCGATTTAGATTTTACCATAACTTGAAAGTCAGCCTTTTGTTCATTGGTATGAGCCTTGGTAGTCCTGCATCTTGATATAACACTCAGAGTGAAGACAATTTTTTGAAGAAATTGTTTCTCCCGCAGATCGCGCGGATAATTGGAGATAGGTTCTGTATTAATAAGAATTCGGTTATTTCAGCGAAAATCAGCGAGATCAGCGGGAAACCTTTAAAATTGTATCTTTACAGTCCAAACCGATTACCGGATCAAAATGTCCAACATCAAGCCCGATTTTTTGACTGCTCCCAATCTCAGAATAGAGCCTCTTACAAGGAAGAACTGGGATAAATTCGCAGAACTATTCGGTGAAAAGGGAGCCTGCGGAAACTGCTGGTGCATGTATTACAGGCTAAGCAACGGTCAATTCAAAGCGGGCAAATCCAATGACCGGAATAAACTGGCTATGAAAGAGATAGTCTGGAATAAAAAGCCGGCCGGACTGCTTGGATTTCTCGGGGAAAAAGCAGTTGCATGGTGTGCATTTGCCCCTAGGGAGGATTTCATCAGGCTGGAGAATTCCACGGTTCATAAAAGGATCGATGACAAAAAGGCTTGGTCCATCCCATGCTTTTTTATCGACAAAAAATACAGAAGATCAGGTGTTTCCTTTGAGCTTCTTAAAGGTGCGATAAAATATGCAGGTGAAAATGATATTAAGATCCTGGAAGCCTACCCGGCAATTCCGACAAAGGAAAGGCTCCCCGATTCTTTCGCGTGGATCGGGATTTACAAAACCTTTGAGCGTGCAGGATTTAAAATAGTCGACAGAAAATCCAGAAACCGGCCAATGGTGAGATATTACCTTGACCAGGCCTTAAAATAATAGAGACTTAAAATACTCAGGACCTCTGACTTACAAAAAGCTTGGATATGGTGCTCGTTGAGTCATGGAACGCATGATTCTTTCTTTTCAGTATCCGCCACCGCCTGTATTATTGCTGCTTCCCGATGCAGGCATCATATCCCTGACAGCCACAGGCCAGATCCCGGGTGTGGGATAGCTTACTCCTTTAGTAGAACCTCGCGAATTATCAGCCCCGAAATAGTACAGAGGCCAGCCTTTATAGGTTAACTGAGGTCTGCCAAATACATCGATTGTACCAAATAATGTCTTGTCAAGTGAAGAAGGAACAATAATAGTCGAAGGCCCATAAATCGGCCAGATTGAATTATTAGAAAAATCAGATTTGGTGAATGTGTTGTGATTAAGGGTATCCTTTGAAAAAGTATACAAGGTTCTTCCCCTGTCGTCGGTAAAAAATATTGTAGTTCCTGTACCCCGGGAGTAATCACCCTTGTAATCCTGATTATCCCCTCCCACCAGCTGGGCATTTTCGAGCATGATTGAATAATCAGGTTTTGCTATATACCAGATATCGGAATAACCCTCCCCATTTATCTGACCTGCTGGTTCCCTCAAATTATTTCCGCCATTTGCCGGTGCATAATAATAAAGAGGCCATGATTTGTATCTGAGTTGTGGAACACCATTGACCTGAATTGTGTCAAAATCAGCGATATCAAGACCCGGGCCCAGATTGGCAGCCGTCAAACCTGATACGTAGAAAGGTGGCCACATTTGTGTACAGGCACCATTACAGCTTGATCGCCCGTTATAATCATTTGAGAAATAGTATAGTGTATATCCGTCCTTGTCGACCAGATACTGTCCATAAATGGAACTTGAGCTAAGTGAAACCGCAAAACCCGAAGTGGTAGAGTTGCTGGTATCTTTCTTACAGAAGGGAACAATCAACGCGGAGACAGCTATTGCTGTGACCGTTAAAATCCTGGATAAAAGAGTTTTCATATTAAAGATCTTATAAGTTAGCAAAACAGAGACAAAACGTAAATTCTGGATTGTAAAACAGGCATAGGATTTTTTTGTTCATTCTGTACTCTGAGGTAGCAATCAAAAAATGAAATCCACTAACCCCATAGATCGTTAAGGAGTGAATATCAAAGGTTTGCCTTTGCTTCATTGGCGCCAGCTATGTACTCTTTGCGGTTAAAAAGGAATTTTAATGCAGGATGATGAACTTGACGAGTTTGATGTAGTGCAAGTAGTACTACGATACCTGGAGGTTGGCTTCAGAATGTTATTTACTCTTATTCATCAGTTCTTTTATCTGTCCCCAGCCGATCAGAATTATGTTGTTCTTTTTAATCAGATCCTTAAACTCATTGCTTAGGATCATGTCAAGATCTTTCTGCCTCCAGGAGGCCCCATATTCATCATGCCCCTTACAGATTGCTCTTAGTTCATCGTTATCGTAACCTATATGCACAATAATCTGGTTCAGCCCGGGTTTGAGCTCCGAGAAGGCTTTTTTGTAAGGATCGATCCAGTTCCCTGATATCATTGACGTCTCAAGCTGGAACAGGTTGTCAACCAAGAAAACTTTCGATCCCAGAACTTTAGAGAGTTCGGGAGGGAACCAGCTCAGATAGGCACGCGGGAACAATACAGGGAGATTATACTCATCAGAAAGCCTCAGGTAGATCTGCATCAATTCAGGATTTGCCAGCATACTCCCCATGTGTGTATCGAGATGGGTGATCTGAATCCCGGCTTCTTTCAGTTTGTTGATCTGTGCCTTTATTTCGCGCTCTGCTTCTTCCGGTTTAACTGATTTTCCGAGAGCCTCGACACTTGGATAAAAATACCCGTTCTTATCGAGAAGACTCGGTATCTCGTCCGAAGGCGAAATCCCTCCCCATTTATACAGATCCCACTCAGCGGTAAGTGTCAGATGGATGCCGACATCCATCCCGGGATGGTTTTTTACATAGTCAGTGATCTCAAGAGCCCATGGACAGGGGACCATAATACTTCCTGAAGTGACGCCTTTTTCTGCAAAGGCCTTTATGCATGCTTCATTGACTGAATGAGCCAGTCCCATATCATCTGCATGAATGATGAGCATTTTGGAGATTTTGGGATAACCCAGCTGCTCAGCCAGGTTTTTGACAGGCTGCGAAAATGCAGTTAAGGTTATAATCAAATCCGCAAGTAAAAAACTGATTTTAAGCGATCTTAATTTAACCGGCAACGAGTAACCAGCAAGAAGTAACTGCATGTTTAAATTCATCATCTGATGCTTACTCAGCTTCCCAAATTGCGATTACCATGGTAAATACCGGCAAAAGTATTTGGCCGTAGGTGGGATTATACCATCCATACAGGGAAAATGGACCTCCAAGTGCAAAAACCCAGACGACAAAGGAAAGCGTTGAGATTATTTGCTGCTGAACCTTCCTGACCTTCTGTATGCGCCATAAATACAGAGGTGTCAGTATGCAGAATATCACGAACAGGGACCATTGCAGAACCTTGATTTCACCCGCATCCGAAAGCTGCTTTAAAACTCCGGTAACAAATATATAACCTGCAACCAGTTCGGCAGGGATATATTTGAATAACCGGTCAACATATGTGTCCTTGACCGGGGCCGCGGCAGCAATCTGGGAGTCGGCTCCCGCTTCCCTGAATTTCTTGATGTCTGATGCGGTAATGATTTCTCGTGACATGGTGTTGAATGGTTGAAGGGTTAAATGGTTAAATGGTTGAAGTGTTGCTGGTTGCGGATTAGATTATGACTCAATGAGCAACCAGCAACAAATAACCAGCAACAATTATCTAAAATTATCAATGCTCAATATTTAGTGAGACTTTCTTTGATTTACGAGTCCTGGTAATGGCCAGACCTTCCATTGCTTTCCGGACTGCTTTCTCCGCATTCACCCTCCCGTAGCCGTAATAAATACTGTGGCCTTTCTTGTCGTACCGTCCGTTTTCCGGATCGATCTTATCGGTGGTATCTTTAATTATTTCCCGCACCTGGATCCATGTTAGTTCCGGATTGACCGAAAGTATGAGGGCTGCAGTTCCTGCAACACCCGGGCAGGCACTTGATGTTCCTCCGAAATCTTCAGTATAATCACCGTTTCTGTTATATCCTGCTTTACCCGTCCTGTCGGTTGTATAAATCCCTTTCGTGAGAGGTTCCGGGTGATTAAAAGGCGGGTATCCGATATCATTGCTGGGAAATGAACACCAAACATGGTTTCCATAGTCGCTGTAAACACTTCTTTTTCCGGTATCGTTACATGCGGCTACTGCCATTACCTTCTCATAGCTTGCATAACCGTCAAATTCGCAGTCCTCATTTCCATTACCTGCAGCAAAAACTATTATGCATCCCTTGCCGTTCCGTCCTTTTGAAACCGCATAGTCCATTGCAAGTCTTGTACTGTCAGGCATATCCACCTGTGTTGTATGGACAGGGTCGTCCGGATCAGTCCAGTTGCCGTCCTCAGGGCCCCAGCTGCATGAGATTATATCAGCACCATGATCAGCAGCCCATTTAAATGCATTTGCCTCAGCGATTGAGCCCAGGTTGGAGCTCAGCCTCACAGGCATCAGGAATGCACCCGGTGCAACACCTGACGCCTTTATGCCTGAAGCTGCTGCTACTCCGGCACATGCAGTCCCATGGTTATTCGATGAATCTTTCGGGCGCGGATCATTGGAGTTGGTCGAAACATCCCTTGAACTGACCACTTTACCCGGGCGGTTAAATTCAGGGTGATCAATATCAAACCCGTCATCAATAAGTGCAATGGTCACATTTTTCCCGGTTGAGAGCTTTTGGGCAAGGTCATCTCTTACACTGGCATTGATCCGATTTCCATTTATAATTGTTGGTTTCAAATGCCACTGCTTCGGATGTATCTTCCTGAAACCCCTTTTCCTTATAAGCTCGGGATGGCAAAGCTCAACCTCTTTCATGCTCAGAAGCGACTCCGCAATGTCAAAAATCCTCACGCCGGTATTTTCAGGGGCGCTTACAAAATATGTATTCTTTGAATAATCGGGCTTCTGCTTTATCCTCAGGTTATTCTCAGCCAGGATCCTTTCACAGATCCCGGAGCTGATTTCATCATGGAACTTAATAAAGATGTTCTCTGTGTACAGGACAAGTGTTTTGCCATCAGCTTCCACCAGGACCTTACCAGCAAACCTCAGCTCGGGTTCCTTCTTGAATGCGGATCTTGCCCTGTCCCTTACTTCCACATTATCTTTAGCGGGTTTCCTGATCCTGTAGACAGTGACATCTGCTTCAGGAAACACGGCTACCAAATCAAGGTCTTTCAGTGCCTGCTTTCCTTTTTCCGAAATAACGGCATTCTTAAGATCCCTTGCATTTTTAGTCCTTACTGCCACCATGTCGGTGCTTTCCTGAAGGAAATATTTCTTTCCGTTCTTTCCTCCGAATGTATAGGTGTACATGGCTTATTAAAATTACAATTATGGCTTTGATAAACGCTCTATAACTTCCATACACATCCTCCCGTTATGATAAGGGCATATCCAGAATCCGGCTTTATCGCTTTGTCCGGGCATGCCTTTTTCCGAAACATTGCTGAACCAGCCGCCATTTTTATAATCAACAAAATACTTCTTAATATAATTCCAGCAGTTGACGGATCTGTCAAAATATTTTTCTGCGCCGGTCAGTTCATACGCATTCAGGTTTCCCACTACTGTTTCAGCCTGTTCCCACCATGACCGGGTTTCCCTTGTGCGGCCAGTATCATTGTCTTTCTCTGTAAGCAGGCTGCCGTCAGGCTGGAGTCCCTCAGCAGATGCATCTGCAATTCTGATACTTACTTCTTTTACTTTTGCAGTCAGTTTGGGATCCCCAATCAAACCTGCTGCTTCATACAGAAGCCATGACGACTCAATATCATGTCCGTAAGAGTCTATCGATCCAACAGGGTTCCAACTCCTGTCAAGAAAACAGATCAGGTGAAATCGTTTGCTATCGATAATCTTGTCAAGAAATATATTAACCAGGTTCCTGAGACGCTCACCCACAAATTTATCCCCTGATACTCTGAACAGATTTGCATATGCTTCCATAACATGCAGATGAGTGTTCATTGTTTTTTCCACAATGTCCGAATTCTCACCTATTAGTCTGTCATGGACACGCTGCCAGTCCCGGTTGAAGACCTCAAAATAACCATTTGATTCCCTGTCGAGTGCATATTTCTCAACAAGGTCAAAAATCTTCCTCGCTTCAGCAAGTGTTGTTTTATCGCCGGTTGCCCTTGAATATTCTGATAAGGCATAGATAAAAAATGCCTCTGTATAAATCTGTTTTTTATCATCAGCAGGTTCTCCCTTATAATTCAGACTCCTGTATGCTCCTCCATACTGCCTGTCGATGAAGTACTTAAGGATATAATCCCTGGCACGCGTGGCTATTCGCAGATATGAAGTGTCGTGCAGCACACGGTACGCAGATGAATAGGTCCATAAAATCCTCGCATTGAGGATCCCGCCTTTTTCGGCTTCAGGGTATAACTGTTCTTTAAAGTCGATCCTGCCGTAGAATCCGCCGTTCCGGTTGTCAATCATCCTTGTAGTCCAGTAGTGCAGAATATTCCCGGTCAGGTTCTCCTTAACCTCCTTTTTAAGCTGTTCCGCCCCCGGATCAGTAACATTGACAGATTTGCCTCCTCCCCTGCAGTATACTACGGTTGAACCGATCAGAACTGAGAAGAGGATTGATATAAATTTATTCATGATTTAAAATTTGTTAAAGGATTGACAGGGTCAGTAATTGAATGCAAAATATAACTATTTTTCCTTAAATAAGCTCAAGATTTTCACAGGTATCTTTCTACATTTGACTTATTAAAAGCTATTAATATGAGAAACATTCCGATCAAATTGCAAGGCAAAACAGCAGCCTTTCTTTTCTTATTCGTGATTAGTTCATCTGACCTGATCTCACAGGTGAAACTTTCTGAACAGGACTGGGTTCTTCCTACTTATTCTGTAAGCCCTCCTGACAGGAATCCGATATTCTTCAGAGGCGAATCTTACCAGGGAGCTTCGAAGTACATTTATCCCTATGGCATGAATGATGTCATCTCTGATGAGAGCACTGGAAAAGCATGGAAGACTGTAACCCTTGAAAATGAGTATATTAAAATATGCGTTACTCCTGAAATTGGCGGGAAGCTCTACTACGCAACTGATAAAACCAATGGTTATAATTTCGTTTATAAGAACAATGTCGTCAAACCGTCGAATATCGGGATGCTGGGGGCATGGGTATCTGGAGGCATTGAATGGTGTGTCCTCCATCATCACAGGGCATCCACATTCCTGCCGGTCGACTGCACGACGGCTGAAAACCCGGACGGAAGCAAGACCATCTGGATCGGAGAAACAGAGCCAAGGCACAGGATGAGATGGACCATAGGCATCACGGTCTTTCCGGACAGATCATATTTCCAGGCAGAGGTTAAGATCCATAACCCTACTCCTTATACGAATACATTCCTTTACTGGGCAAATGTGGCAGCGCATACGAATGAGAATTATCAGGTTATATTCCCTCCAAGTGTCAATATTGCAACATATCATGCCAAGAACAGCTTTACAAACTGGCCCTTCTCGACCGAGATCTATAACGGCCAGGACTTTACAAAAGGGGTTGACGTAAGCTGGTGGAAGAACTCGCCAAATTCCAATTCATTTTTCGCATACGATCTGAAGGAGGATTTCATGGGAGGGTATGACCATGGAAAAGAGACCGGAACAGTTCATATCGCGGACCATAATATCGTAAAAGGAGCCAAACTCTGGGAATGGGGCTCGGGACCAAGGGGACAGGCTACAGAGGCGAGGTTGACTGAAACTGACGGGCCGTATGTTGAGATCATGACCGGAGCATTTTCCGATAACCAGCCCGATTACAGCTGGATAAGGCCCTATGAAGTGAAGACCTTTAAACAGTACTGGTACCCGGTAAAGGATATCAAGGGATTCAAATATGCCAATCTCAATGGTGCGGTCAACCTTGAACCACGCGAAAACAACCAGGTATTTCTGGGATATTGCTCAACCCGGAAAATTGAGAAAGCAAATATTATCCTGAGGAATAAGGAGAAAACTGTTCTTGACAAATCCGTTGAAGTATCTCCGGTAAAAGCTTTTACAGGACTGATAAAGATAGAGGGAAATTATGATATGACCGACCTTTATACGGAACTGAAGGATGCATCAACAGGGGAAATCCTGATTTCCTACAGGCCTGTAAAGCAGCAGAAGGCTGATAAGCTGCCTGAAATTGTAGTACGACCACCTCAACCGAAAGATATCGGGACTATCGAGGAGCTTTACCTGACAGGAAGCAGGATCCAGCAATTCTATAATCCCACTCTGGATGCTATGGATTATTATCGGGAAGCCCTGAAACGGGATCCGGACGATATCAGGACCAATACCGCTGTCGGGAATATCTGCCTGAAGAATGGCGATTACCTGACGGCAAGAAAATATTTCCTGACTGCTGTTAAAAGATTAACAAAGGATTATACCCGGCCTTCAACATGTGAAGCCCTTTACCTGGAAGGACTTACCCTGAAAGATATAGGTCTATATGATGAGGCCGCCGATACTCTTTACAGGGCAACCTGGGATTACACATGGCATTCAGCAGCATGCCTTGAGCTTGCAAGGATATCCTCGGTCAAGGGTAATTATGGTAAGGCTTTAAATCAGTTAAATGAATCCCTGACAACAAATTCCCTGAATAACAGTGCACTTTGTCTGAAAGCTTCCGTTCTGCGCAGGCTTGGAAAATACAGTGATGCACTAAAGACGGTTGCTGAACTTGCAGAAAAGGATCCGCTAGATTTCAGGGCTGCCAACGAGGTTTACCTTATTTACAGGAACACCGGAGAGGATCAGAAAGCACAGCAGTCACTTGCCGGAATTACGCTCAAAATGAGGAATTTCGAGCAGAATTATCTTGAGCTGGCGGTCGCCTATCTTGATGACGGACTAGCCGATGAAGCCGAGGACATTCTTAAAAGATTCAGTGGAAAAAATCCTCTTGTCAGCTATTACCTTGGATACCTTCAGGATAAAAAAGGCGATAAAGCTGAGGCGGGCAGATTATTCAGGGAAGGCTCTTCTCTCTCTACCGATTACGTATTCCCTTACAGACTGGAGGATGTGAATGTTCTGAAAATGGTATCCTCATATCAGCCGGATGATGCAAAGCCATGGTACTACATGGGAAATCTTCTTTACGACAGGCAGCCTGAAGAAGCCATTAAATGCTGGGAATCAGCCGTCAGGCTTGATCCTTCTTTCGCGATCGCTTTCAGGAACCTTGGCTGGGGATATTATCATAGTCAGGGTGACGGGATGAAGGCAATTTCAGCTTATGAAAAAGCAATGGATCTTAAAAAGGATGAACCCGTGTATTATGAAGAGCTCGATGCCCTTTATGAAATGAGCAATGCCCCGGTCGAAAAGAGGCTGGCACTGTTTGAAGGTCACAATGAAACGGTTTCAAAGCGCGATGATGCATTTGCACGCCAGATAACGGTCCTGACCCTTGCAGGAAAAGCTGACCAGGCAGTGCAGTATCTCACCGGGAGAAAATTCAATTACCGGGAAGGAAGCTCAAGGGTGAGGGATATCATAATAGATGCCCATCTGATGCTTGGCAGGAAGAATTTCGAAATGAAGGATTATCAAAAAGCCCTTGAGCAGTTCCTCCTGGCTCAGGTACCTGAGGAGGAAGCCGGGGAAAGCCGGCTTGGGAACAGGAACATCCAGGCTGATTACTTCATAGGTAGTGCATACGATGCGCAGGGGAATAAATCAAAAGCAAAGACCTATTTTTCAATGTCTGCCGAAGAGCAGGCAAGAAGTTCAAGCTATATTAAGTATTACCAGGGACTCAGTCTTCTCCGGCTTGGCAAAACGAAGGAAGCCACCGATTCTTTCAACGCTTTAATCTCTGAGGGAGACAGGCAGATCGCCCAAAGCTCAACAAGGGAGGTGGATTATTTTGCCAAATTCGGGGAACGTGAAGCCGAAAATGCAAGGCTTTCAAATGGGTACCTGCTTAAAGGGCTTGGATACAAAGGATCAGGCAGGCTAAAAGAAGCAAAAGAGAACCTGCAGAAGGCAGTCGAGTTATCAGCGGGAAACCTGTATGCGATAACAGAATTGCAAAACCTATAGCCCGACGATTGGTCTGATATAAACTTTAAAATCATACCTCCCCGGCATGACCTGGTACTGCGGGAAGACACCCCTTGCAGTACATCCAACACCGCTTGTAGCATAATCGAGATTGAATGTTATTCCGTTGAACGGATGAAGCTGGTATGTGTAAAGAGCTTTTGTAAGGTTGTCTGTTGAATAGGGATAAGCATTGAAATTGAACAGCTTGTCACCTTTAAGCTCCAATCCGTTACCTTCCTTATCTGTCAGCCTGACCCATCGGTTATCCGTCCTCAGACCATAATCCTGTGGTATCAGGTAGGATTCATACATATCATTTACCGTCAATTTAAACACTCCAATCCTGTATCCGGTTTTCCTGTCGGGATAGTTCTCCTGGGGACCCCGTCCATACCATTGCACCTGGTTAAGTGAACTGTTCAGTATCCATTTCTGTCCTATCCTGGGAAGCCAGGACGGCATTTGCCCGTCAGGGACAATGGAATTTTCAATGACCAGACAGCCATCTCCATCCACATCGTATTTCAGGTTATTGATGAAAGATCCTCTTCCGTCGCCGGTATTATAAATACCTTTTACATTAACTACAGCAGAACCATTCTCCGATTTCTCCCAGGAGAATTTATCCAGCAGGTATGACATAGTATCAATACCGGCTGAATACCATTCAGTTGCAGCCATATGACCATAGCCATCAATACGGTGTTTGATATTGGATGACCAGAATGTCCACTCATCAGTTTCGTTAGCCAGCGGAGCATGCCATACGTTCAGATCGGGACCCTCCCTGATAAGCTCTTTCCCATTGACCACCATTGATTTCAAATCCCCGCTGCTACTTTCAAATTTGTATATGAAATTCTTTCCTTTTATTGAAAGGATGCCACTGGATTCCTCTATATCAACAGGCGAATCCGGGACAGGGATCTGAACTGCCTCTCTGTACCATGGCAGATCCATCTGATCCCAGGCTATTTCAAATCCGGAATCTGCCCACTGAGTTTTTTTTCTAAGCCGATAACTGACAAGGAGCCTGTATTCTGCCCCGCCTTTCAGTTCCGGCTTCTTAAAAGGGATTATTATTACAGCCTTCTGCTGTGAAGGAATATCAAGATCCATAACACCTTTCTGGATCATTTCCGAATCAGCCTGCAGCATCCAGACAGCTTCCAGTTCGCTGAGGTTGGTAAAGAGGAAGCGGTTAGTTATCTCGACCTCGCCTTTTTCAGCTGAAATCATCCTGGTCTTCACCGGTTGTGCCGATTTTTTCATCTGCCACATTTCTGGCTGGGGACGCCTGTCGGGCCATATTGCCCCATAGGTTCGCGCGCCGATACCATAGCTGAAGAAATCTCCATCTTCGGTAATTCTCTCAAAATCAAGCCATAGCGCCGCCTGCTGCCGGATGCCATTTGTTGGATTTTTAAGGAATGAAGCCTGGATATCCTTTGTAAAAATTCCCACCTGGTCAATGATCGCATCGGATATGTACACTGAAGTTTCCTGGCCATGAATCTCAGCATTCCTGCCGATATTGACGGGGAAAGGAGTATTTCTGATATTCCCTGTAACTGGTGTATGACTGCTTTCTGCCCCGTCAATCGTCATATAAATTGATGATCCGTCGTAATGGGCTGTAACATGATGCCAGTTATATTCCCAATTGTCGGGAAGGGCCATCCAGACGACCCGCCTCTGCCGTGTGGTAACGTAAAATTCAAGCGTATCTTTTGCTATCTGGTGCATTCCAAATTGCCAGTTACCCTTCGTGATAAGAGTGCCTGCTGAACTACTTAGTGAACGTGGAAAAACCCAGAGCGTCAATGTAAGCTTATCACCTTCAATTTCAAGAGCTTTATCCCTGTAAACCTCCACCCACTGGTCATGCCCGTTAAGGTCTATTCCGAGACCATCTTTGCCAGGCACAAGCTTTGCCCTCCCCATCACATTCACCTGGATATGATTTCCTGAAGCATCATACAGCGTTCTGACTTTTTCATTTAGCCCTGTACTTACAAAATCCCATATAGCTCCGCCCATGCTCCGGGGATGACTGTAGAAGAGTTCCCAGTAATCATCAAGTCCGCCGCCTCCGTTACCTGTAACTGCCAGGTACTCATCGAGAAATGAAGGCCTTGGGTCTTCTGAAGCCGGAACATTGAGTACATGGTTAAGAAGATCTCTTATCTGGGGATACCTCGGACCTATGATCTCTTCGCAGCGATGGCTGAAAGCGTTGCCTCCATACATCCAGTAGCGCGTTTTGTCATATTTTTTACCTTCGTCTATGACCGCGCAGATATTCTCCCCTTCACCACTTTCATTTCCTGCGCTCCAGAACAGGACCGACGGATGATTTCTGTCGCGAAGCACCATTTTCCTTGCCCTCTCCCGATACATTCCTTCCCATTTCGGATCGGCCGAAAGATATTCCGTTGCATGAGCTTCATCGCCTGTTTCATCCACAATATAAATCCCATACTCGTCAGCCAGTTCAAGGTATCTTGTGACCGGAGGATAGTGTGAGGTCCTGACGCAGTTAAGATTAAACTGCTTCAGTATGCTCATATCCTTTCTTATTGTTGCTTCATCCATTTTATGACCGGTTACCGGATGTTGCATATGGCTGTTGATGCCGTTCAGTTTTACCGGCACTCCGTTAAGGTAAAATACCTGATTCTTTATTTCGGTTTCCCTGAACCCGATCCTACCCGAGATAGCTTCCGCTGTCGCTCCGGACTGGTCAACAGCCTCAAAAGTCAGATAGTAGAGGTTAGGAAATTCAGCTGACCACTTTGCAGGATCCCTGACCACACCACCAAGCCTGATTGTTTGTTTATTACCCGGAGCAACCGAGAATTTATCGCTTTCAAATGTGCTGACAGGTTTTTTACCAGAATCATACAGGATCGCCCTGATAAAATATTCATTTACCTGATGGGAGTCAAAATTCTTTATATCGACAGTCAGATTCAGAAGAGCATCCCTGTAGTTCTCATCCAGATCGGTGGTCGCTGCCCAGTCAAAAATGTGCACTTTCGGAGAGGCATAGAGCCAGACATTGTCAAATATCCCTGCAAGGCGCCAATAGTCCTGATCTTCAAGATAATATCCGTCAGAGTACTTGAAAACAACCACAGCTATTGTGTTTTTCCCGGCACGGATGAAAGGAGTGATCCTGTACTCAGCCGGCTCCTGTCCCCCTTCATTATAGCCAACTTCCTTCCCGTTTATCCAGACAAATGATGCAGAAGCTGTCTTTTCCATCCTCAGGAACACCTCCCTCTCTTTCCAAGTAGCAGGTATATTGAAAGTCCTGCGATATGACCCGGTTGGATTGTACTCTCTGGGTATCCTTGGAGGATCTGGTTTGAATGGTGTGGTTACATTCCGGAAAAGCGGATCTCCATAGCCTCTCATTTCCCAGTTTGAAGGGACACTGATCGTATCCCATTTCCTGTCATCGAACCTTTCATTGAAAAAATCAGACGGAACCCCTTCAGGAGTATCTGAATATTTAAACTTCCAGATGCCGTTAAGGGACATGTAACCCCCTGATTGCACCGGATTATTGTTAAGGGCTTCAGCAGCGGTATGAAAAGGTACCAGCGGTGTATGACCGTCTTCCTGATTTACCTCAAAGACGTTGGTATTTTCAAGGTAATTATAGATATTCGCAAGGAAACTTTTTCCCTGTGAAAACGTTACTGCTGAGATAAGACAGGTACTGATTATAATTGCGGTCTTTTTCACATTTCAGGATTTTGATTCTCTATGGAAATATACAAAAAGATGAACACACGCAGTTTCATTATTAAAGTAATTGTGATGGCAGCTATTATTACCATTGCTAACGGCTGCAGGAAAGCGGCTGAAGAAGAGAAGCTGAATATCAACTTTCAGAAGTATACAATGCCCAACGGCCTGCAGGTGATCCTTCATACTGATCATTCGGATCCGATGATCTCATATGCCATAATGTATCATGTAGGTTCGAGCAGGGAGATCCCGGGCAGAACGGGATTTGCGCATTTGTTTGAACATCTGTTGTTCGGAGGTTCTGAAAATGTTCCTGCAGGAAAATTTGACAAGGTCATTGAAGCGGCAGGCGGCATGAACAATGGCTTTACAACCCGTGATGTAACAACCTATTTCGAGGTATTCCCGAAGAATGCCCTTGAGAAAATTCTGTGGCTCGAATCGGATCGGATGGGATTCTTCATTAACTCGGTTACTCCCCGCCTGCTTGCTATCCAGCAAAACGTGGTTCAGAATGAGAAGAGACAGGGTGAGGATAACTCACCTTACGGGTTCACCGAATACGTGATTGATAAAAATCTTTATCCGGCGAACCATCCGTATAACTGGGAGGTAATAGGTGAGATGGAGGATCTTAAAGATGCCAGCCTGAATGATGTAAGGAATTATTACGACAAATTCTATGGACCAAACAATGCAACCCTTGTCCTTGCAGGCGATTTTAATCCTGATTCCGTAAAGCAACTTATCAACAAATACTTCGGGGAGATAAAACCTCATGGCGATGTAGCTTCAAGGACCCCAATGACTGTTTCGATCGATCAGACCAGGAAATTCTACCACGAAGATAATTTTGCAAATGTTCCCGAACTGACCCTGGTATGGCCAGCTCCTCAAGCCTACACTAAGGATTCCTATGCTCTCGACTATCTTGCCAGATTGCTGGCTGAAGGGAAGAAGGCTCCTCTTTACAAGGTCCTTGTGAAAGAGAAACAGCTGACTTCAGAACCTGTCGCTTATTATTATCCCTCCGAACTGGCGGGCGAATTCACCGTTAAGATCAGGGCAAACGAAGGCAAATCACTTAAGGATATAGAAAGCGCTGTCAGTGAAGCCTTTGAAAGATTCGAAAAGGAAGGTATTACACAGAAGGATGTCGAAAGGATAAAAGCCACAAGTGAACGAAGCTTTTACAACGGGCTGAACAGTGTATTCAACAAATCACTTCAGCTTGCTTTCTATAATACCTATCTCAATGATCCGGGTTATATTGAAAAGGACCTTGAGAACATAAAGTCCGTTACCCTCGATGATATAAAATCAGTCTATAATAAATATATAAAGGGAAAGAATTACATAGAAACTAGCTTTGTTCCAAAGGGTGAAACAAATCTCACCGCAGACAATTCAGTCAAGGCTGAAGTTAAGGAGGAGAATATCAGCCAGCAGACTGAAGTCCCGATAGCCCGGGGAGGAAGCGAGGAAATAAAAAGGACTCCATCTTCCATTGACAGGACAGCAGAGCCGACCGCCGGGAAGGAACCAGAAGCCAGGATACCGGAGATCTGGACAGCGGTATTATCCAACGGCATCCGGGTTTATGGCATTGAAAACAAAGAGCTGCCTCTGGTGAACATGAACATTGTCTTTAAAGGCGGAGTATCACAGGATAAGCTCGACCTGCCGGGAGTCGCTTCAATGATTGCAAGCGTCCTTCCCCAGGGGACAAAGACCAAAACACCAGAGGAACTTGAAGATGCAGTCCAGCTGCTCGGATCAGACATCAGCATGTACACCGGGCCCGATGATATTACAATGAGTGCAGGAATGCTTTCAAGGAATTTCGAACAGACAATCTCGCTAATGAGGGAAATCCTGTTTGAGCCAAGGTGGGATACATCTGAGTTCAGGATTGCCAGGACCGCAACTATAAACGATCTGATCCAGGCTGAAGCACAACCGGCAAGGGTTGCCAGCACGGAGTTTTACAAACTTGCATATGGCGACAAAAATATCCTCGGATATGATTCAAGGGGTACCAGGGAATCGGTTGGAAAAATTACGATTGATGATCTGAAGGCATATTTTGACAGATGTTTCTCCCCATCGGAAACCATGATCCTCATTGCTGGAAATATAAACAGGGAAAAGACTCTTGAATCCCTCACACAATTTGTGGGCAGCTGGAATCCAAAGGAAATAACTTTTAATAGATACCCTGTCCCGCCCGCGCCGGAAATCTCAAGGATTTATTTTGTCGATATGCCCGGCTCAAGGCAATCAGTTATATATGCGGGATATCCTTCAATTTCCAGGGAAAATCCGGATTATAAAAAAGCCGATTTCGTCAACTACAGGCTGGGCGGTGCATTTACAAGCATCCTGAACCAGATACTCAGGGAAGAAAAGGGATACACATACGGAGCTCACAGCACTTTCAGGGAGATGAAAAGCCCCGGACCGTTCATGATCTGGACCAGCGTCAGGTCTGATGCAACTTTTGAATCCCTGAGGATAATTAGGGACGAGATGGAAAAATACAGGAAAGGAATATCGCCGGCTGATCTTCAGTTTATCAAGAATTGCATGATAAGGTCGGATGCGATGAGGTTCGAAACAAACAATGCACTGGTAGGAATGCTGACCACAATGACAAGGTATGACCTTCCCCAGGATTATATTAGCAAGGAAGAAATTGTTATCAGGAACATGACTGTTGAAGAGCACAAGGCAATCACTGACAAATATATCAACCCTGATAAGATGTATTATGTTGTTGTCGGAGATGCTGCTTCCCAGTTGCAACCGCTTGAAAAAATCGGGTTCGGGAAACCAATTCTTGTTAATAAATAGTTGTGCAGGTTGTGCAAAATGCTAATTATTAAGTAGAACCTGCATAATCGCATAACCGCATAACATTTTTCTACTTTCCGGTCATATTCAAAGATGCGACGTAGTAATTTGAATCTACTACTATTTTTGGATTTGGTGTTTCAAGATCAACGGATGTGAACCTGGTCGTTGGTACGACGGTTTTCTCGACTCCTGATACCGATATTTTGAGCGGTATATTGAATCCCTGTACGCAGTTGTTCCATCTGTAAAAGAGCTTGTTGTCACTAATATAATATTCAAACACCGGGATTCTGATATCCCTTAAGTACTGGTCGAAAAAAGGCTTAAGGTTAAGTCCGGTTTTTTCGCTCAGATAATTCTCAATCTGAGATCCCTTAACGACCTGGTGATAAAAATCATTATTCAGCCCCCTGAGGATATTCCTCCATTTTTCATCATCATTCACTATCTGGCGCAAAGTGTGAAGCATGCTCCCTCCCTTGTAGTACATGTCACCGGAACCGCTGAAGTTCACGTTATATATACCCGTGACAGTCCGGTCATTCCTGATATTCCTGCGTGAACCCAGGACATAATCCCTCCCGGCTTCCTTTCCGTAATAATATTCAACATAAAGGCATTCGGCATAATTTGCAAAGCTCTCATGGACCCACATATCGGCAACGTCTTCATATGTAATATTGTTAGCAAACCACTCATGGGCGGATTCATGAATAATAATAAAATCAAACTTGTTGCCCCAGCCTGTTCCGCTAAGATCATTTCCCCTGTATCCATTCCGGAAGCCATTACCGTAAGTAACAGAGCTCTGGTGCTCCATTCCCAGGTATGGAGCCTCAACAAGCTTATATCCGTCCTCATAGAAGGGATAAGGCCCGAACCAGTGCTCGAAAGCCTTAAGCATCATAGTTGCCTGTTTAAACTGGACCCTGGCCTTTTCAAGGTCCTCTTTAAGGACATAATAGTCGCATGTCAGCTTTCCTTTTTCTCCATCAAAGATTTCGGAAAAATGTGCGTAATCAGCAATATTAATATTGACCCCATAATTGTTTATCGGATTTGCAACAAACCAGTTGTATGTTGTTGTTTTGTTCTTCTGCTTTACAACACTCCTCAGGCGTCCGTTTGAAACATCCATAAGGTTTGAAGGCACATTAACGCTTATCAGCATGCTATCCGGCTCATCGTACATGTGATCCTTGCATGGCCACCAGAGGCTTGCACCGTCACCCTGACAGGATGAGGCAATAAACGGCAGATTATTGCTGTCCCGTTTCCAGGTAATACCTCCTTCCCACGGAGGCCGTTTGGAGACCTTAGGTTTTCCACCATATCTGAGGATGACCGAGTAAATCTTTCCTGGCTGTTGTGTTTCGGCCATCTTGATCCAGTATACATTTCCCTCCCTCGTAAATTCAAGCTGTTTGACGTTCTGTGTCGCTTCAGAGATACTCAAAGGAGGCTGAAGATCGATCTGCATGACGCCGGCACTGTTCCTGACTCTGTAGGTCACGGTATTACTGCCGGAAATAGTGCTGTCGGAAGGATTTACCGCAACATCGAGATGGTAATATGTAAGATCCCACCAGGCCCTTTCAGGAGTAATTGATCCCCTAAGCGAGTCCTGCCTGGTAAATGTCCTGTGTTCCGGTGCCAGGTACTGTGCGCCGGCAGGTAGTGAAAAACATAAAATAACGATCACGAAAACGGAATTTCGGAATTGTTTGCACATAACCGGGTTATTAAGATAAAAGACAAAAGTAAAAAGATAAAGGGAATCTCCTACTTCCTCTTTCCTGCATTACTCCAGTTGGATCAATTAACTCATTCAACTCACCAATCCATCGACTCATCAACTCATTCAATCCTTTCAACACTTTCAACCTATTCACTCCGTTATACTCTTAAATTTTAATACTATTTTTACCTCCATGAGGGAAAAAATCTTCCTGTTTATTCTTCTTTCGTACGTTCCGGCATTTTATGGGTCCGGTCAGCCAGTCAATCATCCGAAATCAGGTGTTTCAGTTTCGGGCTGCCTTGATGACTGGACCGGCACTTCAAATCTTCCTATCGTGGTGATCACAACCCCTGGTGGTCAGGATATCCCAGATGACCCCAAGATCACTGCCGATATGAAAATTATCTTTAATGGTAATGGACAGGTCAATAATATTGCGGATCCGGGGAATATTTACAGTGGGAAAATCGGAATCGAGGTCAGAGGCCATTATTCAGCAGTGCTTCCGCAGAAGCCATATGGTTTGGAAACCCGTGATGCTGCCGGGAATAACCGGAATGTAATCATCCTGGACATGCCAAGGGAGAATGACTGGATCCTTACAGCAAATTATAATGACAAAACCTTTCTGAGGAACTTCCTTGCTTTTGAGATCTACAGGAAAATGGGGCATTATGCACCCAGAACCCGCTATTGTGAAGTGGTGCTGAACAATGAATATCAGGGTATTTACCTTTTCGGAGAAAAAATCAAGCAGGACAGCGGCCGGATCAATATAGCGAAGCTCAAGCCGGATGAAAACTCCGGTAATGATCTTACCGGTGGTTATATCTTCTCAAACGATTACTATGACGAGACGAACAGCTGGATCAGCAAATATTCCCCGCTGAACAGGCCGGGTGCCGAGGTCGCTTTTGTTTATTATGATCCTGAGCCCGGCCAGCTTAGCTCAACTCAAAAGAAATATCTCAAGGATTATGTGGATGCGTTTGAAAATGTCCTTTACAGCTCTGACTTTAAAAACAGGAGCACCGGTTACCGGGCTTATATTGATGTAAACTCATTTGTTGATTATTTCCTGATAGGCGAGGTATCGAGGAATGTCGATGCATACAAGAAAAGCAGGTTCTATTATAAGGATAAGGACAGCAAAAGCTTCCTGATACATTCCGGTCCTCCCTGGGATATGGATTGGGCATGGAAGGATATTACCGAGGATTGCATCCATTTCGACCAGACAGATGGATCAGGCTGGGCTTACAGGGTGGCCGACTGCGTGGACTGGCCTGTTCCTCCCTCCTGGGAAGTAAGGCTTATGCAGGACAGTGATTTTGCCAACCGGATATACAGCCGGTACTTTTCTCTGCGCAAAACCTTTCTGAGTCAGGAATACCTTGACCAGGCAATAGATTCGGTGGCCAACCTTCTTGATGAAGCCCAGAATCGGCATTATCAGAAATGGCCAATACTAGGGATAAATGTCGGCACCGGTGAATATGGTGAGCAGCCCGATTCCTACGCGGGGGAAATAGTCAAGTTTAAAAGCTGGATAAGCAGGAGGCTCGATTGGCTTGATGCCAATATGGTCGGAGAAGCGACCGGAATCAATGAAAGCACTGAAGTTATT
>JAUZNW010000039.1 GCA_030706785.1 Bacteroidota bacterium | reverse complement strand
TTGCAATCAGCCTTCCAATCACTTTTTTCATCCGGCATTCAACAATTACCCTCATCAGTTGTTGAAACTTTCACTTACATCCTTTAAGCTGAAAGAAAGTGAAATCAATGGCAACTGCAGTAGTGCTGTTAATTTGTATATGCTATACGGCTAATGCACAGACAGATACAAGAAACCTAATATCAGGAAGGGTATACGACAAATCCACCGGACAACCCCTCGATTATGCCACAGTTTCAATAATAAAAAAGGAAACTGCAAAAGTATTGACAGGCGGACTGACGGGATCCGACGGAGTGTTTAAGATCTATGATATTCCTTTCGGCACATACACTGTAAATGTGGATCATATCAGCTATGAAAAGACCGTAATAGACAGTGTGACATTAAGCAAAACAAGGCCGTCAGTCTCACTGGGTGCAATATACGTGACGCCGTCGATGCTTAACCTTGGAGAAGTGAATATTGTTGCTGATAAGCCAGTGATTGAAAATAAGCCGGGAAAGACAATTTATAATGTCGCAAGTGATATCACCTCACAGGGAGGGTTGGCTATCGATGTTCTCAAGAAAGTTCCACAGGTTACCGTCGATGTTGATGGTAATGTTGAACTTCAGGGTAACTCCAACATTCGGTTCCTGATAAACGGAAAGTCTTCGAGTATATTCGGGAATAACCTTGCTGATGCACTTTCTTCAATCCCTGCCAGCCAGATAAAAAGCATTGAAACAATAACCAATCCCGGAGCAAAATATGATTCGCAGGGTACAGGCGGGATAATAAACATTATCCTGGTCGACAACAAGTTGCAGGGTGCCAGCGGCAATATCAACCTTTCTGCAGGCACAAGGCTCGAAAATGGTTCCGTAAATCTTAGTACGAAGCGAAACAATTTCGGTGTCAATACATTTTTCAACGGAAACTGGAAGCTTAAGTCCGAAGGCACTTATTCCAATAACCGTAAAGCATCCGATACAACTGCAGGGGTGATTACAAATCTTCTTCAGGATGGGCTTGACTATACTCAAAGAAACGGGTTCCGGGCCGGACTGGGATTTGATTGGGACATCACCAAAAAGGATAACCTGACCGGTTCTGTAGGTTATAACCAGTTCAGTTTCAGCAACTCCGGACTTACCAACCAGCAGGAATCAATTCAGGATCTTTTTGGATCAAATAACTCCTGGTTATTTACCACAAGGAACTCCAGTAGCAGCAGGGAAGTACGCTCGACCGACTGGGACCTGGACTACAAGCGAGACTTCAAAAAAGAGGGCCACGAATTGAGTATATCCCTGAATGCTAGTTATGGGAAACCAAATTCCAGCTACGGCCTGACAGAGTTTTTCTCCGGGCAACCGCTGCCTTACAAAGGATCAGAAAGCAAAAATCCCGGAACAGATGACCAGATGGAAATTACTGCTGATTATGCATATCCTGTAAACGACAAATTTAAGATCGAAACCGGACTTAAAGCCACGGTCCAGAATCTGACAAGCATCGCGAATGTGAATGTTTTAAGGCCAACAGACAACGAATATCTGAGGGATACTCTCCAGTCATACAACCTGAAATATAATCTGGGTGTCTATGCCGGTTATATTACTACCGGTTTCAGGTTGTTTAATTTCCTTGATCTGAAACCCGGAGTACGGTATGAATATACAAATGTAGGGATTGATTACCCGAGTGCCAGAGTTCCTTCCTATGGCACCCTGGTCCCATCTGTCGTGCTTTCTCACAATTTTAAAGAGAAGAATACGCTTGAATTGTCCTACAGTAAAAGGATTGAACGTCCGGAATACAGGGAACTCAATCCTTTTACCGACCTGAGTGACCCATATAATATTACGACGGGAAACATTTTTCTTAAACCCGAGATCGGGAACAACCTTGAACTGAGCTTTAGCAGAAGCTTTAAGAAAGGTGGCAATATCCGGGTAGGTTTGTGGGAACGCATGACCTCCCAGGAAATTGATCCTGTAACAGTTTTTTATCCCGAATACGTGGTCGGCGATTCAACTTATAAAGATGTATCGGTTACAACCCGGCAGAATGTCGGCAGGGAGTATAATTCAGGCATCAGTACCTCAGTTTCAATTAATGTCACCTCAAAATTTAACCTGCGCGGGAATCTGATACTTTATAACAGATATCTTGTAAGCAGCCTTAGTGCCGGGGATAAGTCTACAGGACTAAATGCCAGGCTTAATATGAATGCGTCGTACCAGCTGCCAGGCAATCTTGTGGTTGAATTGTTTGGCTTTTATCGTTCTCCCTCAAACAATTTACAGGGCAGGACACCCCAGTTCTTCATTTATAATTTTGCATTCCGGAAAAAGTTCTGGAATCAGAATGGAAGCCTTGGTTTTACAACGACAAACCCCCTGAATAAAAACATAAGGATGATCAACACAATTTCTACAGGGAATCTGGTGTCATCAAGTATCAGGGAATTACCTTTCCGCTCGTTTGGCGTCAGCTTTACATACAAATTCGGTAAAATGCAACCACAGAAGAAGAACAGGGATAATGGAAATGATTCGGTAATGCCCGAAAACAATTTTAATTGAAACTTTCCACAGGCTACCAGCTATCAGTTAATTCCGCACTGAGCCCTGCTTTGCCCGTTCCCTGCACCCTCCGACATTTTATGGGCTCCTCTGTAATCTGTATACAATCTTTTGATTTACATTTACAATCAATTTCTAACTGATATGCAGACCATGAAAAGATTACTTTTTTCCCTGTTGATCCTCATTCCAATGATCTCCTATTCCCAAAAACCTGATAATCTTAAAGCTGAATCGTGGAAAAAGATGTACAGGGCTACTCCGACAAAAATCAATGACCTTGTCCATACAAAGCTCGATGTCAGGTTCGACTTAACAAGATCATGGATGTATGGCAAAGCCTGGATCACCCTTAAACCTCATTTTTACCCGACCGACTCACTCAGGCTCGATGCAAAGAGCATGAAAATAAATGGGGTATCGGTCCTTAAAGAAGACAGATATGTACCGCTGAAATACTCGTATGACAGTCTGAACCTCAAGATAACACTTGACAGGACTTACAATGACGGTGAATACTATACAATTTTTATTGATTACGTTTCAATGCCGAATGAAGTCAGGGTAAAAGGCAGTGCCGCCATCATGGGAGCAAAAGGCTTGTACTTTATCAATCCGCTTGGTGATGAAAAAGATAAGCCGACAGAGATCTGGACACAGGGAGAAACAGAATCTAATTCAGCCTGGGTCCCAACGATCGATAAGCCAAACCAGAAAACAACTGATGAGATCAGCATGACTGTCCCTGCCCGGTTCCTGACACTTTCTAACGGGCTTCTGATAAAACAGAAAAAGCATTCAGACGGGACCCGTACCGACACCTGGAAAATGGACCTGCCACAGGCACCTTATCTCATGATGATGGCTGTGGGTGAATATTCGGTCATAAAGGACAGGTATGAAAAGAAGGAGGTGAGCTATTTTGTTGAAAAGGAATATGTTCCGGTGGCCAGGAAGATATTTGGCTATACTCCTGAAATGATAAAATTCTATTCAGACTATACAGGAGTCGATTTCCCCTGGCAGAAATATTCTCAGGTCGTTGTCAGAGATTATGTGAGCGGTGCAATGGAAAACACAACTGCAACAGTTCACGCCGAATCAGCCCAGCAGGATGCGCGTCAGCTTATAGACGGGAATTCATGGGAAGATGTAATATCACATGAACTCTTCCATTCTTGGTTTGGTGACTATGTTACCACCGAAAGCTGGAGCAATATAGCCATCAATGAATCCTTCGCCGACTTCGCTGAACTGCTCTGGGAAGAGTATAAGCATGGTCAGGATGCCGCCGGGGAGCTTAATTATACATCAATAATGAATTACCTCTACAGCAATAGCTCGAAAAAAGATCTGGTTAGATTTTATTATCGCAACCGTGAGGAGTTGTTTGATGTGGTAAGCTACCAGAAAGGCGGCAGGATCCTGAATATGCTTCGCAATTATGTAGGCGACAGTGCTTTCAGGAAATCGATTAACCTTTTTCTTACGACTCACAGGTTTAAGTCGGCTGAGGTCCAGGAACTCCGCCTTGCATTTGAAGCAGTCACCGGGCAGGATCTTAACTGGTTCTGGAATCAGTGGTTTTATGGTAGCGGTCATCCGAAGCTTGATATAAGCTATGATTATATTCAGCCGGCTCACACTGTTAAAGTATTTGTAAAACAGACCCAGCCTGACAAGGTATTCAGGTTGCCCCTGGCGATTGATGTTTATCAGGGGGGCGCCAGAAAAAGATATAAGGTATGGATTGAGAACAAGGCCGATACTTTTTCATTCCAGGCTGATACCAGGCCTGACCTGGTCAATTTTGACGGCGACAAGAGGCTTCTCTGCGAAAAAACTGACCATAAGACCATTGACAATTATATTTACCAATATAAAAATGCAGGACTTTATCTCGACAGGCGTGAGGCAATTGATTATGCAGCAAACAATCAAACCAGAGACCCAAAGTCATTTGAGCTCCTTAAGACTGCAACAGGCGACAGGTTTACAGGATTGCGGGTGCTTGCAATTCAAAGGCTGAATGTAAGGGATGATTCGATAAGGAAGGTTGTCGAGCCTATCCTGAAAAACCTTGCTGAAAATGATCCTTCCTCACACGTCAGAGCCGGTGCTGTTCAGTCTCTCGGAAAGCTGAAAAACCCTGAATTTAAAGCGCTGTTCCTGAAAGCTGTTGATGATTCCTCATATTCTGTGGCTGGAAGCGCTTTACTTGCGCTGGGACAAATCGACAGCGCTGCAGCTTACAGGAAGGCCAGATCGTTTTCGTCACTCCATGTAAGGGGAGAACTTAACAGCGCAGTTATCAATACGCTCTATTCATTTGCGGGTGAGAATGAATTCGATTCACTGGCCGCAAAGTTTGATGAACTGCCCCTGGGAAACAATAAGTTCATGATTTTACAGCCTTTCTCCGGTTATCTTAAAAAGGTGAAGGATACTGAAAAATTCAAGAAAGGGATCGATATCATAGTGAAATTCAGGGATTCAATTCCCGAGGCATTTTCTGACCAGGTACTTCCCTACCTGAACGGGATGATCCTTGGCGGAATAGCTTCTGCCAAGCAGGCTGCAGGACTCAGCGAACAGGCGCAATACGTGAAATCGAAGATCGGAAATTATAAAATGCCATCAATGAGTGAGCAGGGCGTGGAATTTTGAACCTCCAGGCCGCCACCTCCACATTAGCTTGTTTAATTGCATTACTTTCCCCTACTTTCCAGGGAGGGGTGTAACGCTGCAGGCATGACGGGGTGGTTAAACGGACTTTTGAGGTAGCCTCATGTAAAAGAGTTTTACAGAGATTTATAATCATTCAAACGGATGTTCCCTGCTGAAATCGGGCCTGTAGTTCATGTGTGAATCCATATCCTGGATCCATCCGTTCCGGAATCCAAGCTTTTCCATGGTATTTACAACTGACTCGTATTCTGATCTGTGAAGAGTCCTTCCAAGATCTTTATGTTTCCTTACATTCAACGTCGGGTAGTACTGCGACATGAGAGAAATGCTGATCCCGGTTGATATATCTTCAGCAATAGCACTTAGTACCTTTTTGCTCTCAGCTAAGTATCCCGGCAGAACCAGGTGACGGATAAGGATTCCTCTCTCTGCTCTTCCTTCATTATCCGTCTGAAGAACCGAGCCTTTCTGGTAATACATCTCCCTTATCGCTGCTTGGGCAACCTCCGGATAATTAAGGGCGCCTGAAAATTCAGCAGAGAGTTCAGGAGTGACGTACTTATAATCAGGCAGATACACATCAATCATTCCGTCAAGGCTTCTTATTATTTCTTTCCTGTCGTAGCTGTTTGTATTATAGACAGTTATTGGTTTGTATCCTATTGAATTAAGGGTTTTGATAATTGCCTTAACCTGCGGTACCACATGTGACGGCGATACAAAACCGACCGCCCTGATCCCTCTGTCAAGAATATTCGTAATTGCTTTTATAGCATCTTCAAAACAGATTGAATTGCCCCTGCAGGCAGCGTCAGGGCGGCTGATTTCGTGATTCTGGCAGTAAATACACCTTAGATTGCAGCCCGAGAAAAATATGTTGCAGATCCCATCGGGACCACTGATTGATGGCTCTTCTCCCTGGTGGATGCATATTGAAGCAATGTTCATCCCTGCATCTGCCCTGCACCAGCCTGTTCCTCCATTGAACCTGTCCGCCCTGCATTCCCTTGGACATAAAGTGCAGTCGGAAAGTATCTCAATATCAGATTGTTCGTATGGTATTGTTAATCTATTAACAGGCATTAAAAATTCTCTTCAGACTAAAGTGCAAAGGTAGGAAAATAGACGGAAGAAGGAAGACCGAAGACGGAAGCTGAGGATGCGACAGACTCCCCTGATTATGAAGTTGAGAGCGGCCGGGGGTGAGTAAATGGGAACAAAGGAAATGAATAATATTTTGTGATTTGCAAAACATTAATTATCTTTGCAACCGATATGAGGGGCAACTGATATCTAGGGGACAGAAGTCCCCTATTTTATTTCACTTGCAGGAATGATCGAAAAAGGGAAAATAGAAAAACTGGTTCGGGAATACATAAGCGGGACAGGCCTGTTCCTTGTGGCTGTAAAGGTGGACGGCTCGGACCGGATAACCGTTCTTTTTGACAGGAAAGAGGGGATTACAATCGACGAATGCGTTGACCTTCACCGGTTTATTGAAAAAAATCTGGACCGGGATGTTGAGGATTTTGAGCTTCAGGTTTCCTCTCCGGGACTTAATATGCCCTTCCTTGTGATCGAACAGTATTACAAGCATCAAGGTCAGAAGGTTTCAGTGATCACTCATGATGGAATGAAATACACCGGTGTCATGAAGAACGTCACAAAAGGAGGATTTGATCTGGAGACAGTTACAAAAGCAAAGGGGAACTCGAAGGAGATGAAGGAAATACCTTTCAACTTTGATCAGATAAAATCAGTAAAAACAGTTTTGGAAATAAAATAATATCAAGAAGATACAGGAGATGGAAAATGTTAATTTGATCGATACTTTTTCGGAATTCAAGGAGCTGAAGAATATTGACCGTCCAACAATGATGAGCGTGCTTGAGGATGTGTTCAGGGGCATGCTGGCAAAGAAATACGGTTCAGCTGACAATTTTGATATTATCGTCAACATCGACAAGGGAGACTTTGAAATCTGGCGCAACAGGGTTGTGGTCCCGGATGACGAGCTCGTTGATCCCAATACCCAGATCCCGCTTTCAAAAGCGAAGGAAATTGATGAGGATTATGAAGCAGGTGAAGAGGTCTCCGATGAAGTAAAATTTCTCGACTTCGGAAGAAGGGCAATCCTGTCGCTGAGGCAGAACCTTACTGCAAGGATACTCGATCTTGAGAAGAACAATATCTATATCAAATACAAGGACCGTATCGGTGAGATTGTTACCGGAGAAGTTTACCAGGTTTGGAAAAGGGAGATCCTGGTCCTTGACGATGACGGCAATGAGCTGATCATACCGAAAAGCGAACAGATCCCGTCGGACCACTTCCGCAAGGGCGATTCAATTCGCGCGGTCGTCATTAAGGTCGAAATGCGTAACAACACCCCGTTCATCATACTGAGCCGTACTTCTCCTGTATTCCTTGAAAGACTCTTTGAGCTTGAAGTTCCTGAGATATTCGACGGCCTTATCACCATTAAAAAGATCGTCAGGGTACCCGGTGAGAGGGCAAAGGTTGCTGTTGAATCTTATGATGAAAGGATTGACCCGGTCGGCGCATGCGTCGGTATGAAAGGATCAAGGATCCACGGCATTGTAAGGGAGCTCAGGAATGAGAATATCGATGTGATAAACTACACTAACAATAACCAGCTGTTTATCCAGAGAGCGCTCAGCCCTGCAAAAATAACCACCATCAAGCTCAATGAGGAGACAATGAGAGCTGAGATCTACCTGAAACCCAATGAAGTTTCCCTTGCGATCGGAAAAGGCGGCCTTAATATCAAGCTGGCCAGCCAGCTTACAGGTTATGAGATAGACGTTTACAGGGAACCGGGAGGGGAAGATGAGGAAGATGTCAATCTTGAGGAATTTAGCGATGAAATTGAAGATTGGATAATCGACGAGTTGAAATCGATCGGATGTGATACCGCAAGAAGTGTACTGAACCTTTCTATTAGCGATCTTGTAAAGAGGACGGACCTTGAAGAAGAAACAGTAAAAGAGGTTGTAAATATCCTGAAAGCTGAATTTGAATGATAATAGTTTATCTTTGAAAACTTAATTCTTTAGGTTTTAAGAAAGGACCGGAGCGATAATATGACTGAAGATGTAAAGGCAACGAGATTAAGCAAAGCTGCCCATGAATTCAATGTGGGGATTGCCACAATTGTGGATTTCCTGCATAAGAAAGGCTTTGATCTTGATCCAAACCCAAACACAAAACTTCCACACGAAGCATATCTCCTTCTTTTAAAAGAATACAGCAGTGATCTCAATGTAAAAAAGGAATCCGAGAAGCTTATCCTCAAGGATCTCCACAGGAAGAAAGAGACAGTCTCAATTGACGATCTCGGGGAAAAAGTGATAAGTGAGGATCTTGACAGGGATGATGAGATCCTTATAAAGGATACCTCTGCGCCAAAGAAGACCATAGAAATTCCCGAGATAAAAAAGCCTGATATAAAGCTTGTCGGGAAGATCGATCTCGAAAAAACTTTGAAACCGAAGGTCCAGAAACCTGAACCTAAGGCTGAGCCTGAAGAAAGGAAAGCTGTAAAGGAAGCTCCGGTCAGAGAAGAGGCCGAGAAAGCAAAGAAGGTCGACGGGAAAGAGAAAACTGCCGCTACTGAAGCTGAAACGGAAGACCTTAAAGCACCTATCGATATTCATATTGTTGGCAAGATCGACCTGGGAATAGCAACCAGGGAAGGAAAGGCTAAAAAAGAGGAAAAGAGAAAAGCCGGTGAGAAAGTAAAAGTAGGTGAAGCCGGAAAAGCCGAGAAGAAAGGTGCAGCAGCAAAATCCGGCGACCTGACCAGAGAAGCAGCTGTTGAGACCAGTGCTACCAAGTCAGAAGCTGATACAGGAGAGGACAGATCTGTCATCACCGCTCCTGAGGAAGAAGAGACCATTGAAGTCTACAAGCCTGAAATACAGAAACTATCAGGTCTTACTGTAGTCGGTAAGATAAAGCTTCCGGTTGAAGAAAAGAAGAGGCCGGAGCAGGTAAATATTGAAGGAGGTACTGATTACCACAGAAGGAGAAAGAGAAAAAGGATTTCTAAGGAAAAAGAACAGGTTCCCATTGTCAAACCTATGCCTTCCGAGAAAAAGGAAAGCCCGGAAGGAAGCCGATAAAGAAAAGGTCGGTTCATACCGAGGTCAATGAGGAAGAAGTTCAGAAGCAGATAAAGGAGACTCTTGCCCGCCTGACAACAAAGGGTAAATCAAAAGGATCGAGATACCGCAGGGAGAAGAGGGAAGCTATAAGCCAGAAGCACCGGGAGGACGAAGACAGGCTTGAACAGGAAAAGAACATTCTTAAGGTGACCGAGTTCGTTTCAGTTAACGAGCTCGCAACAATGATGGATATCCCGGTTACAGACCTCATATCAACCTGTATGAACCTCGGGCTGTTCGTTTCAATAAACCAGCGTCTGGATGCAGAGACAATGGCTCTTCTTGCTGATGAGTTCGGCTACAAGGTAGAATTCGTAAGCGCTGAGTTGCAGGAAGCAGTAAAGGAGTCTGCGGATGAAGAAGAGGAACTTAAGCCAAGACCGCCGATTGTTACGGTGATGGGACATGTTGACCACGGCAAAACAAAGCTTCTCGACTATATTCGCCGTACCAACGTGATTGCCGGTGAAGCTGGAGGAATAACGCAGCATATCGGAGCTTACAGTGTTAACCTTGATGACGGACGACAGATCACTTTCCTTGATACTCCAGGTCACGAAGCATTTACTGCAATGCGTGCAAGAGGAGCACAGATCACAGACATCGCGATCATAGTTGTCGCAGCCGATGACGGTGTGATGCCTCAGACAATTGAAGCTATCAACCATGCCTCTGCTGCGGGTGTCCCGATAGTTTTTGCAATAAACAAGATCGATAAGCCGACCGCCAACCCCGATAAGATCAAAGAAGCACTTGCCAACATGAACTACCTTGTTGAAGACTGGGGAGGGAAATATCAGTCGCAAGAGATTTCAGCCAAAACAGGTCTGAATATTGAGCTTCTGCTCGAGAAGGTCCTTCTTGAAGCTGAACTTCTCGATCTTAAGGCCAATCCAAACAAACCTGCAATAGGGACGGTCATTGAATCATCGCTAGACAAGGGCCGTGGATATACTGTAACAGTACTGGTCAAGGCCGGAACTCTAAGGGTTGGTGATATAATGATAGCCGGATCGACGTTCGGGCATGTCAAGGCAATGTACAATGAGAGGGGCCATAAGGTTGATGAAGTCGGTCCTGCGACGCCTGCTCTTGTGCTTGGCCTTAACGGAGCGCCCCAGGCAGGTGACAAGTTCAACGTCATGGAAAGTGACCGGGAAGCAAAGGATATTGCCACAAAAAGAGCCCAGCTACAGCGTGAACAGGGTTTGCGCACACAGAAGCACATCACTCTCGATGAGATAGGAAGACGTATTGCTATCGGTAACTTCCAGGAGCTCAATATCATTGTTAAAGGTGATGTCGATGGATCAGTGGAAGCTCTGAGCGATTCACTTATCAAGCTGTCAACTCCCGAAATACAGCTGAATATAATCCACAAAGCTGTAGGCCAGATATCCGAATCAGATATTCTGCTGGCTGCGGCCTCGAACGCCATCATTGTCGGATTCCAGGTACGTCCTTCATTTAATGCCCGGAAGCTTGCCGAAAAGGAGGAGATCGATATCAGGTTGTATTCAATTATTTACGATGCTATTGAGGAGATCAGGGCTGCCATGGAAGGTATGCTTTCACCTGAAGTAAAGGAGGAGATAGTCGCCACCCTTGAGGTGAGGGAGATCTTCAAAGTGACAAAAGTCGGTACTGTTGCTGGATGTTACGTGAAGGAAGGAAAGATTACCAGGAATACAAAAGTCCGTGTTATCCGGGATGGTATAGTTATTTATACAGGTGAGCTTGGCTCCCTGAAACGCTTCAAGGACGACGTCAAGGAAGTTGTCGGCGGATACGAATGCGGACTCAATATTGCCAATTTCAACGATATCAAGGTAAGCGATATCGTTGAGGGATACCAGGAAGTAGAAGTAAAGAAGACTCTATAGGATCGCCTGGTACTTTTCAGGTGTCAGGAGACTGGTTATCTCAGCCGGATCGGTGATTTTAATCTTTATCATCCAGCCTTTGCCGTATGGATCCTTATTGACCAGGTCAGGTGAATTTTCCAGATCTGGGTTAACCTCGAGGATTTCTCCTCCTACCGGCATGAATATATCCGAAACTGTTTTCACGGCTTCAATGGTTCCGAAGACTTCTTCTTTTTTCAGGGTTTCTCCGAGTGTTTCTATCTCAAGGAAAACAACATCACCCAGTTCGCCCTGGGCGAAATCGGTAATGCCTACATATCCGAAATCATCTTCGATCCTGAACCATTCATGGTCCTTGGTGTAAAGTAAATTAGCCGGTATATTCATACTGATTAAGGTTTTTGTCTTATAAGGTAGTTTAGATTTTCATTAGCAGAGCCAAATTTAAAACATTTTTCAGTAATTCCTAAGACTCTCCTTTTCCACCCAGTAAACCCTGTTCATCAAAGGATGACGCAGTTCAATTGCCCCTTCCTCCGGACATTCCACCACGCAGCAGCCGCAGTACCAGCATTCTCCCGGATACATTACCAGAGGCGGACCGCCTTTAACATCGTTCGGCAGGAACAGGTCAACCTGACAGATATTGACGCACCTGTTGCAGCCAGTGCATTTTGCTGCATAAATAACAATCGGATTTGCAGCAGGCGCTTCAGCCGTACTGCAACCGGCTTTATTCAGGTTTACTCTTCCCTCTGAAATATTCTTTGCTGAACTTTTCATAATTCTTTTTAAGGTCTCCGAAAAAATCAATACTCAACTTCCGTGTCTCAACCTTGCCTTCTTTCTGTCTTAAAACGATAAGGCTGCCTGAATCATCAGTCCCTGAATCATCAAGCTTCGTAAAACAGAGCGCCTTTACGCTCGATTTCCTGGCAAGGCAGGCATTCATTATTATCTGTGCAACAGTCAAGATATCAAAGACTTCCAGAAGTCTTACGAGGTCATGCGGATTATTGGCACAGGTTCCGGGAATAATATTATGCTCGAAATCATCCAGATGTCTGAGCCCGATTTTCAGAAGCTCATCATGTTTTACCTCACCGCAGTAGTTCTTCATTACTTTTGAAATGCCCATATTCAGTTCCTTCCATCCCATGCCTGTTGAATGCCTGTTGCGGACCGGATTATAAACACGTTCTTTTTCAGTCCTGACCTGGCTTCTGGCAGGCTTTGATTTCTTTAATCCTGAAGCATAATCCGCTGCATGTCTTCCAGCGTAATGGCCTGTTGCCGCAGCATGTCCGTAACAATTTGAAGCGTAAAGTGAATCTCCGGCCACGAATAATCCTTCAAGGTTTGAAGAGAGATTCCAGTCGTTAAGGAATCCTCCGGGTAGTCCGAAAAGCTGCCTTTCGTCAGGGAGAAATTCCGCTGAGGTCCAGCCTGCTCCATAACACTGAATAACATGCTTTTCAGGATCAAAGCCCAGTGCTGAATGATTTCTGAAAACAGGAACTTTTGTTTTGCCTTCCTCGCCTACCATCATACCCCAGATAACCTTCCGTTCCGTTTCCGGAAGCGATGACAGATCAGCATAGAAAGGTGGCTTATATCCTTTTAACATCATTTCGGTAAAAGGCAGAGTCTCAGGTCCGCGATATTCATACTTCGGATTATCGACCGATCCGCCCTTAAGGAAAAATTTCTGGCCCTGTGCCGGTCTGAACCTGTCAGCGATTCCGGTCAGGATATTCCCATCCCTGTCGGCATAAGGGATTTTTCTCGCCTCAGAATCAATAATGTCTGCTCCATACCATGTGTTGTGGTTGTTCCCTGCAGCATAGGGAGGAAAGCTTCTGCCTGATGCAGAAAATTCGGCTCTTACCGATTTCTCCATCATTGTGAATTCGGCTCCTGCTCTCCATCCCATCGCATGACCGTCACCAACGCACTGAGGTGGACGGAACTCGCACAATCCCGGCAGAGAACCTGAAAAGAGCCATATCCTGGCAGGCCTCGACATGCACATTATGCTCGCCTTAGCTGAAAAAATGTAAAATCTGCCTGTCCTTGTATGAATGCCGGCAGCACCCGTAATTCTGTTTCCCTGTTTACCCGATTCAGACAGGAGGGAAGTGATCATAACCCTGTCGATTACCCTTACGCCCAGGCGCTTAAGTTCCCGGTACATTGCAGGTTTGAATGTTGAGCCCCACACCCTCAGGGTATACCTGTTTACATAATCGTAAGCAAAAAGCAATTTCGTCTTTTCATCCCTGAATGCCGCTCCTGTGAACTCACCGCCTGTATCCCTTATCTTGCCTCCCATTTTTTCTATTTCGAGCAGCCTGTCATATCCTTCGCGGCATTCTATATAATGAGAAATACCATTATTAAATCCGTCATTATCGTCAAGCATTGCCTGTACGAGCTCCCCGGGAGTTATTTTCGAGCATGGATTCGTGGCAGCCGACTCCCAGTGGTCGCATCCTGATCCACCGGCACCGCTCCTTTTAGTCGCTCCCTTTTCTGCAAGAACCACACTTTGCCCGCATTTCGCAGCCGCGATTGCAGCCATGCATCCCGCAACCCCTCCTCCCATAACAAGGATGTCAGAGTCGATCACCTCTTCTTTTTCCCACTCCAGAGAGTACGGCCAGTCATTCATGATCATCTTCAATAAAATTCAATCTCAATAATACTATAAAGTTTCCTTACTCAGCTTGCTGACTGCGACTAAAACTACCAGTGACACCAGATAGGCATAGAAAAGTCCCAGATCAGGATTTACCCATCCCTTAAAAGGTCCCGGAATGCCGGCAAGGAATGCTCCGATGCCGATAATGCCTCCGGCAAAAATGGCCGAGACGGCACCCTTCCTTGTTGCTCCCCTCCAGAGTACGCCTGCCAGCAAGGGTATGAGAAGGCTTCCCATGTAAGGGTAATTGAAAATAATTATTGCATCCAGGATGTCAGTCACTTTGAATGAAAGCAGTATTCCTGCGATGACCGACAAGGCTACTGCAAACCTTGAAACCAGCTTTGAAAGCGGCAGTTCGTCGAGTGTAGTCTCAGGATGGAGGAACCTGTTGTACAGGTCACGGGAAAAAGTTGCTCCAAGTGCGATCAGTAGTCCAGAACCGCTCGACATAGCTGCTCCGAGTACGGCTGCTATTACTACTCCGGCAACAAGGGGATTGAGTGTCTTCAGTACCATAAAGGAAAAAGCACCCTCTTTAATCCCGGGGTTTAAAAGTTTAGCCGCAGCTCCGGTTGCTGATGTCAGGATTCCTACAACTATCACCACTATCCCTGCAAGAATACATCCGAGTCTTGCAGTCTTTGCATCCCTTGCAGCCTGGTAGCGTATGAAGGCATCATAAGAAACAGAGATAGCAATCAGGAATGGTATCACAAGATAGATGAACTTTGTCAGGGTTCCGGGAGGGATAAAAGGTGATGCAAAAACTATGGCAGGACTGACATTATTTTTAGTGAGCATGATCATTGATGCGATGCTGATCACAGGAATGCTGATCATTATTATCGATGTCTGGACAACATCAGTCAGAACTATGCCCCAGAGGCCCCCCAATGTACTGTAAATCAATATAACTGCAGCGCAAATTATGAGGCCGGTGTAATAAGGGATACCTATACCTGAAAGAATACTTCCGCAGGCAAGAAGCTGGGCGATGAAAATTCCAAGCAGGCTCGGGACATTGCTGATCCAGCCCCAGAGCCTTATCCATTTGTTTGAGCCATATCTTTTTTCGAAAAAATCGAGAGGAACAAAGCTCTCTTTGTGCTTTAACCTGCCTGCAACAAGGATGCCTGCAACAATGAGCCCGCCTCCGCAACCGAGTGAGTACCACATTCCAGGCCATACTCCCATTGAAGCACCGGTTGATGATCCTCCGAGGATTACCCCGGCACCTATCTGAACCGCTGACAATGTTGCAACTGTAAAAGGGAGGCTTAGTTTCCTGCCTGCAACCAGAAAATCTGAGGCTTTCTTATTCCTGGCCATCATCAGTAATCCGACCAGGATCATTACGGAAAAGTATATGCAGCAGACAATTATTACAACAGTTTGTTTTTCCATACACCTGGTCATACGGTTAATAGGGCAGAATAATAAATTGACAGTTCAGAAGCTACTTCAATTCAATAATCATTGCCGTTTTCGGGGAAATTGTAAAGGAACCCAGATCATTTATCTCCCTGCCGGTCATGACATCGGTACCGCGGGCAAATCCGTTCAAACCCTCAAAATATCTTTCTCTGGTTATTGTCCTTGTCTCATTTTCACTATTGTTCAGGATTACCATCACTGATTCTCTGTCATTGTACCTGAAATAGACATACAGGTTGTTTTCCGGAATGAACTGCTTTAGTTTCCCCGTATGGATTACTTCCTTATCTTTTCTCCAGTTCAGAAGCTTCCTAGTAAAGACATAAGCCTCTTTTTCAGTTGAACTTAGATTAGCACCTGTAAAAGCATTTTTTGAGTCACCGGTCCACCCGCCTGGAAAATCCTGCCGCAGATACCCGTCCCCCATACTCTTATCGCCCTCCATTGCAATCTCAGTGCCATAATAAAACTGAGGGATTCCCCTTGTGGTAAGAATGAATGAGAGTGCCATCTTATAAATATCAAGCCTTCTGCCCGTCCGGGTAAAGAACCTGGTGAGGTCATGGTTGTCGAGGAAGATTACATTCCGGAATGGATCAGGATAGAGAAAATCCTGGGAAAGGATCAGGTAGAATCTGGCTAAGCCGTCAGTCCAGCTGTCAGGTTCATTAAATGCACTTCCTGCTGCCAGTGAAAGCGGGAAATCAGTCACGGACGGAAGATTGGACCTGTATCCGTCGGTGTTGACCTTATTCAGGGCCCAGTACGCCGTGAGGGCCTCCTGCTGATACCATACCTCCCCGACAATGAAAAATTCCGGGAATTCGCGGGTCACTCTTTTCGCCCACCTCGACATCATGTTTTTATCCGGATAAGGATAGGTATCCATCCTGATCCCGTCAATACCAAAACTTGCGATCCACCACAGGCTATTCTGTATCAGATAGTTCTCAACCAGCGGGTTGCTCTGATTCAGGTCAGGCATGGTAACATCGAACCAACCCTTCTCCATCAGATCAACATCGGCTTTTGCAGCATAAGGATCCATATAGGTCGATGCCCTGTAATTGGTACGCGTGAAAGTACTGAACTGATGAACCCAGTCTTTTGAAGGAAGATCCTTCATCCACCAGTGTCCCGATCCGATATGGTTGAATATCATATCCATCATAAGCTTCAGATTCATGCCGTGAGCTTTTGAAACCAGGGTCTTGAAATCTTCATTCGTCCCGTACCGTGGATCGACACGGTAAAAATCAGTTATTGAATAGCCATGATATGAGGAAGCCTGCTGATTATTCTCCAGGAAAGGGTTGAACCATATACCGGTAACGCTCAGATCTTTAATATAATCAAGATGGTCCGAGATCCCTTTCAGATCCCCTCCGTGCCGGCCTCCCGGATTGCTCCTGTCGGCCTTTTCAAGCATACCCTCAACATTGTCATTAGAAGGATCACCGTTCGAAAAACGGTCTGGCATAAGAAGGTAAATTACATCCGACGTGTTAAAACCTCTGACAGGGCCGTCCGGATGAGGCAGAAGCGGGTAATTGTATATCAGCTTCTGCTTCCCTCTTACGAAATTGAGCACTATATTCCCCGGAAGGGCCTGAATGCCTATCTCAAGGTTAATAAACAGGTAGTTTTGATTATCCGTTTTAACCAGGGTGGTTATTGTGACTCCCGGGTATGATGTGCTCACATCGTAAGATCCGATCTCCCTGCCATAAACCATTAACTGAACCGAGGGATCCTTCATCCCGGTAAACCATGATGGCGGCTCAACGCGGTCGATTTTCTGGGCAGAAGCAACCCTGATGAAAGCCAGCAGCAGTACAAAAGAGGCCAGGTGTCTAAGTAACTTTATCATTGTCAAGATCTTTTGTTTTTAGGTTGTGCAGGTTGCCTTATTCATGTGCTTCATTTGTTATGATAACTTGCATAACCGCATAATTGCATAACCGCATAACCGCATAACCGCATAACTGCATAACCGCATAACTGCATAACCGCATAACCGCATAACCGCATAACCGCATAACAATTTAAAGGGGGATGAGGTTACTTCACCAGCACCCTGTATCCCCATGCACCGAGCTCTTGTTTAGCGCCTTTTTTGATGTGAACCATCTGTCCGGCAAAAAAATCTGTATATTCCCCTTCAAGACCATCGGTGGCAGTACTGAACCTGACCGGCTTCCTTGTGAGATTCAGGAAGACAAGAACACTGTTTTTGTCTTTTTCCCTGTAAAAAGCAAAGATCTTCTTTTCCTTGTTCGTCCTGATCTTTTTCATTTTTCCTCCGAAATCACCGTTCCAGAGAGCCTTGTTATCATGTTTTAGCTTTATAAGATCAGCGTAGAAACCAGTCAGTTCACATGTGTCCCATTTAATTGGATCCCTCAGAAAAAATTTCAGCTTCCTGTCAAGGCATGCTTCCTGCCCGCTGTAAATGAGAGGAACACCCTGTGCCGTGAAGACCAATGTTGCAAATGCCCTCTGGGCATTTCCCATCAATGAATCGATCGTTCCTTCCCATGAGTTCTGGTCATGATTTGTCAGGAATCTGAGCCTGTAAACATTGTTGGGATATCTTGCCCACTCTTTCCTGAAATATTTTTTAATAGCCGAAGCACTGTCCTTCCTTTGCGCAATATCCACCATGTGATGATACATCTCCCAGGCATAATTCATATCAAAGGCTTTCTGAACAAAGGTCCCTGCTTCCTCATGTTCTGCAAGCATGAGGACCGGTTTGATCTTTTCAAGTTCACTCCTTGCCCTTTCCCAGAATTCCACAGGTGTGTTGTGCGGATGATCAACCCGGAATCCGTCTGCCCCAAGGTTCACCCAGAATTTCAGGGCATCTATCATATAGTCCTGCAACCCTTTCTGCGACCAGTCAAGCTGGATCACATCAGTCCAGTCAGTTCCGAGAGGCGGCGTGAATTTACCCGTTGAATCCCTGACATACCATTCCGGATGCTCAGTTACCAGCGGGTTATCCCATGAGGTGTGGTTCGGTACCCAGTCGAGCAGGACATGCATTCCAAGATTGTGTGCACTGTCGATCACGCTTTTCAGATCGGCAATAGTACCGAACTCCGGATTTACGTCCATATAATTCTTTACAGAATAATAGCTTCCAAGTCCTCCCTTCCGGTTGACTTCACCAATTGGATATGTAGGCATGAACCAGAGCACGTCTATTCCCAGGGCTTTGAGCCTTGGCAGGTGCTTTTCAAATTCTTTCAGGGTTCCTGAATCACTGTATTGCCTGAGGTTCACCTCATACATTACAATATCTTTCGACCAATCAGGATGAAGAACCTCTGAAACAAAGGGCTTTACCTCCTTTCTCCTGAAAAAGGTGCATCCTCCTGCTGCAACAAGGAGCAGCAGTATTATTATCAGTATACTCTCAGTTATCCTTTCCATAGCCAATATATTATGTTTTATGTATTATGTTTTATATACTATGTACTTATGTTATAGTTTATTATTTTATTATTTATATATTATAATGTTTAATTATTCCTATAATACATTATTACATTTTCGTTATGGATTTTTTGCTGCCTCCCTCAACCTGGAACTCTTTTCCTGAGACTATAACATCCAGTACTTTATCGGACAGGTTGCTGATAATGACTTCATGGTGTGTCACCATAACTTCAAAGAGGATGCCCCTGAACCTTGCATGGAATGAATATGATTCCCATTTCTGAGGTATTAGGGGATCAATTTTAACCATGTCGTTATGGATTCTCATTCCGCCGAATCCTTCTACAATAGCCAGCCATGTACCTGCCATACTGGTAATATGGCAGCCATCACCCACCTCATTGTTGTAGTCATCAAGATCGAGCCTGGCCGTCCTCAGGTAAAGTTCGTAAGCTTTTTCAATATTCCCGATCCTTGATGCAAGTATGGAATGAATGCATGCCGAAAGTGACGATTCATGGACCGTAAGCGGTTCGTAAAAATCAAAATTGCGCTTAATGGTTTCCGTATCGTATTTATCCTCAAAAACATACAATCCCTGCAGCACATCAGCCTGCTTAATAAAACAGGACCTCAGGATCCTGTCCCACGACCAGTGCTGATTTATCGGGCGCTCTTCAGAGGGAATGCTGGCAGCAGTCTTTATCTCCTTGTCGAGGAAACCATCCTGCTGGAGGAAAACATTCTCTGCTTCATAATACGGGAGGTGCATATTGTCAATTATCTTCTGCCACTGGCCTGTCTCGGAATCAAAGTCGAAGTTTGTTCTTCCGGTCAGTTCGGAGTACCTGGCAGGGCTCCTCTTCTTAAGCGATTTCAGATTCTCAATCGTGTACCCAAGTGTCCAGACAGCAATAGTATTTGTATACCAGTTGTTGTTCACATTGTTCTCATATTCATTAGGTCCTGTGACTCCCAGAATAACATATTTCTTCTTATCGTCCGACCAGGTTGCCCTCTGGCACCAGAACCTCGAAATCCCTATCAGGACCTCAAGGCCGTAATCAGCCATGTAATCCTTATCACCAGTGTGCCTGATATAGTTATAGATCGCAAAAGCAATGGCTCCGTTCCTGTGGATCTCCTCGAAAGTGATCTCCCACTCATTATGACACTCTTCCCCGTTCATTGTTACCATGGGGTAAAGTGCTGCACCATCTTTAAATCCCAGCTTTACAGCATTTTTTATACTTTCCTTGAGATGCTTATACCTGTAGAGCAGGAGATTCCTTGATACCTTCTGGTCGGCGGTCTTCAGGAAAAACGGGAGGGCAAAAGCCTCGGTATCCCAGTACGTGCTGCCTCCGTATTTTTCTCCTGTGAATCCCTTGGGACCGATATTAAGCCTTTCATCCTTACCTGTATAGGTCTGGTTCAGCTGGAAAATGTTGAACCTTATAGCCTGCTGAGCAGCAATATCCCCTTTGATCACCACGTCTGATGCGTCCCAGATCCTTTTCCACTCCTTCTTATGCGCTGCAAACAACTTTTCATAACCTTCAGACGAAATGTCACAGAGACGCTTCTTCACATCACTCATCAGGTTCTCTTTGGTATTGTTAAGTGAGGACAATACCGAAACATATTTAATGACTGTCAGTTCATGACCCGGTTTTATAACTGCTGAAAAGGTATTTGAAACATAATTGTCGCGGCTGACAACTGAAGGCCTGACCGGTTGAACTTTCTGATCCCTGAATAATTCATAACACATCCCGGTAGCAACATGGAAGTCAGTCTTGAGAGTCCTTGTAATTATTACACCCTCCCCCATGCCGGCTAACCTGGTAACCTCCCTCCAGAATTTCTTCCCGTAGTTCGCATCTTCATTCCTTATATCCGAATCGATATAAACATTGAATTCAATGGCCCCTGCAAAATCGACTGACCGGACTGAATACTTTATGATACCGGTATCGGGCTGGGACATACTCAGAAATCTCCTGGCAATGCATTCAATGACCTTGTTGCGGGAAACGGCGATCCTGAAGGATCTTTCAAGATAACCCTCCTTCATGTTCAATGTCCTGGTGAAGGAAAGGATCTTTGAGGTGGCAAGGTCGACAGGCTTTTTGTTGACCATGACATCGATCCCTATCCACTTTGGTGCATTAAGCACTTTTGCAAAGTACTCGGGATAACCGTTCTTCCACCATCCCACCCTTGTTTTGTCAGGGTAGTAAACCCCTGCCATATAGCTTCCCAGGAGACTGTCGCCGGTGTATCTTTCCTCAAAATTTGCCCTCTGACCCATATACCCGTTCCCAAGCGAAAATATGCTTTCCGATTCACGGTTCAGTTCCGGATGGAATCCCTCCTCAACTATAAGCCATTCGTCCTTTTTATAACAGGTATTCATTCTATATATTTTTTTCTATTTCCTTCAACCTGGAAATACTCATTTCGTCAAGGCCTGATACCACCGCATGCGCTTTGAACAGTACTTCCTCCGATCCAATTCCCACGCAGAGCATACCAGCATTCAGTGCTGCTTCCACACCCGCGGCTGCATCCTCGAACACCGTGCATCTTCCGGGAGCAATTCCAACCAGGTGTGCTGCAGTTATAAACACTTCAGGATCGGGTTTTGCGTTTTTAACGATATTTCCATCAGCAACAGCATCAAAAAGGTACCCGATACCAAGCCTGTTTATAATCATCGGTGTATTTTTACTCGCGGATCCCAGCGCAGTTTTTATGCCGTTTGCCTTAAGCTCCTTAATAAATTCGACACTTCCAGGCAGGATCTCTTCCGGTGTCATCCTGCTGATAAAGTCTATATACCATTTATTCTTCAGGATTGCATATTCCTCTTTCAGCCTTTCATCAACTGATTTTCCGCCAAGTTCAAGAATGATCTCAAGTGATGCCATCCTGCTTACGCCCTTTAGCCGCTCATTTTCCCTTTCGGTGAATGGTATTTTAAGCTGGTCAGCAAGCCTTTTCCAGGCCAGGAAATGGTATTTTGCCGTGTCGACAATTACCCCGTCAAGATCAAATATGCAGGCGCTCGTACGCACTTTCAGGCAGCTTTTTTTACTTCATCAACATCATTGACAAAAAGGACCATAAGGGCAGCAATGAACATCGATATTCCGCCGGTAACAAGAGCATAAATGCTTTCACCCCCAAAAAGGCTCTTTACGAAAAATCCAAGAATGCTTGCAGCCATTATCTGAGGAATAACTATAAAGAAGTTGAAGATCCCCATGTACGTTCCCATCTTGGCTGCCGGCAATGAACCGGTAAGAATTGCATATGGCATAGCAAGTATGCTTGCCCATGCAAGGCCGATTCCCAGCATCGACAGTATCAAAAGGTTCGGACTTTTGAAAAGGATGATTGAGATCAGGCCCAAGCCGCCTGCTATAAGACTTATCGCATGGGTGACCCTCCTGTTTGTATACCTCGCAATTACCGGAAGAAGAAAAGCAACTACTGCGGCAAATCCGTTGTAAACTGCAAACAATAC
>JAUZNW010000038.1 GCA_030706785.1 Bacteroidota bacterium | reverse complement strand
TTATGTTAGTCGCTTCAATGAATCCCTGCCCGTGCGGTTTCCACAACCATCCCGAAAAAGAATGCACCTGCTCACCAGGTATGGTTCAGAAATACCTGAACAGGATCTCTGGCCCTTTGCTTGACAGGATAGATATTCATATTGAGGTCGTCCCGGTCAAATATGACAAACTTTCGGATTCAGGTAAGATTGAGAAATCAGCCGTTGTAAGGGAAAGAGTGGTCAGGGCAAGGGCTATACAGGCAAAACGGTTTGAATCAGTCAAAGGAGTCTATTCAAATGCACAAATGACCTCATCAATGCAGAGACGTTATTGCCAGCTTGATGAGGCGGGAGGGAAGCTGCTGAAAACAGCCATGGAACTTAGAGGGTTATCTGCAAGAGCATATGACCGGATATTGAAGGTTGCAAGGACGATTGCCGACCTTGCCGGTGCGGAAAATATTGGTGCAGAGCATATCTCAGAAGCGATTAATTACAGGAATCTTGACAGGGAGGGGTGGGCCGGATGACGATTGATTAAAATCACCGGGAAAGATTTTAAAAAACTTACACTGAGTAAACAGACCTTCCTGCCGGTAGGAAGGGAAGGCACGGAGGTACACAGAGGAGTCATTCAAGAAGCAGTGCAGCGGCACCTATAAGCCCTGCATCGCTACCTGCTTCAGATTCCACAATTGCGATCGGATCGAAGATCATATCCCTTGCAAGTTCGTAAAACTTCTCTTTAATCCTCGTCATGTACATTTCACCGAGGTTGCAGAGACCTCCTCCAAGAATTATAACAGGCGGATTGAACACCTGGAAAATATTATAAACCCCTATTCCGATATAATCAGCACACTCCATTACAATGGCAGTACATAGAGGGTCACCGGCTGCAACACCCCTGCTTATAAGCTGTCCGTCAACCTTATCGTAGCTGAAGTCTGCAGGAAGCTGCAGTGTAGTTTTTATCCCCGATTCCAACTTTTTCCTGAAATGATGGGGTAGTGCAAGTCCGCAGGCGCATCCCATGAGACATCCCTTGTTTCCGCAGGTACACACCAGATCACTACCGGGATCGACAATTGTATGTCCGAATTCCCCGGCAGTTCCGGTATTGCCCCTGTAGAGCTTCCTGCCGAGAATTATCCCGGCTCCGATCCCTGTGCTGATGGTCAGGAATATCAGATCATCGTAACCTCTTCCGGCACCGTACCTTAATTCACAGTATGCCTGGGCATTGGCGTCATTGTCGAGCCTTACCGGAATTGTAAAATTCTTAGCCAGGATGTCACGAAACGGAAAGTTCTTGAAGCCTTTCAGGTTCGAGGTGGTAATGGTGTAACCGTCACGGTAACGGACATGGCCGGGAAATCCGACCCCGATACCCGTCAGATCCGATTCTTCGAGCCCATTGGCTAAGATTATCTTTCTGACTAGTTGTGTTATATAATTAACAATAACCTCATCTTCTTTACCGACATGATCATAAACGACAATCCTGTCCAGGATCTTACCACTGGATTGTACCAGTCCTACAGAGAGTTTGGTGCCTCCAAGGTCGACACCGCAAAGCAGTTTCTCCATTCTGTCAAAGTGATTGCTCTGTTCTGGCTATTATATCATCCTGCGTATCAGGTGACAAGGTAGTGAAAAAAGCTGAATAACCTGCCACACGGACTACCAGATCCCTGTGATTTTCGGGATTCTTCTTCGCGTCCAGTAACGTCTCGCGTGAAACGATATTATACTGCACATGCCATCCTTTTAACGTTACAAAAAAAGTCCTCAATATGGATATCAGTTTATCCTTCTGGATCTTGTTTGAAAGAGCCGACGGAGACAGTTTCTGATTAAGAAGGACTCCGCCGGTGATCCTTCCGGTCGGCAGCCTGGAGACTGACTTGAATACTGCTGTCGGACCAAGGGTATCGGTCCCGGATGTCGGTGAGCAGCCTTCAGCGACCGGCGTGAAAGCTTTTCTGCCGTCGGGAGTGGCCGGCACAACCGAACCCGACGGTACATTCGAAGAGATGCTTGAGGTGCCGGCATAATATCTGCAGCCGATCGGACCACGGTCCTGCCGTGTAGTATGATGCTTTTCAATTTCATCAATAAAATATGAATAGGCTTCACAAAGGAGGTTATCCACATAGTCATCGTCATTTCCATATTTCGGTGCCCTGTTAAGGAGCAGCTGACGGACCCTTTCCCCTTCCTGTCCCTCAAAATTATTCTTCAGGTTTCGCATCAGTACTTCCCTGCTTATTATCCCTTCCTCAAAAACCAGCTTTTTTATCGCGGCAAGGGAATTCCCAAGGTTTGCTATTCCAACCTGCAGACCTGAAATAAAATCATAAACAGAACCTCCTTCCTTGATCGTTTTTCCCCTTCTTATGCAATCATCTACAAATGCTGAGCAGATCAGATCAGGCACCAGCTCTTCAAGGGCTTTATCGGCAGCCGCATCAATTGCTACAGTCTCTCTGGCATAGAACTCAACCTGGTGTTTCCATGCCGCCATAAGATCGTTAAAACCGTTATAATCGGTAAAATTCCCCTTCCCTTTGCAAAAAGTCTTTCCGGTCATGCTGTCGAAACCATCATTCATCGAGGCAAGAAAGACCCTCATGAAATTGAGGAAGCTCATTCCTGTACACCGGTATCCCCATTTGCCGGGAACCGCAATCTCAATACAACCTATTGCAGAATAATTATATGCATCTTCCTTGCTGACACCCAGCCTGATAAGGGAAGGTATCACGATCTCGTCATTATTGAAAGCCGGCATTCCGAAACCAATGCCAATCACATCTATGCACCGGGAAAGGAATTCAGGATTGATATTCCTGTGAAACCTTACCGATAGATTGGGCTGGGTCAGCTTCATCCTGCCGACAGAATCGAGAATGAGGAAACTGAGCTCATTGACCGCATCACTGCCATCCATGGTCTGCCCTCCAATTGTAACATTCTGGTAGAGGGGACCTCCGGCTGAGAACCTTGTATGCGACCAGGATCTTATCTTATTTATAGATAATAGTTTAAGCCACATATTCTCCAGGATCTCCATGGCAAAATCAACGCTGATCCTGCCAGCTTCCAGATCATTTTTATAGAACCTGTAAAGATACTGGTCCATCCTTCCAAGCGACACTGAATGTCCGTTACTCTCAATCTGCAGAACAAGCTGTACAAACCAGGTAAGCTGAATGGCTTCATGGAAAGTCGAAGGCGGATCATGGGATATTGTCCTGCAGTTTTCGCTTATCCTGAGCAGCTCTTTTTTCCGTTTAGTGTCATTTTCTCCTGACGCAACACTGTAAGCAAGCTCTTCATACCTCATTATGAATGCCTGGAACGCCTTAATCGCTATCTTCAGAGCCAGGTAAAAATCATGTTTCCTTTTAAACTCCGGATCAGAATTGCTGACAGCTTTTTCAGCACTTTCAATTTTTCCCAGGTAACCGGCAAGGCCGATAGCAAGGATCTTCTCGAAGTTCACTGCAATATGAGCGTCACCTGAGGTCAGATTGCCTTCAGCCCTGATTATCCCTGAATCATGGATCTCCCTGTCAAGAGGTGACATAAGTGATTCTCCTCTTTCGAAAAGAGTTTTCCCATTCCACCAGCTGCATATCTCTCTCAGCTCTTTCTTCTGCTCTTCCGAAACGAAAAAGGCATCGCCCGGACGCTTATCAAACTCATCCAGCTCTTCTATTATCCATTGAGTAACATATTCCGGAAATATCGGTGCTGCCCTTAGAACTGACGACTGGTTCCCGGCTAAAAATTCACCGTCGCCGATGAAGATCGTCATCTCCTTAAGGGTTCTTTCGAGGGCAAAAGCACGTTTAAGGATAACAGGTTCATTTTCTTTCTCCCTGTAGATCCGTGTGTATATTCTCGCCCGTTCAAGACATATTGTGGACCGGGCAGAAAGAATTTCCTTGCGGAGTCTGTCGACGCGTTCCGGGATCAAGCTTTCAGGTGTTTCAGTTATCATATTAATTCAGAATTTCAGCTTTAAGCCCTTTCCTTCCAGCGAATTCCACATATCTGAGCAGGTCACTTTTATTTACATTGCCTGTATCACCATATTGATATTCACGCCCTAGCATTGCATATTTTTCTTTTGCCAGGGAATTAAAGGGAATAAAATTGATTTCCCTGGCGTTCTTCAATCCGGCCGCAAAATCAATTATTGAATAAAGTTCCTGTTCAGAATAGTTAAATCCGGGTATAACAGGCACCCTGATGATGAAGTGCGATCCCTTCTCATCAAGTTTTATGAAATTATTCAGGACAAGTGTGGCATTTCCACCTGTAAACATGCCAAACTTCTCAGCATCAGTATGTTTAAGATCTGCAAGGAAAGTGTCAACAAGTCCGTCATATTCTTCAATTGTTTCCCAGGGTACATGAAGCGATGTCTCCACCGAGATATGTATCCCTTTCTTCCTTAGTTCAATCATAAGCTCCTTAAGGTCAGATTCCTGAGCGAAAGGCTCCCCGCCTGAAAGAGTAACCCCTCCGCCGCTCGTCCGGTAGAAGTGAATATCTTTTTCAACCTCCCGGAGTATTTCCTGGATACTTACTTCCTTCCCCGTTACCGACAGGGCCCCTGATGGACAGATATCCCTGAGGGAGGAAGCATTCTGGATGTTCTCCCTGTCGATGAAGAGAGTGTTATTTCCGGATTTAATCTTTCCGTTCCCTGCCTTTATGCAGTCTTCAAACCTTCGGCAGAGCCTTTCATCGAACATAATAGAAGGGAAAGGGTCGATGCTCTCAGGGTTATTGCACCACAGGCAGTTTAACGGGCAGCCCTTGAAGAAAACAACGGTCCGGACTCCGCTTCCATCATGGATTGAATAGCGTTGTATATTAAAAATCCGCAGCACTCTTTAATTGAGAGTTGATAATTCTACTTTGTTCAGATCGTCAAGTATGCCCAGGCGTTTTGATGTCAGTTCCTTAATAAGCCCCGGATTTGAGATCTTTTTCAGATTATATCGGAGTGTGTTAAACCTTTCATGACAAATTTCCTGGTAATAGAGAACAAAATAACCTGCCAGTGGAGCAAGCAGTGCCGGGAGAAACCCCATCCATCCCCATAAAATAGCCGATGCTATCAAAATTGCAGGGAAATAGAATAGATAAAGCACAGTGCCTGAACTTATATACACGGAGCTGTAGAACCTGGGGTCCTTAATAAACCTGTCGCAAATAAGCCTGGGAACCAGGAATGGTATTATATTGGCGAGGTAACCAGCGACAGCAAAAGGAAATCCGGCAATCACAGCGAGGTATCTCAGGAATCCATGATCAAGCCTGCGTGCCACATTTTCATCCTTTATCCTGTTTTTTGCCAGGAGGTTCACATAATCTTCAACCTTTGCGGTAAGGGATCTCAGTGTATCTTTTGAGTTTTTATTAAGGTGGTTCACTCTTTCACTGACCTTCTTCTCCATCTGCCTCCTGTCATCGGTATCAAATCGCCACTGGAAGAAAGGGAGAACCAAATTATTGCGTTCCATTTTCAGAAGCTGTTCTGCCACCCAGTCATTTTCAGGATTTTCGATAATGATGACCTCGTTTCTGAGACTCGCGCTGCATCTTTCGTTAAATTCCAGGAAAGCTTTTGCCGGATGAGCATTATAGACATCTTTTAATTCCTTTATGCTGAAAGGTTCGGAAAAGTTGATCATTACCTCCTTCCTGAACTTCGAAGGATAAGTGTAGTTGATCCCGACCGGCACAATATGTACGTCAAGGCCGAATTTCTCCTCAGCCCCGAAAGCCAGTCTTGCAGTTCCCTTTCTCAGCTTATGAAGGCGCTTTTCCTGGACACACAAGCCTTCGGAAAACATTATAAAGTTCCCGTTCTTTTTCAGGACTTCATAAATACCTGTGAATGATTCCAGGTTTTTATGAACATTCTCAAATCCTTCCTCAATCCTGTAGACAGGCGATACATTAAGCTCCCGGAGACAGAAGCGGGCAAACGGCTTCCTGAACATGTCGGCCCTCATTGTGAAATGTATTGGCTGAGGCAGATAAGAACCTACCAGAATGCCATCCATGAATGAATTCTGATGGTTTCCGACGAACAGCAGGGGTTTTTCAAGTGGTACTTTTTTAAGGTTCGAATAAAAGATCCTCCTGAAGAAGACTCTAAAGGTAAAAGGTGGGAGTATAAACTTCAAAAATCTGCTGAACATTATCAGGAATTAAAACCCGGGAACTTGAAAAATATATCGCCCAGGGCTTGAAAATTACTTTAAAAATAAATTCCCTCGACTCGGGGAAAGTTTAATTTTCCCTGAAATTCGTAAAAAATCTGAAATGTAACTTTATGTACCTATTTCAGTTAGGTATTTAAACTTATCTTTTTCACAGCTGGTTTGCAGAATAGACTGATATTGCTATTTTTGCTACCCATAAACTAGCCTGATCTGATAGCATGGATCTCACACAACTTGTTCACAACAGGATGATGGAAGATAACCTTCTGTTCGTCTATCGCGGAGATGTAACGGACAAGAATTCCCTTCCCTTGCTGACTCTTCTCGAAAATGAAATGAAGGATGGATCGTATGGACTTCCGGGGCAAAAAAGGCTTTTTATGTTTGTTCTTGAGTGTCTTCAGAATATGGCCAAGCATGGCGATCACCTTCACTACGGAGATATGTCGCTTGTTGCTTATTCAAAGACAACTGATGGCTACAATATTACTACCGGTAATACGATCGCTGCCAGCCATAAAGGCAATCTTAAGGAACGTCTCGACCTTGTTAAAAGTCTTAATACTTCTGAGCTGAAAAAGGTTTACCGGCAGATCCTTGAAACATCGGAATTCAGCAAAAAAGGGGGTGCGGGGCTTGGATTATTCGAAATGGCAGCAAAGACAGGCAATAAGCTGGACTATGATTTTGTACCTGTTGATGCAGAATATTCATACTTTATCCTGAGCAAAACGGTCGACTCTGCCGGGATGGGTGTTTCGACGGGGAGATCCGGCAGGCCGTTTGACAGCGGATCGGTGGTCAGCTTTGAAAAACTTATGGCAGATAACAATATTTACCTTATCTGGTCAGGACATATATCCGGGGATATCGGTGAAGAGGTACTTTCAATCACAGAGTCAAGGCTGAATGATGAAGATGTTGAGACGAAAACCAGAAGGAGAATATTCAGCATCATGGTCGAGATTCTCGAAAACGTGTCAAAATATAATCCCGGCCGCGAAACTGAGGAAAAGCTGGGTAAGCCTGTCGCTATAGTAAGGCTCGAGGACGGACATTTTGTTCTGACCACTGGTAATCTGATCCTTAATTCAGGTGTGGATGAGTTAAAGGGGAAGCTCGACAATATAAACACATTCAGCAGACTGGAACTTAAAGAAGAGTATTATAAATCACTGTCAAAACAGAGGATAGATACCGACAGCACAGGTAATATGGGACTCATAGCCGTTGCCCGTAAATCAGGGGGAAAGCTTGACTACCAGTTCAAAAAAGTGAACGACCTGTATTCGTATTATATGCTGACGGTAAGGATAAACGATTGAAAGGATCATGGGACACGCTTCAGGATCAGATCGGTCCCGTTCCATTCCGCAAAGCTACCATCCCTGACCCAGTCTCCCAGATATATTACCAGCGACCCTTCTTTAAGGCGGTAGGTCAAAGCCAGATGGCGATGACCATAGATGAAGTAATCGATACTCTCATTTTCAAGGATACTCTTTGAATACTTTATCAGGTCCTCTTTATCCTCACCGAGAAAATCAAGAGAAATGCCTTTCCCAAGCCTCGAATTGCGCGACCATTTATGACCGATCCCTACGCCTATTGACGGATGTAGCGCTGAATAGAGAATCCTCAAGGGTTTGTTTCTGAAAATCCAGAGTAACATTTTATAACCTGTATTTCGGCTGCCGAGACCTTCGCCATGGGCAATGTGGAATTTCTTACCGTCAAAGGTACGGATCAAAGGACCTGTATGAATGATCATGCCGCATTCCACGGAGAGATAGTCATTCACCCACATATCATGGTTACCTGTGAAAAAGTGTACAGGTATTCCTGAATCCGTTATGGCAGATATGGACCCAAGGAATCTGGTGAATCCCCTGGGAATCACAAGTCTGTATTCCCACCAGAAATCGAATATATCACCAACAAGAAATATTTCAGACGCTTCCGGAGCAACCTCATTCAGCCATTTTACAACCTTCTTCTCCCTTTCAAGCGGATCATTCCCGGTGTTTAATCCAAGATGAAAATCGGATGCGAAGATTATTTTTCCTGCCACCTGGGAAACTGTTTAATTGCCGAATAACTGATCGAGCCTGATCTGAAGAGATTTGCCATGCAGGTCTTTTGCAATTATATTGCCGCTCCTGTCATAAAGGAAATTGGCAGGGATTGCCTTTACATTGAAAAGTCTGGCGTTAAGGGGATTAGAAGGATCGTCCTCTCTGGTGCTTATCCAGGGCAGCTCATCAAACCTGACCTCTTTTTTCCAGGCTTCCTCATCCTGGTCAAGGTTTACCTGGTAAATTTCGAATCCTTTTTTGTTGAGGGCTTTATAAACATTCTTCAGCTGCAGGTTTTCAGCGATGCATTCCTTGCATTCAACCGACCAGAAGGTCAGGAGAACAACCTTGCCTTTCAGTGATGAGAGCGCGATCCGTTTTCCGCTGACATTCTTGAGGTTGGGATCAAGCCTGACCTGCGGAGATGAAGCGGCCAGTGTTTCGAGCCTGCTGGAATTCATTAAATTGAGCTCTTTGCGCAGATCTTCCTTCAGTGCCAGGACATTCAATGAATTGGGATAATATCGTCCGAGAGTATCAGATACCAGCTTCATGTACTGCAGATCACGCGGGTCATAAAGAACATAGGTCTCATTATCAATTTTCTGGTAAATTGCCATGATTGAAGCCATTGACTTCAGGTTGCCGATAATGAATTCAATATTTTTTTTACGTATATCCTTCAATGTGTTTTCAAATTCTGTCTCAAGGGCCGGTCCCTTTTTATCAAAATCCGGTTCTTTGGCGGCTGCGGCATAAACAGTCCTGAGGGAGTCAAGCTTCTTCCTGGTATCAGCCAGCCTCATGTCAAGCATCCTGACCTTCTCTGATCCCTCCGAGCCTGAGATAGAATAGCCGCTGATAAGGCTCTTCCCATTGAATGTTACATATATTTTTTCACCGGGGCCAGCCAGCAGGGTTACGAAGTTGGTATTTGAGTAACCAAGCTGATAAAAGTCGGGTTCCTTTGCCCTGATCCTGAGACTGAACTTCCCGTTTTTCCTGATCTCAGACGAATCAACAAAGACTAAAGTATTAACATTGACCCTGTTGAGGTATATTGCCTTCTGACTTTTATCCTTTGTAATACCACTGATCGTAAAAGTGCTTTTATTATGGCATCCGGCAAGTATTATTACAGGCAGTAAAAAAATCAACGTTTTTTTCATTGCAGAATCGGATTTCCGGTTTAAGGATAAGAAGTAATTTGTTAAACAATTTATGTTATCAGCCAATCATTTAAAAACCTCAGCAAGCTTTCGCTGAAGGGCGTCTCCCCTTAGATTTGATGCAATTATCCGGCCTTCCTTGTCGAGCAGGAAATTTAAAGGTATGGATTCAATTTTATAAAGAGGGACAACAGCTGAATTCCAGTACTTTACATCACTCACGTGGATCCACTTGTCCAGCTTGTCTTCCTGTATTCCCTTTATCCAGGCATCCCTGGTCTTATCGAGTGAAACCTGATAGATCTTAAATCCCTTGGAATGGTAAAGAGCATAGGCCTTTACCAGGTTTGGATTTTCTATCCGGCATGGTGAGCACCATGAAGCCCAGAAATCGAGCAGAACGATTGATCCTCTTGTGGATGAGAGCTTTATTGTGTCACCCTGAGGAGAGGGCAGCGCTATTTCAGGAGCTACTGCTTCTTTTCCCGCTTCGGAGAATGGGGCATTGTCAGACTCTCCATTGCCGACGAGCTGCTGAACCTGCTGATGCAAAAGAACTACGGGATCATATTCAGGGTACTGGCTGTAAAGAGATGAATCCACTTTTTTAAAGTATCGGATATCCTTTTTAGGATTCAGCACATACACTCCAGGTGAAATCTGCTGGTAAAGCGCAACAAGGCATACCAGTGATGAGAGATTATCATCGATATAATTCTTAGTGTATCTGTTAAGCTCATCAAGGTAGCCCTGGGCGAGCTTATCCAGTGAGTCTATAAGGACATTCAGGTCCGTCCTCTGGAGGTTATTGTTATATATGTTGCTGAGTGCGCTTATCCTTGATACAGTTTTTCTCATGGTTTTGTTATAATCGGCCATGAGTTTTGTCCCCTTTGAGCCAATAACTGCAACCGGATAATTCAATGAATCGTTGTGAGATGTCATTTTTATTTTCTCTCCCGGTCCGATAAGCATTGTCAGAAAGTTATTTTGATTAATTTTGAGCAGAAAAAAAGACGGGGTTTTTACCTCTCTCTTGAAGTCAAACCTACCATCATCAGAAATCATGGCAGAGTCGACCGTAAGAAGCTCATTAGATTTAAGCTCCTGCAGGAATATATATTCCCGTGGTACAGGATTTTCAAGGATTCCGGTGATCTCCGCAGTTTTATTCCGGCAACCTGCGAACAGAATGATGCCGATGAGTATTAATCCGAACTTTCTGCTCATTATGGGCTAAAAATTATAATTCATAAGAACAATTAATCGAAATGCAAAGTTATTCTTTTTTTCAACTGTCAAGGTACAGCCCATGTATTATAAAAAACCGGGAAAAGCTTATTTTGGCGGGCAGACATGAGTAAAGGCATTTTTGCTGAGACGCTGGTTCTTTTGCATAGTTCGATAAAAAACAGTATCTTAAAAGGTTTATATTTAATAAGTCAATGTCAAGTTTATGAGTTACATTAAGTTTGAGAAGGGTCAGGTTGTCAATCTCGAATACTCTCTCGCCAGGGAGGTTATCAGGACCAACAGGGCAGGATCATACTCCTGCACGACAATTGTGGGTTGTAATACACGCAAGTACCACGGATTACTTGTTTGTCCTGTGGATGCTTTCGGAGGCGAAAGATATGTTCTACTTTCCAGCCTCGATGTAACAGTTTTGAATAATGACAGAAGCTTCAATACCGGAATAAGAAAATATAAGGGAGATTATTATAGTCCGAAAGGACATAAGTATATCGAAGAGCTTGAAATGGAAGCAATTCCGGGGAGGATCTACAGGGTAGGCGGTGTGATCCTGAAACATGAAAGGCTACTGGTCCATTATGAGGAACAGTACCTTGCAAGATTCACTATCCTTGAAGCTTCAGAACCAATGAAGCTGCAGATCCGTCCATTCCTTGCATTCAGGAATATCCATGAACTGACGCATGCCAATCTTGCAGCCAATACCAAGGTTGAACCAATTGAGAATGGCATCAGATCGAAGATGTATGAAGGATTTCCATATCTCAACCTGCAGTTCTCGGCCAAGGTTGAATTTGTACCTGTCCCGGACTGGTACCTTGGCGTTGAATACCCTGAAGAACAGAAAAGGGGATATGATTATTCAGAAGACGTTTTTACCCCCGGATTCTTTGAGCTTGAGGCAAAGCAGGGAGATGTAATAGTCTTTTCTGCTTCTACAAGGGAAGAAAAGACTTCAGGATTCAAGACTAAATTCACTAAAACAGTCAATGGGAAAATCCCGAGGAACAGCTTTGTGAACTGTTTAAAGAATGCCGCACAGCAGTTCATCGAAAAAAGACATGGTAAAACCCTGATTATTGCCGGTTACCCGTGGTTCGGCTCCTGGGGCCGCGATACTTTCATAGCACTGCCGGGTTTGGCGCTTGCACGGAAGAAAAACATCGAACTTTACAGGGAGGTCCTCGATACACAGGTGGGAAGGATGAAGGACGGACTGTTCCCGAATGTAGGAACATTAAACAATCCTTCATTCAATTCAGTTGACGCTGCATTATGGTTCTTCTGGTCAATTCAACAGTACCAGGAGGCCGGAGGGAAAGATGCATGGGACAGGTACGGGGAAGCCATGAAATCAGTTCTTTTTGCTTACAGGAACGGCACAGACTACAATATCCGGATGAGGGAAAACGGACTCATATATGCAGGAGCTCCGGGAAAAGCCCTGACCTGGATGGATGCAGTTGTCAACGGGATACCGGTCACCCAGAGAAAAGGGTATGACGTGGAAGTCAATGCCTTGTGGTACAATTCAGTTTGTTACACACTTGATCTTGCACGTGAGGCAAAGGACAGGAAATTTGTGAAGGAATTTGAAAAGATGCCTGAACTGATCAGGGAATCCTTCCTTGATATATTCTGCGATCCTCAGCGGAACTATCTGGCTGACTATGTAAACGATGAGGAAGGAAGGAACTTTTATGTAAGGCCGAATATGGTTATAGCAGTTTCACTGCCTTATTCAATGCTTGACAAGGAGCAGATGAAGAAAATTCTAGATGTGGCTGACAAGGAACTTGTCACACCCAGAGGTTTGCGGACACTTTCCCCGGGGAATCCGCTTTATGAGGGCCACTATCGCGGGAATCAGGAAGAACGTGATAAGGCTTATCATCAGGGTACAGTCTGGCCATGGTTATACGGTCCTTTCTGTGAAGGCTGGCTGAAAGTTTACGGACAGCAGGGCGTACAGAAAGTAAGAAAGCTTATTTACGGGCTCGAGGAAGTAATGAGTGAGCATGGAGTTACAACAATTTCTGAGATCTATGACGGTGATCCTCCACATGCTCCGAATGGGACAATATCACAGGCCTGGAGTGTCGGTGAAGTTCTCCGTATGATTGATTTGCTTGAAACAAAGTATTCTAATATATAATTCTGGTGTGAAATGCGTGTGCTAATGTTTGGATGGGAATTTCCGCCACATATCTCAGGCGGATTGGGTACTGCATCTTACGGCCTGACAAAAGGAATGTCAACACTCGAGGACCTGGAAGTTATATTCGTTGTTCCAAAGGTATGGGGTGATGAGGATCAGACAAAGGTCAGACTTATCGGAGCAAACAAAGTCCCCGTAGCATTCAGGCAGGTCCAGTATAAAGGTTTTAAACGTCCCATTGATCTGATAGAGGTCTCCTCAAGAATTGTCCCCTATACTGAACCTGAAGACTTCTGGAAAAGGGTTGAATCTGAAACCAGCGGCTATAATATGATCGTGCAGACAAACAATGAAGGGATGGTCGAATTCTCGGGGAAATACGGCTTCGGACTGTTGGATGAGATATATAAGTATTCAGTTGTTGCTTCAGTCATTGCCCAGGAAAATGAATTTGATATAATTCATGCCCATGACTGGCTTGCTTATCCGGCAGGGATTGCAGCCATGCAGGTCTCGGGTAAACCCCTTGTGATTCACGTTCATGCAACCGATTTTGACCGCAGCGGGGGCAATGTAAATCCGGAAGTATATCGGATTGAGAAGCTGGGCATGGATGCCGCATCAAAGATCATAACCGTCAGTAACCTTACCCGCGATATCGTTATAAACAAATACGGGATCCATCCCGACAAGGTGGAGACAGTTTATAATGCTGTCGAACCTGTTAAAATTTCAGAAGATATAGCTGTTGATAAAGGATTTGATGAAAAGGTAGTTACCTTCCTTGGAAGGATAACCATGCAGAAAGGACCAGAATATTTTATTGAAGCTGCATATAAAGTTCTTAAGGTGATGCCAAATGTCCGGTTTGTAATGGCCGGTTCGGGCGACATGATGGAAAAGATGATGAGAAGAGCTGCTGCACTTAAAATTACTGACAGATTTCATTTTACCGGTTTCCTGAAAGGGAAAGATGTATTCACAATGCTTCATCTAAGTGATGTTTATATAATGCCATCAGTTTCCGAACCGTTCGGGATATCTCCCCTCGAAGCCATGCAATCGAATGTTCCCGTTATAATCAGCAAACAGTCAGGTGTTTCCGAAATACTTACTCACGCGGTTAAAACCGATTTCTGGGATATTGATGCCATGGCTGATGCAATTTATGGCATACTTAATTATCCAGCCCTTTCCAAAATGTTCATCAAGAACGGGAAAGAAGAAGTTGTCAGGCTTAAATGGGACAATTCAGCACGGCACGTCAGAGATATTTATTACAGAGTAATTTGGCAAAACAAGAACTAGATATGAGTTTAAGCAGCAAGAAAGCTATATGCTTTTATTTTCAGGTTCACCAGCCATTCAGGCTTAAGAGATACAGGTTCTTCGACCTGGGACACGACCATTATTATTATGATGATTTCTCCAATGAATCAATAATGAGAAAAGTGGCGGAGAAATGCTATCTCCCTGCAAATGAGATCATTCTTGATCTCATTCAGAAAAACAAGGGGAAGTTCAAGGTCACTTTTTCCCTCACCGGACTGGTGATAAACCAGTTCCGGCTTTATGCACCTGAAGTACTTGAGTCATTTAAAAAACTGGCTGACACCGGACTCGTGGAATTTCTGGCAGAGACCGAATCACATTCACTTGCATCAATAAAGACAAGGAGTGAATTTGAACACCAGATAAGTGCCCATAAAGCTATGATGAGGGAATTCCTGGGCGTAGAAACAACCTCATTCAGGAATACCGAGCTAATTTATTCCGACCAGATAGGAACATGGGTTGCCGATATGGGATATAAAGCTATTCTTACGGAAGGAGCCAAGCACGTCCTCGGCTGGAAAAGCCCTAATTTCCTGTACTGCAACTCAATCAATCCGAGGCTGAAAGTGCTTCTCAGGGATTTTGTCCTGAGCGATGATATTGCATTCAGGTTCTCAAACAGGAGCTGGAGCGAATGGCCTCTTACTGCGGACAAATATGCATCATGGCTGAACAAGCTTGCCCCGAAAAGTGAACTTATAAATATCTTTCTCGACTATGAGACCTTCGGGGAGCACAATACCCGAGAAACAGGAATATTTGATTTCCTCAGCCATATGCCGGGATCAATACTGAAGAAAACTCCTTTCAAATTCATGACTCCAACTGAAGTTGCTGATAATCTCCAGCCAGTTTCTGCCATCAGTGTTCCTTCACCGATTTCATGGGCAGATGAGGAACGCGATATAACAGCCTGGCATGGGAACGAGCTTCAGGTTGCCGCCCTCGACAAGCTGTATGATCTGACTGATAAGGTGCGCATGTGCACCGATAACCAGATAAGGAAGGACTGGGAATATCTGCAGGCAAGTGACCACTTCTACTATATGGCAACAAAATTCTTTTCCGATGGTGCTGTGCACGCCTACTTCAATCCATACGATACTCCTTATGACGCATTCATGAATTACATGAACGTCCTGAGTGATTTTGAAATACGCCTTAACAGGTTTGTTCCGGAGAGTAATGAACAGAACGAAATATCAAAACTCAATAATCTCATAAAAGAAAAAGAAGCTATAATTGATCAGCAGGCCAATGAGTTAAGTGACCTGAGGAAAAAATCATTGAGAAGAAGACCCGGAACAAAAAGCGTCAGAGCTTCCGGAAGCTCTTCACGAACCAGATCAGGTAAAGCCAAAACAGCAGTCAAAAGTTCAAAAGCTTCGAAGTCTTCAAAACAAATTAAAATCTGATATCTGCTTAATTATCTGAACCAATATATTTTACAATGAATGTTGAACTAGTTTTTGAGACCAGTTGGGAGGTTTGTAATAAAGTTGGGGGTATTCATACTGTAATCTCAACCAAAGCGCTTAACATAGTAAATGAATTTAAGGATAATTATATTCTTATTGGTCCTGATGTATGGAGGGAGGATGTAACAAACCCGGAATTTATTTCCGATGAAGCTCTTTTTGCCGATTGGAAGATCCGTGCTGCGAACGACGGCCTCAGGGTAAAAACAGGAAGATGGAATATAGCAGGAAAACCTATTGTTTTCCTTATTGATTTTACACCATATTTTGGACAACAGAACGAGATTTTCGCAAAGTTCTGGGAAACATATAAGCTTGACAGCATCACCGGGCAATGGGATTATGTCGAACCGGCACTTTTTGGCTATGCTGCAGGAAAAGTAATCGAGAGCTTTACATCCTTTTATCATGACAATCACAATATTATAGCCCAGTTCCATGAATGGATGACAGGAACGGGTATCCTCTACCTTGAGAAATTTACACCCTGGATAGCAACTGTTTTCACGACACATGCCACTGTCCTCGGAAGAGCCATTGCGGGGAACAACAAGCCTCTCTATGGCAAGATGAAGGAATACAATATAGCGCAGGTTTCCCGGGAATTCAATGTTGTGGCTAAACAATCGCTGGAAAGGACCTCAGCAGCAGAGGCAGATGTCTTTACTGCTGTAAGCGAGATCACATCAAATGAGTGTAACTATTTTCTTGGGAAGGAAGTGGATATTGTTACACCGAATGGTTTCGAGGATTCATTTGTTCCTCCGAAGGAGACCTTTGAAGAAAAGAAAACAGCCGCCAGGAACAAGCTCAGGAAGGTTGCAGAAGCTGTTCTTGGCTACTCTCTTCCTGAGAACTGCGTCTTTATTGCTCACAGCGGAAGATATGAGTTCAGGAACAAGGGAGTGGATATTTTTATTAATTCCCTTGGTGAGCTTAATAAAAAGGACTCACTTGCCAGGGAGTGCGTGGGTTTCATACTTATGCCGGCCTATCACAAAGGGCCAAGGGCTGATCTGATTGATATACTTAACAATAACGCGCCTGTAAACGGGATCGACCGGTTTGTCACGCATTGCCTTCACTATCCTTCGACCGACCCGATCCTCATGAGCATTAAAAACAACGGCCTGACGAACAATCAGGACTCGAAGGTCAAAATCATTTTCGTGCCTTCATACCTTAACGGCAATGACGGGATATTTAACCTGTCATATTATGATCTTCTGATCGGATTTGACCTTACCATTTTCCCTTCTTATTACGAACCCTGGGGTTACACTCCCCTTGAAAGCCTGATGTTTTCAATTCCAACTGTGACAACATCGCTTTCAGGATTCGGACTCTGGGTCAGGAAATACTTTAAGGATCTCGGAAACAGTATTATAATAATTGAGAGGACGGACGACAACGAAGCGAAGGTCGTCAGCGAGATCAGGGAATTCGTAAAGAAGTTTGTCAGCCTTCCGGCAGAAGAAGTAATGAAAGCCAGGGAGAAGGCCCATGAAGTTTCGAGGATCGCAATGTGGGACAACCTAGTTAAGCATTATTTCTCCGCATATGAGCTTGCCCTTACACACAGCAGCGAAAGGAGAGAGGAACCAAGGGAATTCGCCACTTTCGTTGAAGCTCCTGAGTTGAAGGTGAGAAAACCCCACCAGATGCCTGTCTGGAAAGATATTTATGTCCAGAGTGATGTACCCGACAAGCTGGCTTCGCTTAAAGACCTGGCCAATAACCTTTGGTGGTCGTGGAATCCTGAGGCCGAAATGTTGTTCAAGAGAATGGATCCGTCATTATGGGAGGATGAGGTGCATCACAATCCCAAGATGCTTTTGGAAAAGATCGATTACAAGCGGCTTCTTGTGCTGGAAGATGATGATGAATTTGTTGCCGATCTTGACAAAACAATGAAGGAATTGAAGGAGTATCTTAAACGTCCCGATGACCTGACCAAACCGTCAGTCGCTTATTTCAGCATGGAGTTTGGAATTCATCCATGCCTGAAGATCTATTCAGGGGGTCTTGGTATCCTGGCCGGCGACTACCTGAAGGAAGCAAGCGATTCGAACGTCAGGATAACCGGGGTTGGACTGCTATACAGGTTTGGATACTTCAGGCAGAAGCTGGGCCCGAAGGGCGAGCAGATCACAATCTATGAGGCAGAGGAATTTTCCAGGATCCCGATCAGCCCTGTAAAGGATGGTGAAGGGAAGCAACTCCTTGTGAGTATAGTATGGCCCGGAAGAACAGTGAAGATAAGGGTCTGGGAAGCCAAAATAGGAAAGGTTTCACTGTATCTTCTTGACACTGATTTTGATGACAATTCTCCTGAGGACCGTTCCATCACACATTATTTGTATGGAGGCGATCACGAGAACCGCCTGAAACAGGAGCTGCTGCTGGGTATAGGAGGTATCAGAGCTCTTACAGCGCTGGGACTGAAGCCCGACCTTTATCACAGCAACGAAGGACACTCTGCTTTTATAAGTCTGGAGCGCCTGCGGACAATGATGGATGATAATCACCTTACATTCAGTCAGGCTATCGAGGCGATCAGATCTTCAACTCTGTTTACTACCCATACTCCTGTCCCTGCAGGTCACGATGCTTTTGAGGAAGATCTTCTCAGGAAATATATATCGCATTATCATTCAAGGCTTTCAATTACCTGGGAAGAGCTGATGGCCCTTGGACGCTGCGAGGGTGAGGCCGACAAGAAATTCAATATGAGTTACCTGGCCACCCATATGTCGCAGGAGTTAAACGGAGTAAGCAAGCTCCATGGCCAGACCACACAGGGATTGTTCAACAAGCTCTGGCCGGGCTATCTGAAGGAGGAGCTTTATATAGGGTATGTCACCAATGGCGTTCATCACTCAACCTGGCTTGCTCCGGAATGGCAGCAGGTTTACAGGGAGATGACAGGCAGTGATCATTTCGACCAGTCCGACCGGAGCCAGTGGGAAAAGCTCTATAATCTTGATGACAAAAAGATATACCAGGTAAAAACGGCACTTAAGAAAGCCCTGTTTGTAAATATCAGAAAGCGGCTGCAGACAGAAATGATTGACATGCATGTAAGCCCCCGCACTCTTCTGAATATAAGCACGCATCTAAATGAAAAGGTTCTTACTATCGCGTTTGCCAGGAGGTTTGCCACCTACAAGAGAGCATCACTTCTTTTCAGGGATCTTGACAGGCTTGCAAGAATAGTCAATCATCCCGAACGTCCGGTTCAGTTCATATATGCTGGTAAGGCACATCCGCATGACGGAGGAGGACAAGACCTCATAAAGAAGATATTCGAAGTGTCGCAGATGCCACAGTTTTCAGGAAAAGTTATCTTCCTCGAAAACTACGATATAGAACTGGCAAAAAACCTGGTAAGGGGGGTTGATATCTGGCTCAACACGCCAACAAGGCCTCTCGAGGCATCGGGGACCAGCGGTGAGAAAGCTGTAATGAACGGAACTCTTCATTTCAGTGTCCTTGATGGCTGGTGGGTTGAGGGCTATCATGCTTTCGCCGGATGGGCCCTGCCCAAGAAGAGAACATTTAACAACCAGGACCTTCAGGATGATGTTGATGCAGAGACTATTTATAATATGCTTGAGTATGAGATTGTTCCGGCCTTCTACTCATTTGATGGGAATGGGATCCCCGTGGAATGGATAAGCCATATAAAGAACACAATGGTGAGAATAGCTCCTGAATTCACAATGAAAAGGATGCTGGATGATTATTATGAAAAATATTACATGAAGCTCTGGACCAGGAATAAATACCTTACGGATAATAATTTCGAGAAGGCTAAAGAGATAGCTGCATGGAAAAAGACTATGAGGGATGAGTGGGATAATATTGAAGTTCTTAACTACAATTTTGAACGCCCCGAAGCAAACATCTATCATTCAGGACATGATTACAGGGCAGAGATAGCACTTAACATCAAGAAGATACCAAAGGAAAATGTCGGTGTGGAATTCGTCTTTACCCACCTTAACCGGGAAGGGGAATATGAGTTTGTCGATAGCCAGGAATTCAAGCTTGTCAGCATCAAAAACGGGAAATGCCTCTACAGGGCAAATCTTGTTCCTGAAAAAGCTGGTACATTCTTTTACGGCATAAGGATATATCCAAAGCACAAGGACCTTCCACACAAACAGGATTTCTACCTTCTAAGATGGATTGACTGAAAGTCCTGCTCAGAAATTGTTAATGTTAAAGATCTGTAGCTCTTTTGACCTGTTCAATCTTTAGTACAAGGGCTGTCCTCGAAGGAAGATAGAGGTATAGGTAGAAAGGGTAATCAAGCGTTGCCTTTGCCGCTTTCCTTGTTGAAGTATAGAATTGGTTCCTGTCTATCCTGTTGAAACCGCCGAATTCAGGATCATCGGTATCCAGTACGATCCTGAATTTGCCTTTAACCGGTATGCCGTAATCAGTAAAGGAGTTTGTTGGATGGAAGTTGAATACAAGTAAAAATTCCCCTCTTAAAAAAGCAATAACCTTGTCATAATTGTTTTCATAGATCCTGTGAACCACCATCTCATCCAGAATCCGGTATTCCTTGTGCAGCTTTACCATGGCATTGTCGAATTTGAGCAGGTAGGTGTATTTCAGATCCTGATTTTCAGCAAGCTGCCACTGCCTGCGCGCGTATTTATAGCTCCAGTTGTTGCCTTCGCGCGGGAAATCTATCCACTCAGGATGACCGAATTCATTGCCCATGAAGTTAAGGTAACCGCCGCCGGCTGTACTGAAGGTGATTAGTCTTATCATTTTGTGAAGGGCTATACCCCTGTCGAGTGCGATACTGTGATAGGCTTTGTTCATGCCGGTATACATCTCAGCATCCAACATTCTGAATATCAAGGTTTTGTCACCAACGAGAGCCTGATCGTGCGATTCGCAGTAGGAGATTACCTTTTCCTCGGGACGATGCTGGGTAAGTTCATGAATAAGGTTACCCATATCCCAGGTTTCATCCGGCTGGTCCTTTACGAGCTTGATCCAGAGATCGGGCACTCCCATGGAGAGCCTGTAGTCAAATCCGTAGCCGCCTTTAGCGGTTGAGGCTGCCAGTCCGGGCATTCCGCTCATCTCCTCGGCTATTGTAAGAGCTTCGGGCTTAAAGCTGTGTATAACCTTATTGGCCAGGTAAAGATAGATTAGTGCATCTTCGTCCTGACCTCGGTCAAAATAGTCCTGGTATGATGTGAAGTTCTTCCCAAGGCCATGATCATAATAGATCATGCTGGTTACACCATCGAACCTGAAACCATCAAATTTATACTCCTCAAGCCAGTATCTGCAGTTTGAAAGAAGGAAATGAAGCACATTATCCTTCCCGTAATCAAAGCAGAGTGAATCCCACGCAATATGGTTCCTTCTTTCGTTTGTATGGAAGTACTGCCCCGGAGTTCCGTCGAACATGCCCAATCCCTCATTGATATTCTTTACCGAGTGCGAGTGGACAAGGTCCATGATTACCCTGATCCCGGAAGAGTGGGCACTATCTATCAGAGCTTTCAGATCATCAGGTGTCCCGAATCTTGAAGACGCCGCGAAGAAGCTGGATACATGGTAGCCGAACGATCCGTAAAACGGATGTTCCTGAATTGCCATCAGCTGAATCGTATTGTATCCCGATTGAGCGATTTTCGGAATAACCTTCCCGGTAAACTCGCGATAAGTTCCGAGCTTCTCCTCTGGAGTTGCCATGCCGATATGCGCCTCATAGATAACCGGCGCTGTAGCCAGAGGCTTGAAATTACTGATTTTCCATTTGTATGGTTCCTCCGGAGCCCATACCTGGGTTGAGAAAATCTTGGTTTTATCATCCTGAATCAGTCGCGTGGCATAAGAGGGTATGCGCTCGCCACTGCCACCATCCCAGTGAATTATAAGCTTGTACAGATCTCCGTGCATTATGGATTCAGGATGCAGTTTTATCTCCCAGTCACCATAATTGTTTATTCGTTTCAGCCTGTAATCTTCCTTTTTCTTCCAGTTGTTGAATGTCCCTAAAAGAAATATATCAGTAGCGTTTGGAGCCCATTCCCTGAAGATCCATCCTTCAGGTGTCCTGTGAAGTCCGTAATAGAAATGTCCGAGGGCAAAATTCTCAAGACTCCCGCTACCGGTAAGATCATGTTCCCTCGAAACGCACTTAAGTATCCTGTTTTCAATTGTAAATCTGAACGGGTCGAGCCACGGATCAGATAAATAGAATTTTGCAGCACTCATAGTAACTTGCCACATCCTTAAATATTTCGTAAAAATACACTGATAATCGATTAGTTGTTAATTTTACACCCTCATAATAAAAGGAAAGGTGATCATCCACAACGGATATGAAGGTCTAAGTCTGAAACATCCCTTAGTGACAATGGGAGTTTTTGACGGTGTTCACAGGGGGCACAGGGCTCTGCTTGATTACCTTGTTTTGAGTGCATTGAAAGGAGGTGGCGAATCGGTAGTGGTAACATTCAATCCACATCCCCGCCTTGTCCTTCCCGGAAGCAAGGAAGGCCTTTCATTCCTGACAACCCTTGAAGAGAAGACAAAACTCCTGGAACAGACCTCTGTCGGTCACCTTATAATTATCAGATTCGATGGGGACCTTAGCAACCTCGAGGCATCGGAGTTCATCAGAAGGATTCTTGTTCAGAAGATCGGCATTAAGCATTTTATTATTGGGTATGATCACCATTTTGGAAAAAACAGGAAAGGTGATTTAGGAGTGATCGAGAGTTGCGGTAAACTGTATAATTTCAGCGTAGAGCAGGTAAATGAAGTGTCGGTTCCCGAAGGAACAATAAGTTCAACTGCAATCCGTGAAGCTCTTCTGTCAGGCCGTCTCGAAGATGCGAACAAATGGCTTGGATATTTTTATTCACTCGGCGGAAAGATTGTCCCTGGACGGAAGCTGGGCCGTTCTCTTGGATTCCCGACCGCTAATATCAGGCCCGATGATGATTTCAAACTTGTACCTGCAAATGGCGTCTATGCGGTTAATGTCAGGATCGGAGAAAAGACTATTCCCGGAGTTATGAGCATAGGATTCAATCCAACTGTAAATAAAGATCTTTTACAAAGGTTCCTCGAGGTTCATATCTTCGATTTTACAGGGAACCTTTATGGTCAGGATATCAGGGTAACATTCAGGTTCAGGCTCA
>JAUZNW010000037.1 GCA_030706785.1 Bacteroidota bacterium | reverse complement strand
TATACTAACTAATCGTTTAAATCTGCCTCCATTAATTGCAACGCTCGTTATAGTTCTTCTCTCTATTGGATTTCCTGTTGTAGCTATTCTAGCCTGGATATTTGACCTGACACCTGAGGGCATAAAAAAGACCGAATCGATTGAAGAATTAGCGGCCAAAGCAATAGTGACAACACCAGAAAGGAGAAGGTTGAAAGCAAGCGATATAGCAATAGCTGTTTTGGCAATTGCTGTTATAATTCTTGCCTGGCCGAAAATATTTAAAGGTGATACTTTGGAAAACCTAAGAGCAAAAGGGAGTACATCTGTTGCGGTGATGCCATTTCAAAATGTAACAAATGATACAACTTTAAACTTCCTGAAGGATGCTATTCAGATGAGTTTGATCTCTACGCTGTCAAACACTAAAGAACTTAAAGTGAGGAGGCAAGAGTCAGTGAACAGCCTTCTTCAAAGTAAGGGAGTTACAGTTTACGCTTCAATTACACCAGCTCTGGCAGGTTCAATCTCAAAAAAGCTGGATGCTGATATCTATATTACCGGCAACATTCAAAAGGCAGGTTCGGAAACACGTCTAAATGCGCAATTAACTGATACGAGGACAAATGATGTTCTGAAATCCTTTGAGATTAACGCAAATGAAAAGGAAGTAAAATTTAGTATTATAGATTCCCTTAGAAAGAAAATAACAGATTTTCTTCTGATATCCAAGATAATTAAGGAATCAGCTGGTAGTTGGAATATCCCGGCCCTTACTACGAATTCTCCTGAAGCCTTAAGATATTTCTTCTATGGGCAAAGTGCAACAGATACCAAAACAGCAATAGATTGGTATTTAAAAGCCGTAGCAGCCGACTCAAATTTCTATTGGCCCATGTACTGTCTTTCATTCACATACCCCTGGATTGGCGAACAAGAACAGGGATTAAACTGGTTTCTTAAATGTTATAAAAAAAAGGATCAGTGGCCAGTGGCAATACAGATTGCTATAATGTCGGATTACGCTACCAACTTTGAATCATTGGATGAGCAAATTAAATATTTCAAGCAATATGAGCAGATTGATGATCAAAATCCAAACTTTTATCATGGTTTAGGTTTGACATATATGGAATTGAAAGAATATGATAAGGCAATTCCCGCACTTGAAAAGTCTTTGGTTATAGCACGAAGATGGGGAAAAGAATATTTAGGCTCGCAGGTAAACTGGTTTTTTGGTGCACTTGGGAATGCTTATCATTACACTGGCCAGTATAGAAAGGAAAAAAAGCTCTATAGAAAGGCTGACAGATACTATCCTGATGACACATGGATTAGCAACAATCGTGCTGTTTCCTGTCTGGAAGTAAACGACACCGCAAAAGCAAACCTGTATATAGAAAAATACAGATCTGTGAAAAAAGAAAAATATTCGGCTTCTGAAGCAGATATTGCAACAGGAGTGGGTGAAATTTACCAAAATGCAAAAATGTTTGATAAAGCAGAACAGTACTTCAGAAAGTCTCTGGCTTTGGAACCTGAAAATCCAGCAAGAATGTTGTATCTGGCTGAGTTCCTTAACTACAATAACCGGAATCTGAATGAAGTTTCAGATCTAATGAACCATGCAATGAAGTTAGCAGCTTCTAAAACAGATTATTATAATTATCTGAATGCCAAAGGCTGGAGCTTATATAAACAAGGCAAGAATAAAGAGGCACTTGAGATACTTCAGAAGTGCTGGGATGAAGCACCTTTCAAATTGTATTCTATAAGATCTCATCTGGAAGAGGTGAAGAAGGCTGTTACGGGCCAGAGATGACCGTGATGGGTGAATGGGCGAATAGGTGAATGGGAGAAAGGGTGAGCTATAGGGCAAGTGATACTGAGAATTATTTCAAATCCTCAAGCGAAAATCCCAGTTTCAGCAACTTAGCCGGCTCAAGGATCACCTTCAGCCGGGTTTCTTCTAAAATATTGAGTATCCTGTTTGCTTCGAAAATATCACATTTCTTTTCTTTCATCAGTCCGGCAATCTCTGCCGCTTTGTGATATCCTATATAAGGTGTTAATGCTGTAGTCAGCGAAGGACTTCTGAGAAGAGCCTCATATGCTGCCTTCTCATTTACAGTTAGTCCGGCTATAAGGTTCTCTGCGGCTGTTTTGCAGGAAGCGATCAGTAGATCAAGGGAGTCAATGACAGCACAGCCGATTGAAGGAAGATACGGATTTAATTCAAGGCAGCCCTGCCCGCAGAGTGTACTCACAAGGCTATCGTTCGAATAGACCTTATGAGAAGCCGAAATTATGAATTCAGGTATTACCGGATTGATCTTCCCGGGCATTATCGAACTGCCAACCTGTTTCTGAGGAATAGCTATACTTCTGTCTTTTGCCACATCTGAAGCCAGGAGACGAAGATCAGAAGCCATCTTTTCGAGATTAACGGCAAGGGCTTTCAGAGTGGCATGAACCTCAACCCATTTATCGAGGTTTGATGTGGCATCGGCCAGGTTTTCACTGTGGGACACCGGGAGCTGAGTATGTTCCCGGAGCTCAGAAACAACCTGCATGACAAAAAACCTTGGCACTGCCATTCCGGTCCCGGTGGCCCCTCCTCCCAGGTTCACCGGTTTAAGCCTTTCAATACATTTCGATACACGCCACCAGTCGCGCGACAGAGCATCATTATAAGCGCTGAAAAGCTTCCCGAACGAGGAAGGAACGGCTTCCTGCATCTGTGTGTATCCGGGCCGCAGCATTTCTGCTGTTCTTTTTTCGATTTTTTCTACCTCCTGCCTGAGGCTGTTAATACCGGTCTCAAGCGAATTGAATAATTGCATGGCTGCGACCGTCAGGGCAGTCGGAATAACATCATTTGTTGACTGATAGATATTTGCGTGCTCGGTAGGATCGATATAAGTGTACTCACCACACTTATTCCCTGTCTTAAGCAGGGCAGCATTTGCAATGATCTCATTGACATTCATGTTTATGCTTGTACCTGCACCGCCCTGGACCGCAGGAACAATAAAGTACTCAAAGTACCTTCCTTCCGAGACTTCCTTTGCCGCTTCAATTATCGAATTGAGAATCTCGTCGGGAATTATCTTAACTGCAGGATGGTTCCCGTATTTATCCCGGGCTGCATCACGGAATTTGCGATATGTATTATAGCAGGCAAGCTTTGTCAGGCCGACTGCCCTGTACCATTCGATGGGGAAGGGTGTATTGTCAGGGAAATTTTCTTTTGCCCGTAGAGCATGTATCCCGTAGAGAGCATCAGCAGGGAGCTGCTTCTCGCCAAGTGAATCTTTTTCTGTTCGAAACATTTTTATTTAGCCCCTAACCCCCTAATGGAGGCTTATTTTAATATATGAATTTGGCCCCCCTTCAGGGGGTATGGAGGGCCAGATAAGGCACGATTTCAAATCCGCGCCAGCTCTTTTATGTTATAGAATATTTGAACCTGAAACCGGCCTTGCATAGGCTATAACATCGGCTCCTGTAATCTCGTCCCTGCAGAGAATTATAAGCCTTTCCAGCACGTTCCTGAACTCACGGATATTGCCTGTCCACTGGATCTTCTTCAGCTGCTCGATGGCATCCTTCCTTATTATCTTCTTGCTCATCCCGTATTCGCCGCAGATGAGCGAGTTAAAATGCTCTGCAAGAAGGGGAATATCCTCTTCTCTCTCATTAAGGGTCGGCACATGGATGAGGATCACGCTGAGCCGGTGATAAAGGTCTTCCCTGAAAGTATTATTCTCGATCTCTTTCCTTATATTCTTATTTGAGGCGGCAATCACCCTTACATTAACATGAATATCCCTGTCTGAGCCGACACGGCTTATCTTGTTCTCCTGAAGTGCCCTGAGCACTTTCGATTGGGCCGACAGGCTCATGTCGCCTATTTCATCAAGGAAAAGGGTCCCACCGCTGGCCTGTTCAAACTTTCCGATGCGCTGTTTTATTGCTGAGGTGAAAGAACCTTTTTCATGTCCAAACAGCTCACTTTCAATAAGCTCGGAAGGGATTGCTGCGCAGTTGACCTCAACGAATGGAGCTTTTGCCCTTGCACTTTTTTCATGTATCTGATGTGCAACAAGCTCCTTCCCCGTCCCGTTTGCACCCGTAATAAGCACCCTTGCCTCTGTCGGCGCAATCCTGTCGATCATCTCCTTTACCTTTCTAATCGCCTCCGATTCACCTACGATCTCATACATCTTGCTGACCTTATTCTTCAGGACCTGCGTCTGTGTTATGAGCGTTGATTTATCGGTAGCATTCCTGATGGTGATAAGAAGCCTGTTCAGGTCTAGTGGCTTTTCGAGGAAATCATAGGCTCCCTTTTTAATGGCTTCAACTGCCGTGTCGATATTCCCGTGACCTGAGATCATTATTACCGGCACATCAGAGGAGGTCTCACAGATCTTCTGGAGCACCTCAATGCCGTCCATTTTCGACATTTTGATGTCGCACAGCACTATGTCGTACGAGTTTGAGTTGAACATCTCTATGCCTGAAGGACCGTCTTCGGCAAGGTCCACCTCATGCTTTTCGTATTCAAGGACTTCCTTCAGGGTGTTCCGGATAGCCCTTTCGTCATCTATGACCAGGATCTTTGACATGTTTTAATTTTTACCATAGAGAACACAGAGTTGCACAGCAAAAATCTATTCCCATCGCCTATATTACATAATACATAATACATAATAGATCGCCTATCGCCTATAGCCTATCGCCTATCCCGAATACCTCAGCCATTTCCACATCTCCTTCCAGGAGGTCTTCTTGCCGTACATCAGAATACCTGTACGGTAAACCTTGGCTGCCATCCAGACGAACGCCATGAATGTAATGACCATAAGGATCATTGAAACAGCCAGTTGCCAGATTGGAACGCCAAAGGGCAACCGTGCCACCATAACAACCGGCGATGTAAGGGGTATCAGGGAGCACCAGAACGATAGCGAACTCTCGGGATTCTGCATCGTACCCATTGCTACCATCAGTGCCAGGATGATTGGTATTGTTACCGGGAGCATGAACTGCTGGGTTTCTGTCTCATTGTCGACCGCTGATCCTATCGCCGCAAATATTGAGGCGTAAAGGAGGTATCCAGTAATAAAGTAAAAGATGAAGGACGGGATTATCAAACCCCACGGCTGGTTCATGGCGCTGTTGAATATCTTTGAGAACTCGGCCACTTGAGGATTAAGCTCTGCAGACTGGACTGTGGCTGCATTCTGCTGGTCTTGCGACATCAGGCTTTTTGTAACATTCTGTGTTGCCTCAGTCAGGTTCCCTTTATTCAATACAGTTGCTTTGAGTACACCTGCAATAGCAATGGTCAGGAAAACCCAGATCAGGAACTGGGTAAGCCCGACAAGGGCAATCCCGATGATCTTGCCCATCATCAGCTGGACAGGTTTTACTGATGAAACAATAACCTCAACAACACGGCTTGTTTTCTCTTCAATGACACCCCGCATGACCTGTGAACCGAATATGAACACCAGCATGTACATAAGAAATCCGCTAAGGTATGCGAGAGCCATTGCAATACCGGTGCTTGTTTCCTTGACATTTCCTGAATCATCGATTTTTATGGTCTGGATTGAGACTTTGGTCTCAACATTTTTCATTATCTCATCGAGGTTCTGGATGTTGTAGGTCATAAGTTTTTCCTTCTCAATCTGCTTTTCCAGCGAACGCTCAATGTGATCAAGAAGACCAATTGGCGGCTGTTGCCTGGAAATCAGCTGAATGGCATTTGGAGTATTGACTATCTCGGAAGAAATATAGAGAATCCCATAGTAACCCGCCTGCTGAAAAGTCTTTTTAAGGTCTTCAAGTTTTACATTATCGAGGTAATCAAACTGGAGAGTTTTTGTATTTGGTATTGATCCCCTGAAAAGGCCTGGTGTATCTTCAATTACTGCAATCTTTTTGGCTTCCTGATCCTGGTTCATCATAATCACAGTCGGAACAATAATGATTGCTGCCATCAGAATGGGAGCCAGGATTGTCATTATAATGAAGGATTTCTTTCTGACCCTGGTTATGTATTCCCTTTTTATGATTATCGGTATCTTGCTCATATTAAGAAAATTACTTTGTTAATTGAAGGTTATTGTTCAGTTTCTTGCTTCCACTACCCTGATAAATATTTCATTCATTGACGGAAGAGCTGGATTGAATGAAATGACTTTCCCTGATCTTATTGCTGTTGCCAGTATCTCATTTGTATCGATGCCGCCGGCTGCCTTAAGCCTGATTGTGCATTTGTTGTCTTCCATCTGTCTGGTGAGGATGCTGTAATGGTTGTTCCCGTCCAGGGTCACATCACCGTCAAACACGATATCGAACTCATTACCGGCCCATTTCTTTCGTATTTCATCAACATTTCCCTCAAGGATGGTTCTGGCCTTGTTAATGAGCGTTATATTGTCGCACAACTCTTCGACCGATTCCATATTATGGGTTGAGAATATGATTGTAGCACCTCTTTCCCTCAGGAACAGGATCTCCTTCTTGATGATGTTTGTGTTTACAGGATCGAAGCCGGTAAATGGCTCGTCAAATATCAGCAGCTTAGGTTCATGAAGAACAGTGGTAACGAACTGGACCTTCTGCTGCATGCCTTTTGACAGTTCTTCAATTTTCTTTCCCCACCAGTCAATAATATCCAGCTTTTTAAACCAGTATTTGAGCCTTTTCATGGCCTCCGCTTTTGACAGACCCTTGAGCTGGGCAAAATAGAGGGCCTGTTCCCCGACCTTCATTTTCTTGTAAAGTCCTCTCTCCTCAGGAAGATAGCCGATTGAAAGCACGTCCTCTGATTTAAGTTTCAGTCCGTTCAGAAACAGTTCCCCGGAATCCGGCCCGGTTATCTGGTTTATGATCCTGATGAGGGTCGTTTTGCCTGCACCGTTCGGCCCCAGGAGACCGAAAATACATTGTTCGGGAACGGAAATGCTTACATTGTCAAGAGCAACCTGTGGCCCGAACTGCTTTGTAATGTTTCTTGCTTCAAAAAGTACCATAAAGATTCAATGCGTTAGCGTAAAGTGGTGTAAATATATAAAACTCTGGGAATTTAAAAAGCCCCTCCCACCTTGGGGGAGGGGATGGGGAGAGGTCTCTACTGCTGAAAATATCCTCTCATCCGTTCGAAAAAGCCTTTGTCATCCTTATCGGGCTTAGGAACAAATGAAGGACTGTCGCGAAGCTTTTCAATAGCCCTCAGCTCTTCCCTGGAGAGGTTTTTCGGAATCCAGACATTAACATTGACAAGGAGATCGCCCCTGCCATAGCCGTTCACCTCCGGCAGTCCCTTCCCTCTGAGTCGGAGTATTTTTCCTGGCTGCGTGCCAGGCTCTATCTTTATTTTTACCATGTTTTCGACGGTGGGCACCTCAACATGGGTTCCAAGGATAGAATCCGGAATGCTTATGAATAAATTGTAGATCAGGTCATTGCCTTCCCTGATTAGATCGGGGTGCTCATCCTCGTCAATCACAACCAGCAGATCACCGTTAATCCCTCCGCGGCGGGGAGCATTACCCTTGCCTTCAACGGTCATTTGCATACCCTTGCCCACACCTGCGGGTATATTAATTTTTATAATATCTTCTCTCTGGACAATGCCCTCACCGTAGCAGACAGGGCATTTTTTCGTAATGGTCTTCCCTTCCCCGTTGCAGGTCGGGCAAACCGAAGTCGTCTGCATCTGGCCAAGCAACGTATTTGCAACTCTGGTCACATGCCCCGATCCGCGGCATGTGGGGCAGGTGGACATGCTGTTTCCGTCAGCAGCGCCGGTACCGCTGCAGGAATCACACGACACATATTTATTGACCTTTATCTTTTTTTCGGTCCCGGCAGCTATTTCCTGGAGGTTAAGCTTCACCTTGACACGCAGGTTGGTCCCCTTATTGACCCTTCTGCCGCTTCTCCTTGAGCTTCCGAAACCTCCGAATGCACCGAATGCATCACCGAAAATATCACCAAATGAGGAAAAGATATCCTCCATCGACATTCCGCCACCGCTGAAGCCTCCTCCTGCCCCGCTTACACCGTCATGACCGAAGCGGTCATATCTGGCGCGTTTTTCATCATTGCTCAGAACCTCATAGGCAGCAGCCGCTTCCTTGAATTTCTCTTCAGCTTTCTTGTCACCGGGATTCTTGTCAGGATGATACTTTAATGCCTGCTTCCTGTAGGCTTTCTTTATTTCCTCCTTGGTAGCGTTCTTCGGCACTCCGAGCACTTCGTAATAATCTCTCTTTTCCATCCCTTTATTTTTTCTCCTTAAGAAACTGTAAGATTTCAGGGAACTGTAACCTTATTCACCGACAACCACTCTGGAATGCCTTAAAACCTTATCCTTCAGATAGTAACCTTTTAATATGACTTCTATTATCTTTCCTTTTCTTTTTTCATCCTCAACAGGAACGGTTGCCACTGCATCGTGAAGATCCACATTAAAATCCCTGCTAAGTGAGTCTATCTCCTTCAACCCTTCAAGTTTCAGGAAATCTGATAGTTTGTTATAGATCAATTCGATCCCGTCCTTCATTCCCTTACACTCAGGAGAAGCCTCTGCCGACTTCAGGGCCCTTTCAAAATCATCCATGACCGGAAGTATTTTCCGGATCAGATCTTCACCGGCAAATTTTGAGATCTCCATTTTTTCCTTAAGGGTCCTTTTCCGGTAATTGTCAAATTCAGCTGCAAGACGAAGGTACCTGTCCTGCATATCTGCCAGTTTTTCTTCTGCAGGCTTCTCTGCAGGTATTACTTTGTCAGGCTCCTTCTCGGCTTCAGCTTCAGCTTCTGAAGGTTCCTTTACGGATTCTTCAGCAGCGAGTTGTTCTTCCCTGTGCCCGCCTTCATTCGCTTCATTATTTGTATTTACTTTGTTTTCAGTTGATTCCGTGTGTTTCTCCTCATTGGTGTTTTCTGCATCCGGACTCTTTTTCTTAACCATCACTTACTTAATTACGATTTGATATCTTCATTTACAAAATTTCTGCCAACCGTAAATAGTTGACAATTTGACAGGGGAAAGGAATGTATTATGTATTATCGATTATGTATTATGTGGAACAGGCGTACGATAATTTTTGTAAAGGCGGGAAAGTATCAAAAACAAATCTCACATAATACATCTCACATAGTACATGATACATTCCTCACACCCTTTTTATATCCGCCCCGAGTGCGTTAAGTCTTGTATCGATATTCTGATACCCCCTGTCGATCTGTTCAATATTATGGATAACGCTCTGGCCTTCAGCCGACATGGCTGCAATTAGAAGTGCAACACCTGCCCTGATATCAGGTGACGACATTGTGGTACCTCTCAGCCTTATCATCTTGTCGAGGCCGATAACCGTTGCCCTGTGAGGATCGCAAAGGATTATCTGCGCACCCATATCTATCAGCTTGTCAACAAAGAACAACCGGCTTTCAAACATCTTCTGGTGAATGAGCACAGCACCCTTTGCCTGTGTTGCAGTAACCAGGAATATACTGAGCAGATCGGGTGTAAGCCCGGGCCAGATCGCGTCGGCGATGGTCATTATCGACCCGTCGATAAAAGTCTCAATCTCGTAATGTTCCTGCCCCGGAATATAAATGTCGTCATCTATCTTTTCAAATTTAATACCTAATCTCCGGAATGAATCCGGGATTATTCCGAGATTGTGATAGGAGACATTTTTGATTGTTATCTCCGATCCTGTCATTGCTGCAAGCCCGATGAATGAGCCTATCTCAATCATGTCAGGAAGAACTGCATGAGAACATCCCGAAAGTTCATTTACACCGTCGATGTAGAGGAGATTTGATCCTATTCCGTCAATCCTGGCACCCATGGAGACCAGCATCCTGCAAAGCTGCTGGATATAAGGTTCACAGGCCGCATTATAAAGTGTCGTACGGCCCTTAGCAAGGACAGCAGCCATAATGATATTGGCAGTTCCTGTAAGAGAGGCTTCGTCAAGATGGATGTAAGTTCCTGTTAATGACGGGGCCTCGACCCCGAAAAATGGATCGGAAGAATCAAATTCAAAAGTTGCCCCGAGCTTCTGAAATCCGGTGAAGTGTGTATCGACCCTTCGCCGTCCTATCTTATCGCCCCCGGGCTTAGGTATGAAAGCTTTCCCGAACCGGGCAAGCAGGGGACCGACTATCATTATTGAGCCTCTCAGTCCTGCGCTCCTTGTCCTGAATTCAGGAGTCTGCAAAAAGTCGAGATTGATATTTCTGGCTTCAAAGCCCTTTGAACCGTCAGGTTCTTCTGATATCCTGACACCCAGACAATTAATGAGCTCCATCAGGAGATTAACATCGTCGATATCAGGGATGTTGCTTATGGTGACCTTTTCGGGTGTGAGGAGAGTGGCGCAAATTACCTGCAGAGCCTCGTTCTTTGCCCCCTGAGGAACGATCTCTCCTTTGAGCCGTCTCCCTCCCTGAACTATGAAGCTACCCATTAATGGCGAATATGTCCTTTTTTCTTGATGAATTGCTTATTTTGCTGCTTCCCTTTCTGCCTGCCCTGCTGAGGCTTCCTTTTAGAAGGTGAAAGAAGGTCCTTTACTTCAAGGATCCTGACGCCTTCTGTTACCTTCAGCTTCCCTCGCGAAAGAAAATTGAGGTCACTTATTATTACATCGTCGCTTACCTGAGCCCGGTTCCAGGTGATGTAGGACTTTTTCATCTGGTTGACGATCAGGTTGGTCATATAGATTTTTTCTTCCCCGTCTTCCATCTCGGAAGCAGCATCAATCATCATCTCAATGATCCTGCCGTAGTGAAGGTACCTGATATTCCCCTGGCTATAGGGAATAAGCTTGGGTTTTTCACTGAGCTTGGCCAGCAGCGGCAGTGAATAGGGAGAGTCAATATCAAGGTCAAAGTCGGCAATTATAGCGAGGTGATCCCAGAGTTTGTGTTTGAAGTCTCCGGTATCCCGGATCTGTGGATTCAGGTTCCCCATGATCTGGATTATTGTCTTGGCCGCCCTGTTCCTTTCTTCCTTGTCCTCAATGGTCTTCAGATGATCAACCATCTTCTGTACATTCCTTCCATACTCAGGGAGCGCCATCCTTTTTCGTTGAGTGTTATAATCGTGGCTCATCAGTTTTATTCTATTCTGCAAAGCTAATAATTAAAAGGCAATTAAATCAAGTTGCAGGTTGTAAGATGAATATTGCAGATTATTAAGATTTAAAATCATTCCTAACTTTGACTGATTCAATAATCATCCCCATGAAACTGCACTTCTCTGTCATTTTCTTAGTAACTCTGGAATTGTCCGTATCGGCTTCTGACGGCTATGTCCGAAATCCATTTATAGATGTGATAAACTACACTTTTTCGGTTTCAGTAAGCGATACCAACAATGTAATCTACGGGAAAACAACAATTTCGCTGAATTTTACCGGGGCTGCCGGGGAGATGGACTTTGATCTGAAGAACCTGAACAGTTCCGGAAAGGGAATGATAGTGGATTCGGTTTTTTTCAGCAGGGGAAGGATCACCTGGACTCACAATGAAAACAAGCTGAAGATTATACCTGACAGTGCAATGACAGGCCTGAGCAGTGGGATTGTGAGAATTATATACCATGGTATTCCTGCTGACGGACTCATTATTTCGAATAACAAATTCGGGAGCAGGACATTTTTTTCAGATAACTGGCCCAACCGGGCAAGCAACTATCTTCCCTGCGTTGATCATCCGTATGATAAGGCTACGGTTGACTTTATCGTCCAGGCGCCTTCGCACTATGAGGTAGTGGCCAGCGGGTACCTGCTTGAAGAAAGCCACCTGAACGGGAATACAAAGCTCTGGCACTGGAAGGAGGAAGTCCCCCTGGCTACAAAGGTTATGGCTTTTGGTGCGGCTGACTTTGATATACTTCTTGCCGGAAAAACAGGTGATGTACCTGTCTGGACTTATGTCTTCAGGGAGAACAGGAAAGAAGGATTTTATGATTATGTGGCAGGTGTCAGGCCGGTTACATTCTTTACTCAGCTCATAGGGCCCTATTCCTATGAAAAGCTAGCAAACGTGCAATCAAAGACCATATTTGGAGGGCTCGAGAATGCAGGTTGCATATTTTATGCTGAAAATTCCGTGACAGGTAAAGGCAGGGATGAAAGTCTGATGGCACATGAGATAGCACATCAGTGGTTTGGGAATTCGGTCACCGAGAACGACTGGTATCACATCTGGCTAAGCGAAGGTTTTGCAACTTACCTTGCTTCTGTTTATGGGGAGAAGTATTACGGCAGGGAGAGGCTGATGGAGGATATGCGTTCAGCCCGCGAACTCGTATTAAAATATTACCTTAAATCACAACGGCCCGTCATCGATACCACAATTACAAACCTGATGCGTCTGCTGAGCCCCAACTCTTACCAGAAAGGAGCGTGGGTGCTGCATATGCTGAGGCACGAGATAGGAGAGGAGCCATTCTGGGCAGGGATGAGGCTGTTCTATGAGAGATTCAGGAACAAAAATGCCGTGACTTCTGACTTTGAAAAGGTGATGGAGGAGGTGAGCGGGAAGAATCTTGATGATTTCTTCCATCAGTGGCTTTATGTTGGAGGACAGCCGGATCTGAAGATCACAACAAAGAAGGGAGCTAAAAAAGGTGAAGCGGAGATAACAGTGGAACAAAAGCAGGCCTATCTCTTTAAATTCCCGCTCGAACTTCTTATAGATTCGAAAGAAGGGACATATAGTAAAAATATCCGGATATCCGAAAGGATTTCAAAGTTGACAGTGCAGACTGCAAAACTGAATGAAATAGTTCCTGACCCGGATGTTAATCTCCTTTTCAGGCAGGTTACCGAATAAAACTGCTAAAGGCTTAAAAATTGGATTGCGACTCCGGTAAAGAATATCATGCCTCCGGCGATAAGGTTGCTGTACCTTTCGACCGGTTTCAGGTTTATCCTGCTGATCCCCATCTTGAAAGCGAGCACAATTGACATCATTGTTGCAATTGTCACAATGGAAAATAAAACCGATACAATTATGGATCCGGATATGTTGTTTTTGGCAGCAGGATACATGAGTATAGGTATCAGTGGTTCGCAGGGGCCGAACACGAATATCAGGAAAAGGACCCATGGAGTGGTTCTAACAATATCTGTATCATGTATATGTGAATGTGCATCATGGTGGTTGTGATCATGAGTATGAAATCCGCCTTCAATATGAAAATGAGAATGATTATGCCTCTTTTTCTTATATATATTCCTGAGGCTGATTATCATATAAACAAGTCCGAATGCTATAAAGAGCCAGCCTGCAATATTCCCCCTGAAAGATTCCACAGCCACAAGCCTGTTCACGGAGATCCCTATGAGTATACCGATAATGCCAAGAACAACAGAGCTTAAAACATGTCCAATGCCGCAGAAAAAGGTGACGATCATGGTCTTCTTTACTGTCCACTTTTTCGCTTCACTCAGAACTATGAAGGGCAGGTAATGATCAGGTCCCAGCAACGTATGCACAAATCCGATAGATACGGCAGTCAGCGAAAGTAGCATCAGGGAGTTGTCCATAGCTTTGTTTTACTTCAGAGTATCCTGATATCTGTTATTGCAAGTATAGTGAATTATTTCAAATATAACCTAGAGTAAACCCCTTTAAGGAGAAGGAGGCAAAAAGGAATAGAGCCACCGGTTGCCCGAAAAAATAAGCTCATTTATCCTCATATTCTGATTATAAAGCAGATCCCTCGCACCTTTAATGAATGATTTCATCTTCAGATAATCTGCCTGATTCGTAAAAAACTCAGTTTTGTCCTCAAATTTTGAGCAGGGCAGGATAAAAAACCTCTTTCTGTAATTTTCAATTGGTGTATATACCCAGGTGAGGTAATATCCTGCATCTGTCACAACAAGCGAGCTGTCATCTTTTTCAAGCTCAATCCTTACCATTGTGCCGCCATCAGTCTTCGGCCTTCTCTGGTTCGAAACAAAATTGCCCAGTGAATAGACAACAATCCTGTCCCTGCCGCAGGTATCGCATTTTGTCCAAATCATTTTCTGAATGACATGCGGATGAGATCCGATAATAATGTCAGCTCCATGTTCAAAAAGGTACCCTGCCAGGCTTGTCTGGCTCGATGACGGGATTGTATCATATTCTGTTCCCCAGTGCACAAATACGATAATCGCATCCGGATTCATGCTTTTTGCCTTCCTGATATCTCCGGCAATAAGGTTCCTGTCAAGCGTATTTACGATTACGGGTGGAGGCACTGTTATGCCGTTAGTTCCATATGTATAATTAAGCATGGCGAGCTTGATCCCGTTCTTACTGATCAGCATGGGAAACAGGCTGTCTCTCTGGGCCTGATCGAGGAAAGTTCCAGTATGAGGGATCCCGAGACTGTCGAGCTTGTTGATGGTGCTTATAATCCCTCTCTTGCCTTTGTCGGCTGCGTGGTTGTTGGCCGTTACCATGACATCAATACCGGCATTCCTGCATGCAACGGCAAGCTCCGCCGGAGAACTGAAAGCAGGGTAACCGCTATAGGGAGCACCGGCAAGGGTTACCTCAAAATTAGCAACAGCAATGTCTGCTTCCGATATTTCTTCACGGATAAAGCTGAATACGGTATCGTAGCTGTAAGTATGGGTTTCCCTGTTTTCAGCCGACCATATCTGTTCCTCATGACCCATTATATCTCCGATGAAAAGAAGAGAAAGCTTTTTCTTGAGCTCCTCATGATCCTGTCCATGAAGGACCAGAAAACTGGCGGATACCAGCAGAATGGTGTATATCTTTCTGAACATAAAATATTTCCGTATAAAGGATCCGTAAAAGTAATAATTATTAAATTTGCCATCCCAATTTATAAGGGTTGATCGGGAAAAGCAGGAATACATGAGTGAAAAAGCTGATCATATTGATATTAAGAAGCTTTCTCTCATTGGTGTGATAGTTACTATGGGGATTGTGTTCGGTGATCTCGGAACAAGTCCCCTGTATACGATGAGAGCAATCCTTGTGGGAAGCAAGGGGAATTTCAATGAACTGCTCATTTATGGATCTCTTTCCTGTATCTTCTGGACCCTGACACTCTCAACCACAATAAAATATGTTACGATAGCTCTCAGGGCTGATAATAACGGGGAAGGAGGCATTTTCGCCCTTTTTGCCCTGATGAAAAAAAAATCATCATGGGCTGCTGTTCTGACTATGATAGGAGGCAGTGCCCTGCTGGCCGATGGTGTTATAACTCCTTCGATAACAGTGACGTCAGCCATTGAAGGATTAAGGCTTGTAAATAAAGAAATTCCCGTCGTGCCAATAGTACTGGTGATAATTGCAGCCCTGTTTTTTATCCAGCAATTTGGTACAAACCTGATTGGCGGGTCTTTCGGTCCCATTATGGTTGTCTGGTTTACGTTGCTCGGGGCGCTCGGACTTTCGCAGATAATCCATCATCCTTTTATCCTTCAGGTTGTAAACCCGGCATATGCCTTCAGGTTCCTGTCGGAATATCCTGGCGGATTTATACTCCTCGGCGCTGTCTTTCTCTGTACGACCGGTGCCGAAGCGCTGTATGCCGACCTTGGCCATTGCGGCAGGGCGAACATCAGAATATCATGGATATATGTAAAGTTTTGTCTTCTTCTCAACTATTTTGGCCAGGGAGCCTGGCTGATGCTGAACTATAAAACCGGCTCAGATATAAATCCTTTCTTCGAAATCATGCCTCAGTGGCTGCTACTGCCAGGGATCCTGGTTGCGACTGCGGCTGCAATCATTGCAAGCCAGGCTATTATCAGCGGATCATTCACCCTTATAAGTGAAGCTGTTTCGCTTAACTTCTGGCCGAGGGTCAGGATATTGCATCCGACATTTGTCAGGGGACAAGTTTATCTTCCGTTTGTCAACTGGGTTCTCTGGATTGCCTGTACAATAGTGGTATTGACATTCCAGAAATCCGACAACATGAATGCGGCATACGGACTGGCAATCACCATAACTGAACTGATGACAACCTGCCTGCTCACGTATTATCTGTACCAAAGGGGAGTAAATCACAGGCTTGTACTGCTCATGCTCATGGTGTATCTTACAATAGAGGGAAGCTTTCTTACTGCAAACCTTTACAAGTTCAAGAACGGCGGATGGTTCACTCTCCTGTTTGCTTCACTTTATTTTGTGATAATGTTCGGGTGGTACTTCGGAAGAAAGATCAAGAACAGGTACATAACCTTCGCAAACCTGAACAAGTATATCGATCTTTTTAAGGATCTGGCCTATGATGAATCGGTTCCGAAATATGCCACCAATCTTGTATATGTCATCAGGGCCAACAGGAAGGAGCAGGTTGAATCGAAGGTTATCTATTCGATATTCAATAAGCAGCCAAAAAGGGCTGATACTTACTGGTTTCTTCACATTGACAGGGTTAATGATCCTAACCAGTTTGACTACCATGTTACACAGATAATACCTGGAATACTGGTCAGGATCGATTTTCATATCGGCTTCAAGGTAGAACCAAAGATCAACCTCTACTTCAGGGAAGTTCTTGAAGATCTGGTGACATCGGGTGAGATAAGGCTTGACAGCGGATTTGATTCACTCAGAAGATACAGCGTGCCGGGTGACTTCAAATTCATACTTATTGAGAGGATAATGCCGAGAGACTTCAAATTGAGCAACTGGGAGAATTTCATCCTTTCCCTGAACAGTATCGCAGGCAGGCTTAATATTACCGATATAAGGTCACTTCAGCTCGATTCAACAAACACAACAATTGAACAGGTTCCTATACTTATCGATCAGCCGGTGCAGGAAAGGATAAAGAGGATGAAATAGCGTTGTACTATCAATGGAAGTAAAGGGGAAATATTCCGGCATCACGAAACTCTCGATTGGCGGTTTGATCGTTACTCTTGGAATCGTTTACGGAGACCTTGGGACAAGCCCTCTGTATACGATGAAGGCTGTCGTCTTCGGCGGAGCAAAGAATTTTAACGATCTTCTGATCTATGGTTCACTTTCATGCATCTTCTGGACACTTACCCTTCAGACAACAATAAAATATATCCTGGTGACACTGAGGGCTGATAACAAGGGAGAAGGAGGCATCTTCGCCCTTTTTGCGTTGATAAGGAGGAAATCGGCCTGGGCTGCCATACTGACGATGATAGGCGGTTCCGCCCTCCTGGCTGACGGAGTGATAACTCCATCAATTACAGTCACTTCCTCAATTGAAGGGCTTAAATTGTATAATCCTCATATACCTGTGGTCCCGATCGTGCTGCTGATCTTTGCTGCACTCTTCTTTATTCAGCAGTTCGGAACGAATGTCGTCGGGACTTCGTTTGGACCCATCATGGTAATATGGTTTTTAATGCTTGGGATTACAGGTTTATCTCAACTGGTTCACCATCCTGGGATTCTTGCAGCGATTAATCCGGTCTATGCGGTGAGATTCCTGTCAGGGTATCCCGGAGGATTTATTTTGCTCGGTGCAGTTTTTCTTTGTACGACAGGAGCAGAGGCCCTTTATTCTGACCTTGGTCATTGCGGGAAGGCTAACATAAGGATATCATGGATCTTTGTCAAGACGATGCTTTTGCTGAACTATTTCGGGCAGGGAGCATGGCTGATTTTAAATGGGAACAGCAGTGAACATTTCAATCCATTCTTTGGGATCATGCCGGGCTGGTTCCTGCTTCCGGGGGTCATGGTATCTACGGCTGCGGCCATAATAGCAAGCCAGGCGCTCATTACCGGATCTTTCACACTGCTGAGCGAGGCAGTTTCCCTGAATTTCTGGCCCAAAATAAGGATACTTTATCCGACCCAGGTTAAAGGGCAGGTTTACCTTCCTTTTGTGAACTGGTTCCTCTGGATAATGTGCAGCCTTGTGGTTCTCGGATTTCAGAATTCCTCAAATATGGAGGCAGCTTATGGGCTTGCTATCACGATCACAATGATTATGACCACTTTACTTCTGTCATATTATCTGTTTCAGAAACGTGCCAACCTGTATTATCCATTACTAGTCCTTACGGTTTATCTTACAATTGAAGGAGGGTTTCTTGTAGCAAACCTGCATAAGTTCAGGTACGGTGGATGGTTTACACTGCTTCTGGCATCTATTTATTTTCTGGTCATGCTGGGATGGTATTTCGGCAGGAAGATCAAGAACCGTCATATCACATTTGTAAAGCTTGACTCATATCTCCCCCTTATCAGGGACCTGAGCACTGACAGATCGGTTCCCAAAACAGCAACTAACCTTGTTTATGTGATCAAGGCCAACCATAAGGATCAGGTTGAGTCAAAAGTCATTTATTCCATTTTCCAGAAGCAGCCGAAAAGGGCCGAAACATACTGGCTGCTGCACGTTGACAGGGTTGATGATCCTGGCAGGTTTGAATATGAAGTAAAACAGATCATTCCCGGTATACTGATCCGCCTCGATTTTCATATAGGATTTAAGGTGGAGCCGAAAATAAACCTCTATTTCAGGGAAGCTCTTGAAGATCTTGTCGCATCGGGCGAGATTGACCTCAAAAGCAGCTTTGAATCGTTGAGAAAGCATGATTACCCCGGAGATTTCAAATTCATTTTTATCGAAAGGATCATGATCCGTGATTACAAGCTTTCTAAATGGGAGAATTTCATTCTTGCCCTGAACAGTATTTCAAGAAGCATAAGTATCTCCGAAATAAAAGCTTTCCAGCTCGATCAGACAAATACTGTTGTTGAGCAGGTGCCAGTCATTATTGATCAGCCTGTTGCGCAGAGGATAAAGCGGATTTGATACAATCCATTGTCCGTAATGTCTGAATTGACTATCTTCGGAAACATTTTCCAGGATAAGCCGGACGCATGAATGCAATGCCGATTGTGGTAGCGACAATTGCAATTTTTGCATTAGCCTACCGATTCTATTTCAGCTTTGTTGCCGCAAAGGTTGCTGTCAGGAATGATCTGAAGCAGACTCCTGCCTACAGGCTATACGACAAACAAAACTTTTATCCCATGAATAAATGGGTCCTCTTCGGACATCATTTTGCGGCGATCGCCGGAGCAGGCCCGCTCGTTGGCCCTGTCCTGGCTGCACAGTTCGGTTTCATGCCCGGATTTCTGTGGATGCTCATTGGGGCAGTGGTTGCAGGGGCAGTGCATGATTTCGTGATCCTTACAGCATCGGTTCAGCATGACGGCAAGTCACTGGCGGAAATTGCAAAAGCCGAGATCAATAAACTGAGCGGCGTGACTACCACATTCGCAGTTATCCTTATTATAATCGTGGCACTTGCCGGACTTGGTCTCGTTGTGGTGAATACTCTTGCCGAGAGCTCGTGGGGGACCTTTACTATCGCATCTACAATCCCGATTGCAATAATAATGGGAATATGGATGTTCAGGATCAGGAAAGGGAAAACACTTGAAGGAACAATATTCGGTGTCATAATGCTCATAATTGTCGTTGTAGCCGGTAAGTATGTCCCGGGTTCAAGGTTTGCAGGCTGGTTTACCTTTGATCATAAAACACTCACACTGCTTATCGCCGGTTATGGCTTTTTTGCATCTGTACTTCCTGTCTGGCTGCTGCTTTCTCCAAGGGATTACCTGAGCTCCATAATGAAAATATCTGTAATAGCCCTGCTGGCAGTCGGACTTATGATTGTCGCTCCGCAAATAAAGATGCCGTCATTTACCGAGTTCGGTAAGGGGGGAGGGCCGATAATTCCGGGGAAGCTTTATCCTTACCTGTTCATTACGATTGCCTGTGGAGCAATTTCAGGTTTTCATTCACTGGTCAGTTCGGGAACAACTCCCAAGATGATAATGAGGGAATCGGATATCAAACCCATAGCTGTAGGAGCCATGCTTACCGAGGGCGCAATCAGCATTATGGCCCTTATAGCAGCTACCAGCCTTTTGCCTCTCGATTATTTCACCATAAATGTTCCGGTTGACAAGCTGCAGGCTATCCTTCCAAAGCTCCATGCGATGGGTTTCACAGAGTCGAATATTGATCAGCTTTCAGCAAGCGTGGGGGAAAAGATAGCTGGCCGTACGGGAGGTGCTGTATCGCTTGGCGTGGGAATGGCCTACATCTTTTCCTCAATTCCGGGGATGAAGCATCTTATGTCTTACTGGTACCACTTTGCGATTATGTTTGAGGCACTGTTTATCCTCACCACCATAGATGCCGGCACCCGGATCGGAAGATTCCTCCTCCAGGAGACACTGGGCAAGGTTTATAAGCCTTTTCTGAGAACCAACTGGCTCCCGGGAAACCTGATTACGAGCGGATTGATAGTATTTGCGTGGGCATATTTTATCTATACAGGAACTGTGTCCACAATTTGGCCAATGTTCGGAACAGCAAATCAGCTACTTGCCACAATTGCCCTGACAATCGGCACCTCTTTTATAATCAACAGGGGAAGGGCGAAATATGCCTGGGTGACAATCATTCCGATGGCTTTTGTCGGAGTGACCACACTTACTGCGGCTTTCCTTAATATCAAGAACATATACCTGCCACAGGTTCAGGTTCCGGCAACGCTCGTTCCGGGCATTATCAACCTTGTGCTGACCGTGCTGATAATTATTTGTGTGATTGTGATCTTTCTGAATGCTGTCCCCGGTTGGATCAAGGCAACGAATTTCAGGCTTCTCAGGTCTTATTCTATCCCTGAATAGTATTTCATGAACTGGACCCTCTCAAGAACAGCAGGATTTTCGAAACTCTTCCTGCTCAGCTTACCTCTGAATTCATCGACACTTTCAAAGTTATGTAAGGTCATCCACTCCTCAGTATTTCTTAAGATTACCGGGATTACATCAAATCCTTCCCTGTACAGGACCGAAGCGATCTGAACAGTAGTGGCGCCGGCAAGGAGCTGCTTTATGAACGATTTGTGGTCATGGACACCGGTCGAGGCAGAAAGATCGCATTTGACCTGGCCCGACAGGATGGAAATCCACCTTAATGTGTGGTTGTACTCCTCGGCTGAGCTGAGAACCGCACCATGGCTTACTTCAAGCTTATCAATATCGAAATCAATGTTATATGGCCGGTTGAAAAGGACCATCCCTTCTATAGGACCCTCCGACAGTCTGATAACGGTCTGTGCGAGGGATGAGAAATAATATCCGATCTTGACTGCAATTGGAATATCCACATAGCTTCTTACCTCCTTTATGATATCAAAATAAGCCTTTTCATTTTCTTCAGGTGCACGTTGCCAGTCTGACGGCAGGATGAAAATGTTCAGCTCGAGGGCGTCCACACCGGTACCCTGGATCTTTTTCGCAAATGAATGCCAGTCATTGTTTGAAACGCAGTTCACGCTTGCTATAACCGGAATTTCGACCGATCTTTTAGCTTCCCGCAGGAAATCAAGATATTTTTCAAGTGTATTCCTTTTAGCAAAATCATAAATATATGCATATGCTTCTTCCTGGTCGTGTATCCTTCTGGCAAAAAGTCTGTCGGATGATCTTGTCAGGGTTTTTATTCCGCCTTCTTCGCTCTTAATGACCTTCTCTGTATCGACCTGGATATGTTCTTCAAACAGTGATTTTACGACAACCGCACCAATCCCCCCTGATGCAAGGGTTTTTAGATGAGAGATCGAATTTGTTAGTCCGCAGCTGCCTGCAATAAGAGGATTTCTAAGCTTTAGGCCGAGATAGGTGGTCTGAAGGTTTTTCATGTTTATCGGGAGTTTAATATCTGATCTTAAAATAAAAGACTGCTAATATAGTGCGATAAAGTAAAACATTTTATGGATATATTGCAGAACAATATTTTATTTTCTGAATTTAGGGCCAAACCTGTAAAAGATAATCCGGAATCATGTGCAATAAATTCAAGTTCAGCATCTTTTCCAAGGTAATGTTCTATTTGTCCATGGTTGCGGCTTACGGACAGCAACCATCCATGATGTCAGTCCTGACCGATAAGCCGGGTGCTGATGTCCAGTCTACAATGTGGGGGGTATTCTTTGAGGATATCAATTTTGCAGCGGACGGGGGTATTTATGCAGAGCTGGTAAAAAACAGGTCCTTTGAGTTTTCGCTGCCATTGACAGGCTGGAGGCTCCTTTCGGGGCAGAACGGGGCAGGCCGGATGGTAGCTAATTTCTATTCGCCTTCCAGACCATCAAATCTTCACTTTATGAGGATTTATATTGATCCTTCAGTCGGGAGCTTCGCATTTACAAATGAAGGATTCAGGGGGATCGGAATTGTAAAGGACGGTAAATATGATTTTTCAGTTTCAGGAAGACTTAACGGGGATTCTGATATGAAAATGAAGGTTGAGCTCGTTTCTCCTGATGGCGCAGTAGAGGGAAAAGCGGAGATTACCGGATTTAACGGGACATGGGAGAATTTTAAAGAGACACTGGAAGCATCGGGAACCATTCAAAAGGCACTGTTAAGGATAACTCTTACCGGAAAGGGGAATATCGACCTTGATATGATCTCACTTTTCCCTGAAGATACATGGAAAGGCCGTCCAGGCGGTCTCCGAAGGGATATTGTACAGATGATAGCGGATCTCAAACCCGGATTTATCAGGTTCCCGGGAGGCTGTATTGTGGAAGGCAGGGACCTGACCAACCGGTACCAATGGAAAACGACAGTGGGACCTGTTGAGGACAGGAAGATGATAATAAACCGCTGGAACACTGAAATGGAAGACCATCAGACCCATGATTATTTCCAGTCATTTGGCATGGGATTTTATGAATATTTCCTTCTTGCCGAGGATATAGGTGCTGAGCCTTTACCAATTCTTAATTGCGGAATGTCCTGCCAGTTCAATGCAGCCGAAGTGGTTCCCCTGAATGAACTTGATCAGTATGTTCAGGATGCCCTCGACCTGATAGAGTTTGCAAACGGCGAAACAACAACAAAATGGGGCGCCCTCAGGGCTGAAATGGGGCATCCGGGGAAGTTCAGCCTTAAATACATAGGGATCGGCAACGAACAGTGGGATGAACAGTATATTGAGAGATATAAGGTATTTGAAAAGGCCCTTAAGGATCGTCATCCTGAGGTAAAGTTAGTCTCAGGAGCAGGGCCTTATTCATCCGGAAGATTGTTTGACTATGCCTGGAGCGAGCTTGAAAAACTTAAACCGGATCTCATCGATGAACATTATTATATGCCGCCAGACTGGTTCCTGAAGAATGCCACGCGTTATGATAAGTATGACAGGAACGGGATCAAGGTATTTGCGGGTGAATATGCAGCCCACTGGAAAGAAAGAAAGGATCCTGAATCAAGAAATACATGGTATAGTGCACTTTGCGAAGCGGCATTCATGACGGGGCTTGAGCGAAATTCAGATGTTGTCAATATGGCTTCCTACGCACCTTTGCTTGCTC
>JAUZNW010000036.1 GCA_030706785.1 Bacteroidota bacterium | reverse complement strand
GAAAAATTCAACCTCGGATTACTGGGCGGTGTTGAGGAACAGCGTTCAAAGGATACCTGGTGGAGTGGTGACAAGACCAATGTTGCCGATCCGTTCTTTACAGTCTACCAGGGAACATGGGTAACAGCCCAGATGGGAGGCGGAGGAATCGGAGAGAATTATTTCATCTCTTACTTTGGACGTGCTAACTTCAACTATAACAAGAAATACTACGTTGAAGGAAGTGTACGTCGTGACGGATTCTCCGGTCTGGCAAAAGGTAATAAGTTCGGTACGTTCGGCGGTGTATCAGCGATGTGGAACGCATCAAATGAGGAATTTGTCCAGAACGCCCTTGGATCATTATTCTCGGATATACGCCTGAAAGCAAGCTTCGGCCGTGTAGGAAATATTTCAGCTGTTGGAGACTTCAGCTCGCTATTCCTTTATGGCGCTGGTGTTTACGGAGCTGTACCAACTCTTACATTCTCTCAGGCAGGAAATGCCAACCTGCAGTGGGAAACAAGCGACAAGTATGATTTCAGCTTAAGTTTCGGGCTGCTAAAGGATAAGATACAAGCAGAGATCGGATATTTCTACAATGACATCAATGGTCTTGTTCTCGGTGTTCCGCAGTCACCATCGAAAGGTATCCCGGGTAATTCCATTGCAGCTAACGTTGGATCAATGTATAATAAGGGACTGGAACTCTCCGTTACAAGTTTCAATATATCCAAGCCAAACTTCTCATGGTCAACAACTCTTACATTCAGTACCCTGAAAAATCAAGTAACAGCCCTTGCTCCTGGCGTTACTGAATTACTTGGTGTAACAGCCGGCCTTGAAACCACAAGTAAAACAGTTATCGGAAAACCAATCGGAAATATCCTTGCTGTTGAAACAAGGGGTGTCGATCCTGAAACAGGAAGAAGAATCTATGTTAACAAAGCAGGGAAGGAAGTCCTGTTCTATTTTGAGAACTCTTCAGCCACGAGATGGCAGTACAGGGACGGCTCAGGCGTTGCTCCGGCAATTACCACAGCGTCCGATGCCAGGGTCATGGGATCACCTCTTCCCAAATATTATGGCGGTTTGGATAATAACCTGACATTTAAAGGTTTTGACCTCTCATTTAGCCTGACCTATGCATTTGGTTTTGATGTTTATAACGGCTCAAAAGCCGGACTCAGGGACCAGAGGTGGTGGAACAATTCAATCGAGGTATATAAAACAGCCTGGTCAAAACCGGGTGACGTTACCCATATTCCGAAACCGGTTATGAATGATAACATTTCAAATGGTTCCTCATTCCCGATCTCAGAAAATATTGAGAAAGGTGATTATGTGAAAGTCAGGAATGTTGCATTCGGATATACCTTTAAGAAGCTGCCGGACATTACCAATTTAGCAAGTATCAGGCTTTACGGTCAGATATTCAACGCGTATGTGTTTACTAAATATACCGGATCTGACCCGGAGGTTTCCACAAATGGCAATGCGAACCTTACACCGGGTATCGACAGGAACTCTGCTCCTCAGGCAAGAATCTACACTGTAGGGTTAACCGTCAATTTCTAACTACTTAAAAGATATGAATATGAAAAAAATATTAAAGATATCCATAGCATTTATACTTGTGCTGCTGACCGGATGTTCCACTAAGTATCTGGATCCGGTTCCACAGACCTCGCTTTCAGATCTTTCGGTTTTTGACACTAAAGACAGGATTGTGGCACAGGTGAATGGAATGTATGCATTCATGAAGAGCGGCGCTTTCCAGGGAGGAAGATTCTTCGTCTATGAGGATGTGAAAGCCGATAACTTCATTCCTAAAAGCTCCAACCTGGTTACGAATTTCGCAACCTGGAACCATACCGAAGTCAGCTCGACTAATGAGGTGCAGAACTGCTGGGGCGCTATTTATGCCGCTGTTAATGCAATTAATGTGTTCCTCGATGGTTTAACAACCCGGCATGATGCAGGTACACTGCCTACGACTGTCAGCCAGGCTGATTATGACCAGTATAGAAGCGAAGCTTTGACATTGAGAGCAATCTGCTATTTCGACCTCCTTCAGCTTTACACCAAACCATATAATCAGGGTTCGGGAGCAAATCCCGGCGTTCCGCTCAGGCTGAAAGCTGAAAAGTCGTCTGAAGGCAATGACCTTGCAAGAAGCACGGTTACTGAGGTTTATGCCCAGATCCTGAAGGATCTTAATGAGGCTGAACCTTTAGCTGTATCTACATATTCAACTGATCTGCTGAATACAACCAGGATCCACAAGAATACAATTATAGCCTTTAAAACGAGAGTATATCTCCATATGGGCGATTGGGCAAAGGTCGTATCGGAATCAGCTAAAATAGTCACTGCAACAGCTCCCTTTACGGCACCTTCAGGTGTTGCTTTTGCTCTTAATCCTTCGTTTACGGCAATTTTCCAGACACCTTATACGTCAAAGGAATCAATTTTCTCAATGCCGTTTACGACAACTGACGGACCCGGCACCCAGAACGGCCTTCCTCATTACTATTCATTCTCATCCTCTGAGTCATATTATCTTAATGTGAATCCGGGTTTTGCTTATGCCTTAATGGATGTTGCGGACGTAAGGAAGACCAGTCTTGTACTTAACGGCGGAAACTATTTCCTTTCAAAATACCCGGACTTCACTACTCTGACAAATTATGCTCCGGTCATCCGGTATGCAGAAGTACTGCTTAACCGTTCTGAAGCTCTGGTAAGGGCAGGCAGCGCCGTAACACAGGAAGCAGTTGATCTTCTGAATGCTGTAAGGACCAGGTCTTTCCCGGCAGGAGCCTATACTACAGCAAGCTTCGCTGCTGCAGCTGATTTTTACAATGCCATTTTGCTCGAAAGGGATATTGAATTCCTTGGAGAAGGTATCAGGACCATGGATCTTCAGAGACTCAGTCTGCCATTCCCGGCAAAGGACGGAGGATCGATGGGATCAGTTCCTGCCATCCCTTCATCCAGTATTGGTTATATATGGCCAATACCGGCAAATGAGCTTAGCCTTAATAAGCTGATGACCCCTAATCAATAATCGAAGATTATCTTAAATAAAAAAGGCTGATCCGCAGAGCGGTCAGCCTTTTTTGTCTTGCAGTCCTGCAGTCATGCAGTCTTGCCGTCATGAATTGACCGCACGACAGCACGACTTCAGACTGCACGACTATGTAACAATCCTTCTTATCGCCCTTAGCTTATGCGAATAACCTTTGATTTCGTTCTTGTAAATCCCCTGGTGATCAATGTTATCAATCCTGACCCTGCCGGAAGCATGAATAACAAGTCCGCTCGACAGGATCATGCCCACATGAGTTATCCTTCCATACTCATCATCAAAAAACACAAGATCACCCGGCTTTGTTTCTTCCACAAAGTTGACATTTTCCCCGATTGTCACCTGCTGTTTTGAATCACGTGGTACCTGAATGCCGCGAACTTTGTACACAAGCTGAGTAAATCCGGAGCAATCGATACCCGACGGAATCCTGCCGCCCCATATATAGGGACTGTTGATGAACCTCATTGCGGTATCAGCAATAGATTCATTTACTTTAATATAGGCATCGCTGAAATCGGAGCAGGTCCCGAATGTATCAGCCCCCATTGAAAATACTTTTTCAGTAAAGTCAGGATTGTAAATTTCGCATCCTGCTTCTAGTACAAGCCGTGATTTATCATTTTTAAAGCACAGCAGAGATCTGTTGAGGACATATCCGGTCAATCCCTGTATATCCGCTGTGCGCTGGATATGGTTTTTATCAATCCATCCCTGGTAATTATCGAAGAGTGTTTCAATCTTGTACCAGTGACCTGACTCATCGATTATCCTGTATTTTTCACCAAAAAGGACCTGGCTGAGCATTTCCGATTTATGTGAAGGTCCGGAACGCAGTGGGACAAAGACATTCTCACATATATATACTTCCATCTGGATCTGAATATTTTTCCAAAATTAAGAATTAATTTAACCGCAGATGACGCAAAGTCCCGATATCTATTGGGTTTACGCCAGGTTCGCAAAGTGCTATTTTTATAGTTTTAGTTTTGCTACCATTTCGTTTTTATATTTGCGTTATTTGCGGTTAATGGATTTAAGGAAGACATCCGAAAGAATAAATAAAATATCCCTATTTTTGCCTTTGATTATCAGGTATATCTAATACTTACGATAATGGCAGGATCCAAACGAAAACCCCCGGAAATCAAGGAAGATAAGAAATATCTGTATCACCTGTTCTTTTTCATTGCCAGCATCCTGATTGTTGTTGCAATCTCCCCGCGTAGCGGTAAATTCAGGTATGAGATTGAAAAAGGGAAGCCGTGGCTGAGCTCTTCGCTGATAGCTCCCTGGGATTTTCCTGTAATGAAGCCAGAGTCCGTCATAACAAGGGAACGGGACAGCATCCTGTCAGATTTTTCACCTTATTATAAGCTTGATGTTGATATTGAAAAAACTGAGATAGCCGGATTTGACAAGTATCTGAACGATCTTCTGACCGAGTTTGAATCACAAGCAAAGAAGATTGATCCGATGGGTTTTGTAGCTTTGAAAAGAGACCTGAATTCCATCCTGACTGACATATATGAGAAAGGAATACTTGAAGCAGGAGAGACAACTGCTTCTCTTGAAAAGCCGTCTTCAGAGGTAACAATTGTAAAAGGCAGAATGGCAGAAAAGAGGCCATTCGGCTCGATAAATACCCAGAAGAGCGCCTATGAATATGCGAAGCATAACAAGGATGCGGTGGAGAAAAAATATTCTTCTTCCGGAAGATCACTTGGAGATTTCGTAGCCGGAGTGACCATGTATGATTTTATAAAGCCAAATCTTATTTATGATGCCGCCACATCAAATGCGGTCCGGGACAGGCTGGTAAATGAGATAAGCGTAAACCGCGGCCTTATCCAGGAAGGGGAACTGATTATATCACGCGGCGAGATCGTTAATGACGCTAAGTACACAATTCTTGAATCATTCCGTCAGGAGTACGAGAAAAGACTTGGGAAGACCGATAAATGGTTGATTCTGATCGGCAGATTAATTTTGGTAACAGCCTGTTATCTTGCATTATACCTGTTTTTGTACCATTTCAGGTTTGACGTTCTCAGTTCAACGCATAAGACCTTCTTCATAATACTGATAGTCCTGCTGTTTATACTTATTACAAGGTTTATCATCAGTATTCCCGGAAATCTGGTATTCCTTATCCCGTTTGCCATCATTCCCATTCTTGTAAGGACCTTCTATGATTCAAGGCTTGCGCTCTTTGTTTACCTTGTTTCGATAATGCTGGCTGGATTTATTGTCCCGAATTCATTTGAATTTGTCTTCGTCAGCTATATAGTCGGGACAATTGTAATATTTTCACTGACAAATGTTTATCGTCGCGCGAAGTTGTTTTTTGCCACCCTGATGGTCTTTCTGGCCTACTCAGTGGTCTATTTCGGGATCGGTCTTATGCAGGAAGGCAGTCTTCCTGACCTGAACTGGAAGAACTACATTTTATTTGCCGGGAACGGGGTTTTCCTGCTTTTGAGCTATCCTTTGATCTTTATATTTGAAAAAGCCTTCAGCTTTGTATCGGATGCCACCCTGTTTGAGCTTTCTGATACCAACCAGCCACTTCTGAGAAAACTGGCTGACGAAGCTCCTGGTTCGTTCCAGCATTCCCTGCAGGTAGCCAACCTTGCAGAGGAGGCTGCAAGAGAAATCGGGGCAAATAATCTTCTTGCCCGGACCGGCGCTCTATATCACGACATCGGTAAGGTAGCAAGATCTGAATTCTTTATTGAAAATCAGTCTGAAGGATTCAGTCCCCATGATGAACTTGATCCGCTGAAGAGTTCAAAGATCATTATAGATCATGTCATGGAAGGGATAGAACTCGCGAAAAAATACAAACTGCCGCCGCCAATAATTGATTTTATACAGACTCATCACGGCACTTCAGTGGCATATTTCTTTTACAAGAAATACCTTGATAAGAATCCCGGCAGGACTGATATGGAAAAGAATTTTGCCTATTCGGGCCCTAAGCCGAACTCGAAGGAGACTGCAATTGTGATGATGGCTGATGCAGTTGAAGCTTCTTCAAGAAGCCTGGCAAATTACTCTGAAGAAAATATAAGTGAACTTGTTGAACGGATCGTATACCTTCAGGAGCAGGATGGACAGTTTTCGGAAACACCTCTGACATTCAAGGATATTTCAGATATCAAGAGCGTATTTATTAAGAGACTTTCGAACATTTATCATGCGCGAATAGCCTATCCCGAGAGGGAAAAAGCCAGGGATTAGCGCATATCTACAATTTCAACCCCTTTGTATTTATCGGGTGAAAATGCAAATACTGAATTGTCCGGCTTTTGCGTGAGATCATATTCCTTTACTTTCAGGGTTACAGTCACGCCGTTTTTATACTTGTACTCAGCGTTCTTAAGATCATATGAAGGTTTTCCTATTGTAAGGCGGATCCTTATATGATCACTGTCAATGTCTTCAGGATAGAGATCGATAAGGTAAGAGTCTGATTTTTCTTCAAGAAGCCTTACTTTGTATCCTTTCCTGTAAATTGAAAAAAGCGCGGATGGACGTACCTGGAAGGAATTGTCATCTTTTGCTGGTTTTGAAATTGTAACCTCCTTTTCGGCAGGAAGATAGCTCCAGGATGTCTCTCCATTAAACCAGATAATATTGTCGGTAAGGTCGAGCCTGTATTTGTCCTTGCTTAAAACAATCGTGCCTTCCTCGGTCTTGTTGGTTCCTTCAGTCTGGTCGACTGATTCGAGATCGAATTTCATTGTTATGGAAGGAGCTGCAAGGGCCACTGAAGAAAATTTGTCAAGAACCTTTACTGCTCCCGCATCTTTTTGTGCGAAAATATTTGGTGACAATGAAAGCAAGCAAATGATTGTCGTAAGTTCCCTCATTTCTGTTGTTTTATTCAAGATCCTTCAAAATCTGTTCCAAATGGTTATAATCGGAGATGAGTACATCCCGCGCCTTGCTTCCTTCGAACGGACCGACGATGCCTGCTGCTTCGAGCTGGTCAATAATTCTTCCTGCCCTGTTGTAACCTATCGAAAGCTTTCTTTGTATGAGTGATGTTGAACCTTGCTGATGCTGCACCACAAGGCGTGCTGCATCTTCAAACATCGGATCTCTCTTCCTGAGATCAACCTCCTGAAGCCCTATTTCACTGTCATCAATATATTCGGGAAGATGCATTGCATCTGAATATCCCTGCTGAGATCCGATATACTCTGTCAGCGCTTCGATCTCAGGTGTGTCAATGAATGCGCACTGTACCCTTACCGGCTCAGCGCCGCTCGATACAAGCATATCACCGCGTCCTACCAGCCTGTCGGCTCCGGTTGCATCAATTATCGTCCTGGAATCGATCGAGGAAAATACCCTGAATGCGATCCTGGTTGGGAAGTTGGCCTTTATAAAACCTGTGATAATATTGGTTGAAGGACGCTGGGTTGATATAATAAGATGGATACCTATTGCCCTTGCCAGCTGTGCAAGCCTTCCAATCGGAGGCTCGATTTCCCTCCCGGCCGTCATGATAAGATCAGCAAACTCGTCAATTATAAGTATGATGTAGGGGAGATACCTGTGCCCTTTTTCAGGATTCAGCCTTCTTGAAATGAATTTCTCATTGTACTCCTTGATATTTCTCGCCTGTGCTTCCTTAAGAAGTTCAAGCCTGTTGTCCATTTCGATGCACAGTGAATTGAGCGTATTTATAACCTTTTGGGTATCAGTGATTATGGCGTCTTCTTCACCTGGAAGCTTAGCCAGGAAATGGCGCTCGATCTTGGCATATAATGGAAGCTCGACCCGCTTGGGATCGATCAGGACGAATTTCACTTCCGAAGGATGCTTCTTGTAAAGAAGAGATGTAATTATAGCATTGATACCTACCGATTTACCCTGACCGGTGGCACCTGCGACCAGAAGATGTGGCATCTTGGTCAGATCGACTATATACGGATCGTTTGTGATTGTCCGGCCTAGAGCCATCGCCAGATCAAATTTAGTTTCCTGAAATGCTTTTGATGTTATCAGTGACTTCATCGAAACAATCTCCGGATTCCTGTTAGGTACCTCTATCCCTACAGTTCCCCTTCCCGGAATAGGGGCTATAATTCTTATTCCCAGGGCTGAAAGATTGAGGGCTATATCATTTTCAAGAGATTTGATCCGTGCCACACGTACACCACGCTCTGGTACGATCTCGTATAGTGTAATAGTAGGACCGACTGTCGCAGATATCTGCCTGATGGCTATTTTATGATCCCCGAGAGTCTTGATGATATTTTCCTTGTTCTCGAATACCTCGGCATTGTCGAAGTTTGATTCAGACTTGTGGTCAGTAAGAATGGAGACCGGAGGGAACTTATATCTCGAAAGGTCAAGCCTTGGATCATAATTCTCCCTGAATCTCTCAACCTCATCATCATCAAGTATATCCAACGGCTCAGGTTTTCTTATGTTGATAGGAACAGTTATCACGGCAGATTTGCCTGGCTCATCTTTCCCTACTTCATGGATTATCGATCCTCCATGCTCAGCCATCTCTTCGTCATCTGCTTCGGCAGCAGGCCGTTTTACCACAAATTCGACTTTCTCATCCTCATCTTCATCGTCGGTGTCCTTCATTCCTTCACTCTCTTCTTCATCAACACCTAAAGGAACCTTATCAGAAGATCCTCCAGGTGAAGTATCGGTTTTAATCCCGGGTATTCCGGGAATTACATTCTTGATTGTGGAAGGTATTTTCCTGGTAAATGTTTCAGGCTTGAATTTCAGCGCGAAAACAAGGTATGAGAGGGTAACAAAGGTCAGGATTATTCCCGTGCCGATCTTTCCGGCGAAGGAATTTAACCATTCTGTGATCTTGTATCCCTGGGCACCTCCGGGGCCGCTTCCTAAATATCCGTTGGCATCGCCGAATATGAATCCCAGTATGAGCGAAATGATTATGGCAGCAAATGTGAACTTTGTCACGAGACTAAACGGACGGATCTTCGGGAAATTGAGCAGGTACAATCCGATCGCTCCGAAGATAAGGGGAACAAAAAATGCTCCATACCCGAAACCAAAACCAATTATCATCTTGGCAAGGAAATGGCCGCTTTTTCCAGACCAGTTTTTGACATGAACATCAGCACCGGAAATGACCTGGGAATCCGACAGGCTTAGATCAGTCTTCCACCAGAACAGGTAGGCAACGCAGGCCAGAAGCAGATAGAGTGCGAAGCCTGTTATCAGTATTCCGATGGCGAACTTGATTCTTTCATCGGTAAAAAAAGATCTGGATTTTATTTTTGTTTTTATTTTTTTCTTACCGTTTTCTACTTTTTCCTTCTTCATTTCAGATCAATAAATCCTTCGGGAGCACCCTGCAAAAGCAACCCAAAGGTAATGATTTTGAAAATTACCGGATTTATTAGTTGTTAACAACTGCCGACATCATACCCACAAGGCTGTGTAAGTCATACAGGTCTTGCAGGTTGTTGCGTTATGCGGTTTTGCAATCGTGCAGGTTGTGGAGGTCTTTTTGTTCAGGGATTTTTGATTCCTTCTCTGCGCCCTGCGCCCTGAGCCTTCTACAGGCTGACCATCTTATTTATGAACCTGTTTATGTCCCTTTTCATGACCTGCTGAAACTTATCCTTTCTTTCGAATGTTTTATCAGGGATCTCTTTTCTGTAAACATTCTGTGCTGTGAAATGAAATTCGGAACGGCCGATGAAAAAGAAAAAGTTCATGAGAACCCCGTCTATCTGGCAGAACGGAGTTGAAGCATTCGGATTTTTCACAGGGATCTCATTGGTATACCAGATATTGTAAATCTTTGAACGGTCAAAGGGGAAAGTTACCTCGGCATTTTTACAACGAAAGCCGCAGATATTTGAGGTCTTCAGGGTTTTTCTGACCTGCATGCCACTCATAGCTTCAAATCCGGGATAATATTCACCGGGTCTGGATGGGTAAAAGTATCTGATTGTGAACAGGCTCAGGTAAGTATCATATATGTGCTCCGATGGATTGCAAAGGTAAACAATGCCTGAGTTCCCGAGCGGAGAAATGAGTTCATATGTTATTTTATCGTTTTTAAATGCAACGATCAGGTTTTTAGGCATGATTTCCTTCGGCATAAGGCTTATATGGCCTTCATACTGAACGTCATAGTGTATTTCTCCCTCTCTCAGGTTCCTTGTACCCTTTTCCCTGCAGGAGTAAATAACTGATAATAAAAGTATGGAAATAAGGAAGATACTGCCTGATCTCACAACCACGAATTAAGTTAATGTGTAAAAGTAATTATTTTTTTAAAACGTTGCCGGTAACCTCATAATTATGCAATTGTAAATAAAATTATGTTCTTTAACATATAGGTTTCAGGACTGTCTGAGGGAAATTCAGGCGCCCGTGAAAACTTAAATTGATAGCTTTGTGCTTTTACGTACCGGAACTCTTTGTTTAACCGGATAACTCAAGTGCTTAATGGGAAAAAAACTGGCTGTTGTGGCCCTTGGCGGAAACGCTCTTCTTCGCGGTGATCAGGCGGGAACTATTGATGAGCAGGAGGAAAATACTGCGCTGACCCTCGAAAATCTGGTTTTCCTGATAAATGAGGGATATGACCTCATCATCACTCACGGTAACGGTCCGCAGGTAGGCAACATCCTGATGAGGAATGATGCCGGTGAGCAGATGTATAATATTGCACAGATGCCCGTTGACATTTGTGTGGCTGATTCACAGGGGGGAATAGGATATATGATCGAAAGAATGTTCAGGAATGTTCTGAATAAGCACGGCATCCGGAAAAATGTTATATGTATTGTCACCCAGATAGTTGTTGACAAAAATGATGCTGCCTTCAGCGATCCGCAGAAAAGGATCGGTAAGATTTATACAAAGGAGGAGGCCGAACATCTTTCGGCTACAAAGGGCTGGATTTTCAGGGAGGAAGTCAAGGCAGACGGAGGTTTCAGGCGTGTTGTGCCATCCCCGGTGCCAATTGATATAATGAACTGCTCAAACATCCGCGATCTTGCCAGGAAGGGCAATATTGTGATTGCTGCCGGAGGAGGCGGGGTCCCGGTATACATTGATGAAAAGAAGGATGTAAGACCGGCCGAGGCAGTCATTGATAAGGATCTTGCCTCATCGCTGCTGGCATCGCTTACAGGTGCAGATGAATTCTATATCCTGACAGATGTTCCTTATATCTATATTAACTATAAAAAGCCCGATCAGGAGATCAAAGAATTCCTTAGTTACACAGATGCCATGAAATATCTTAATGAGGGTCAGTTCGCAAAGGGCAGCATGGCCCCTAAAATCGAAGCCTGTCTGAATTTCCTCAAAAGAGGCGGAAAAATGAGTGTGATCACGGAAGCGTTCAAGCTGGCGGATAAGAAGTATGGCTCCAAAATCACTATGGAATATGAAGATTAGTACAACAGGCGATATGCTGCAGGCGTCGGGCGAAAGGAGGTCGACACCGCGGATAACTGCTTCTCCTGACGCCCGTAGCCTGTAGCCCGTAGCCTCTTATTTGAATTTCCCCCGGAATTAATTATTTTTACCGCCTCAATCTTTTTCAACCTATTTCAACCATTCAACCATTCAACTATTTAACTATTTAACCATTCAACTCATTCAACAAAAATGGCTATCAATCTTCACAACCGTAATTTTCTGAAACTCCTCGACTTTGAGCCTGCGGAAATAAAATACCTGCTCGACCTGGCTTCTGATCTGAAAAAGTCAAAAAAAGAAGGGCGGGAAAAACAAATGCTGAAAGGCAGGAATATAGCATTGATATTTGAAAAATCATCAACCAGGACGAGGTGCGCATTTGAAGTTGCTGCCCTCGATCAGGGCGCTCATGTTACCTATCTCGGACCGAGCGGATCTCAGATAGGGCAGAAGGAATCGATGAAGGATACTGCCAGGGTGCTGGGCAGGATGTATGACGCGATCGAATACAGGGGTTTCGGTCAGGCGATCGTTGAAGAGCTCGCAAAATATGCAGGTGTCCCCGTATGGAACGGGCTGACGAATGAATTCCATCCGACACAGATCCTTGCGGATTTCATGACCATGATGGAGCACAACACAAAGCCGCTGAACAGGATATCATTCTGTTACCTCGGTGATGCCCGGTATAACATGGGGAATTCCCTTCTTGTGGGCGCTTCGAAAATGGGGATGGACTTCAGGACTGCTGCACCCAAAGCATTTCAGCAGGGTAAAGACCTGGTTGACACATGCAGAAGAATAGCAGAAAAGACTGGCGCAAGGATCAATATTACCGAAAATGTTAATGAAGCAGTGCGTGGAGTCGATTTCCTTTACACCGATGTGTGGGTATCAATGGGTGAGCCCGATTCTGCATGGAAGGAAAGGATAAATCTGATGAAGCCCTATCAGGTGAATATGTCAGTGATCAAAAAGACCGGCAATCCGGATGTCAGATTTTTACACTGCCTCCCTGCATTTCATAACAGGGAAACCGTCGTTGGTGAGGATATATATCAGAAATTCGGGCTCGATGGTCTTGAAGTCACCGAGGATGTTTTTGAATCAGATCATTCTATAGTATTCGATGAAGCAGAGAACCGGCTTCATACAATCAAGGCAGTGATGGTCGCGACCCTGGGGTAACTACCAGCTACGAGCTTATCTTATCAACTCCTTCACAAAATAGAATGTTATCACAAATGAGGCAGCAAGCTTCAGTCCGATGCCTGTTAGAAACCCGAGCAGGCTTCCGAATCCTGCTTTTATCGCATATTTCATGTCATCCTTGAAGATGAGTTCACCTACAACAGCGCCTATAAACGGACCAACAATTATTCCCAAAGGCCCCAGGAAAAGTCCTATGATCAGCCCCACCGCGGCACCCCGTGTCCCGTATTTTGAACCGCCGAATTTTCGGGTTCCCCAGATAGGGACTATATAATCAAGTATGGAAACAATGATAACTATTGAAGCCAGAGTGACAAGTACGGTTGTGGAAAAATCAGCAAATTTTGTAAAATGGAGCAAAACCAATCCGAGATAGCTTAATGGCGGACCGGGGAGAACCGGGGCCAAACAGCCGATTATTCCGAGGATCATCAGAATAATAGCCAATATCAGCAGGATGTAGTCTAACATTAAGACTGTTGCTCCCTATTTTTTACCGAGATCGTCAAATTCAATGTTTGAAAACTCGGTAGCAGACAATCCTTCCGTTTCCTGTTTTACCTGCTCTTCTGTTTTTGCTGTTTCTGTTTTTGGTAAATCTTTGCCGTTGCCAATAAAAGTGACAGCATCTTTCAATCCATCGGCAAACTTTTCAAAATCTTCCTTGTAGAGAAAGATCTTGTGTTTCTCATAGAACACCTTTCCTTCTTTCCCCAGGCGCTTCTTGCTTTCAGTGATGGTCAGGTAATAATCTTCCTTACGCGTGGCCTTGACATCAAAAAAATATGTCCTCTTACCTGCTCTTACAATCTTTGTATAGATCTCCTCCTTTACGTTTTTTTCATCAGTCCCGCTTGCAACTTCCTTTATTCCGGCTTCTTCTTCCATTTCGCTGTTAGTTTAGTGTTTAGGCTACAGTTTTGATTGGTATTTTAAAGTTCAGGCTAGTGTTTTGATTGTCAAATGTAAGAATTATTTTATCAAATCAAAATAAGGCATTCCAATTGTGCCTAAATTTTGGGTCCCGTTGCTGATGGTAACTGAAAATGGTTATTTTTGCAACCTGAAATGCAGGTTCTTTATAAATGATAAGCAGAAGATTATTACGCATAAAAGCATTGCTGGAACTTTATGCTTTTAACCGCAGGGAGGAGGATGATCTTGCCCACGCTGAGAAAGAGCTGATGTTCAGCATTGAAAAGACATACGAACTTTATCATTATCTCCTTCTGCTTGTTCTTGAAGTAGCTGATGTGGCAACTGAAAAAATCGATCAGGCACTTCAGAAAAGAATGCCCACTCCTGAAGATCTTAATCCCAAAAGACGTTTCATTGATAATCAGATTATTGCCCAGCTCAGGAACAATAAGACTTTCAATGATTACGTAAAGGTCAGAAAGCTCACATGGATCAACTACCCTCATATTCCCAGGCTAATGTACAACAGGATGCTAGCATGGGAGAAGTATGAGGAATATATGACGACTGATGACCGTAATTACACCTCAGACAGAAAGTTTGTGACAAGCCTTGTTACCGAACTGTTTTGCTCCTCCGAAGATCTTGAGGCCAATTTGGAGGAACAGAGTATCTACTGGAATGACGATATGGAGTACGTAATGGTAATGGTCACAAAAACCCTTAAGAAATTTACCCAGGCAAACGGTGAAAAGGTAGGCATGATGCCGTTGTTCAAGAACAAGGAGGATGAGGATTTTGTTAAGATTCTGTTCAGGAAAGCGATCCTCCACTCAAAGCAGTGTTCAGAGCTAATAGACAGCAATACAACAAACTGGGAGGTTGAACGCATAGCCCTCATGGATATTCTTGTGATGCAGATGGCAATTACAGAGATCCTTGAATTCCCTGAGATACCAGTCAAGGTAACTCTGAATGAGTATATTGAGATCGCCAAATGTTATTGTACTTCAAAAAGCAGTACCTTTGTCAACGGTATTCTTGATAATATAGTGAAAGAGATCCGTGAAAAGGGACTCTTTAAAAAGTCTGGAAGGGGACTGGTTGGCGAGAAAATATAATCTTTAATGGAAATTTAAGAGATATGAAAAAAGAGGCAGTCATATCCCTGATATTCTTTATTCTGTCATTCCCCGCCTGCAATTCCGGGGCGGGGAAGAAAATTCATGCTGAAGAAATCCCTCAGGCTGAAGGAGAAACAGCACAAGTAATCTTCCGGGAGTATGAGCATGATTTCGGAAAGATAATTGAAGGAGAGAAAGTAGCCTGGACCTTTAATTTTGAAAACAGGGGACCGGGGCGACTGGTTATCAATTCTGCAACAACAACCTGTGGATGCACGGTTACCAAATTTAGTCGTGATCCGATACCTGCAGGCGGGGGAGGAAGCCTTGAAGTCGTTTTCGACAGTGAAGGCAAAAGTGGCAAGCAGACAAAAACTATCTCAGTGCATTCAAACTCACAGACAAAAGTTGTTATCCTGAAGATAACAGCCGAAGTAATTTCGAAAAACAATAATTAATAATAATTAATGACTATGAACACTTTATCTTTTATTCTCCTTATGGGTCAGCCGGCAGGAAGCTCTTCCGGTCAGGGTAACGCCCTCTTAACCTTTTTGCCGCTTCTACTGGTTTTTGTTGTCTTTTACTTTTTTATGATAAGGCCGCAGATGAGAAAGCAAAAGGAAGCGACCAGCTACAGGAACTCGCTTAAAAAGGGTGACAAGGTTGTGACTACAGGCGGCATTTACGGAAGGATCCATGAGGTGAAAGACAACTATGTTATGTTGGAGGTGGGTGGGGATCTTAGACTCAAGGTTGATAAAAATGCCCTGATGAAAGACCCAACCGCTGATACGGAATAATACATTTCTTATCTTCCCCGGGTGAAAGGGATTTCCGGCATATGGCTGAAAAGAGTTCTGGATAAGGTTACAGGCAGGATCGATAGGGATGTTCTGATTTTTGCATTCTTCCTTCTGCTCTCATTCATTTTCTGGTACCTCAATTCACTTGGAAAAAATATTGAAGCCGAGTTAAAGTATCCGGTAAGGTATATCAATCTTCCGAAGGAAAGGGTTCTTTCAGAAGAATTACCTCCAAAACTCGATCTCTTCCTTAAAGGACCTGGTTATTCAATCCTTAAGCTGAAGTTTTCAGGAACACGCGCTCCCCTGATCCTCGATATGTCAATAATCAACTACAGGAGAGCATCGGGAAGCAAGACTTTAGACTATTATATAGTTACCACCAGCCTTATCCCGAAGCTCAAAAACGAGCTCCGTACAGAGTGCGATATTACTTCGATCAAGCCTGATACACTTTTCTTTTTGCTCGACAGGATAGTTTCAAAATCAGTACCAGTAGTAGCTGATCTTGAAGTGCTTACAGAAAAACAATACTCTGTGAAAGGTCCGGTCCTCATTACTCCTGATTCTGTAATAGTCACGGGTCCGAAACAGGTAGTGGATACATTGAAGCATGTTAAGACCAGGTTCAGAAAGTTTTCAGGAGTTGATGAAACCGTTATTAGGAGCATCCCCCTGAAAACTTCCGGCGGATTTACTGCTTCCATCAGGAAAGTCACTGTAACTGTTCCGGTAGAGCAATTTACAGAAGCTGAAAAGCTTGTACCGGTCCGGATCCTGAATTGCCCCGATTCCATCAATGTCAGGATCTTTCCTGATGAAGTAAAGGTAAGGTGCAGGGTAGCCGTAAGTGACTATGATGAATTCAAGGCAATGCCTTTTGAAGTCACACTCGATCTAAGGAAAGCTGATCTGAATGCGGCTGAAAAGATACCACTGGAAATTGTTGATGTACCGCCTTTTGTGAATTCGCTCCAGGTTACACCATCAAAAGTAGATTTTCTGATTGAAAAGAAGCAAGGTGGATAACAAGTCCGGACAACGGCTGAAGCTTGGAGTAACAGGCGGTATAGGGAGCGGGAAAACCACTATCTGCAGAGTATTTACAGTGATCGGAATTCCGGTTTTCTCTGCTGATGATGAAGCCAGGCTGATCCAGGATATAGACATCGAGGTCATTCAAAAAATAAACGAGGTTGCCGGCAGGGACCTTTATACCAGCGGTAAGCTTGACCGTCCCGGACTGGCAAGAATTATTTTCAACAACAGGGATCTTCTTGAAAAGGTTAATTCCCTTATCCATCCCAAGGTATTTGAAAATTACCGGAAATGGGAGTCTGAGCAGGATGCACCATATACTGTCATGGAGGCGGCGATCCTTTTTGAAAGCGGTGCATACCGCCTGGTCGATAAGATCCTTACAGTCGTTACACCAATGGAAGAAAGGATTGAAAGGCTTATAAAGGGAAACAAGCTGACCCGGGAGCAGGTGCTGGAACGCGTCAATAATCAAATTGACGATGAATCGAGGATCAGACAGTCTGATTACCTGGTATTCAATTCTGAAAATGACATGATAATTCCCGCCATACTAGGGGTTCACAAAGAAATGTTAAACCTTTATAAGAAAGCAATTTAATATATGGGCAACTTTGGAAAATGGATAGGCGGGGGACTTGGCTTTGTTATGGGCGGACCGATTGGGGCAGTCCTGGGCTTCCTTGTAGGATCGATGGTAGACAATACCACGATACAAACAAGACATTATACCAGCAGATCAGTCCAGACAGCACAGGGTGACTTCGGGATGAGCCTCCTCGTACTTATTGCTGCCGTAATGAAGGCCGACGGCAAAGTTGTTAAATCAGAGCTGGATTATGTAAAGCAGTTCTTTGTGGCACAATTTGGCCAGTCAAGCGCAAGGGAAGCTCTTGTCCTGCTGAGGGATATCCTGAAACAGGAAATTCCGGTCAGGGATGTCTGCATCCAGATAAGCAGAAACATGGACTACTCATCGAGGCTTCAGCTTCTGCATTTGCTTTTCAACATTTCAAATGCAGATGGAGTTATTAGTCAGCCTGAACTGGATGCGATAGAAAAAATGGCTGGTTACTTCGGGATATCTTCATCCGATTATCAGTCGATCAGGAATATGTTTGTGCCGGAGACTGATTCGGCTTATAAAATACTTGAAATTGAGCGTAATGCAACAGATGAGGAGGTCAAAAAGGCCTACAGGAGGATGGCAATGAAGTACCATCCTGATAAGGTCAGCCATCTCGGCGAGGAATTCAGGAAGACGGCTGACGAGAAATTTAAAAAGGTCAACGAGGCATACGAAAGGATCAAGAATGAAAGAAATATAAACTGATAAATCTCTTCAAAATAATCTGGTTTCAGGGATTATATATATTTGCATGAATTAAATTCGCAGCAAAACATACTTCCATGGTATTAAAGGATATACTGGCTATTTCAGGAGAACCGGGACTTTTCAAGTTCGTTGCCCAGGGAAAGAATGCAATAATTGTCGAGCATCTCGAAACAGGGAAAAGAACAAGTGCATTCAGCTCCGCAAAAGTAAGCTCACTGGAGGAAATTTCAGTGTTCACCGAGAAAGAAGACCTGCCGCTCGGAAAAGTCTTCGACCGGATATTTGAGAAGGAGTCAGGAGGATCGGCAATTGACTCAAAAGTTAAACCGGAAAAGCTGAAAGAATATTTTGAGGAGATAGTTCCCGATTATTCAAGGGAAAAGGTGTATGTAAGTGATATCAAGAAGATCGTCCTCTGGTATAACATTCTCCTGAAAAAGAATATGCTAGTGAAGGAGGAGCCTGAAAAGAAGGAAGAAGCAGTAAAAGAAGGAGAACAAAAAGAATCCGTCCCTGAGGTCAGTACTGCTCCTGAAAAGAAGAAAAAGAAAGCTCCTGCTTCAGGCACAAAAAGTCAGAAGCCCGGGAAATAAATATACTCTGAAATGAATTTTGGAGGGAACGAAGTAGTCTATGATTATGCTGCTTCGGGAATAATTATAGTTCCTGTTCCCTATGATGAAACCAGCACATGGATGAGGGGCGCCAGCCTCGGGCCCGATGCTATCATGGAAGCTTCCGTCAACCTCGAGTTTTATGATGTTGAAACAAGGACGGAAGCCCACCTTCAGGGGATACATACAATTGAGCCTGTCAAAGTAAAGGAATCGCCTGAAGCTCTTGTAAGAGAGGTTAGAAGGGTTATAAATTCGCTGCTTGTGGACAAAAAGTTCCCTGTTGTTGTCGGGGGGAATCATACCATAAGCATCGGCTCAATACGGGCTTTTTCAGAGCATTATAAGGATCTCACCATCCTTCAGCTTGACGCACATACGGATCTGAGACAGAAATATGAGGGTTCTGAATTTAACCATGCATGCGTCATGGCAAGGGCGAAAGAGTGCGCTCCTGTAGTTCAGGTTGGCATAAGAAGCATGGCTGCTGAAGAGCTGCCTTTTGCTGATATGGAAAGGATCTTTTTTGCACATGACCTGTATCACGATAAGTCATTATATTCCAGGGCTGTCGGCAAGCTTGGCAAAAATGTGTATATAACTATCGATATGGATGTTTTCGATCCTTCCCTCATCCCTTCCACAGGAACGCCTGAGCCCGGCGGTCCCGAGTACTTTGAGATAATGCATTTCCTCAGGGATGTAATAAAGGAAAGGAATGTTGTCGGATTTGATGTGGTGGAACTGTGCCCTTCATCCGCCAACAAAGTCCCGGATTTTGTTGCCGCAAAGATTATCTATCAGCTTTTAAGCTACAGGTTTGCAACCTCTCCCTAAATCCCTCCCCCGGAGTGGGAGGGACTTCGTAAAATTTAAAAATTTTTACTCCCTTTCTCACTTCGGGACAAATGGCAGGGGGATGAGGTTGTTAATCTTCATCTTTTGCCTTCTCCCAGATCTCATTCATTTCATCCAGAGTCATGTTATGAAGCGATCTCCCTTTTGAAATCGTCTCCTTTTCCAGGAAATTGAAGCGTTTAATGAATTTTCGGTTTGTTTTCTCGAGGGCAGCCTCAGGATCAATCCCGTATAACCGTGATGCATTTATCAGTGAAAAGAAAACATCACCCAGCTCTGACTCAATACTTTCTGTATTATGATTTTCAATCTCTTTCTTGAGTTCCGCGATCTCCTCCATTACTTTGTCCCAGATCTGCTCGCGGACTTCCCAGTCAAATCCGACTCCTCTTACTTTTTCCTGGATCCTGTTTGCCTTAACAACTGCCGGCAGGGACGACGGAACTCCTGATAATACCGGCTTGTAATCTGAATTCTCATTAATCTTGAGATGCTCCCAGTTTTTCTCTACATCCGATGCACTTGAAACCTTAACCTCACCAAAAACATGAGGATGTCTGTAAATGAGTTTTTCATTTATTCCTTTCAGTACATCAGTCATTGAGAACAAATTCTGTTCTGATCCTATTTTAGCATAAAATACTATATGAAGCATGATATCGCCGAGCTCATTCTTTATTCCTTCGTCATTTCCCGATAGAATAGCATCGGCAAGTTCAAAAGTCTCCTCAATTGTAAGCTTCCTGAGGCTTTCATTTGTCTGTTTCATATCCCAGGGACATTTAACCCTAAGTTCATCAATAATATCAAGGAGTCTGTTGAACTCCTCGCAGCTTCTTTCCTTATCAGTCATAAAATGTTTACGTTAGAATAATTTATCAGAAGGCGCCGTTTTGCTTATCAGATCTATCCTTATCGAAGATCCGACCTCAATGCTGAGCAATTCAGAAATATTTGCGCCATTTATCGAAACTTCGAGAAGATCGAGCTGGTTAAACTTTGCAAGCAGCTCTCCTACAGGTACATCACTGTAGGTTCTGGAAATAGTACCGGTGTAGTTTTTATTACTTTGCACCGATATCCTGAACTCCCTGTTTTCAAATATCCTGTAAAAGATTTCTTTTGTAATATTTGAAATAGCATTCCCGTAAGAATCGATAAAGATAATGCTGCCAATAATCACCTCCCTGTCAATTGTAGCCCTCAGCGGCAGCCTCTCGGTAACAGCATTGATCTTAGTCCCAAGCTGGGAAGGTTTCTTCCCGTTAAACAATTCGGATGCGACCTTCGCAAAGATCTCCAGTTCATCAGTAGTACCATCATCTTCGACCCTGACAATTTCATCCGGTTCGGAATTTAGTATCAGATTGAATATGCCGTTATCGGTACCAATGAAGAAATGATCCCTCGCCTTTACAATAAGGCAATGCTCTCCCTTATGTGCTTCCGAGTGGACACAGATAATGTGAATGGAACCTTTAGGGTAATTCAGATAGGTGTTCCTGATTATAAATGATGCCTGGGATATATTGAATGGCGGAATGTTGCATGCATTGTCTACAATTGCGGCTTGGGGACACATATTGCACAGTTTCCCCTTTATTATCCCGTTGTAAATATCATCAGGCCTCCATTCCGTTGTCAGTGTAATTACCGCCATATGGCAAAAAACTTAGGACAAAGATAATCTTCTAAAGAAAAAATAACCTTACTTTGCATTCATCAAAATATGTTTTTTATTAATAGCCTGCCGGTTGAAAGGCAAATACTTAAGAGGAAAGGAGACTAAAGACTTTTGAACAGTTTAATGACAGAGATAGTAATATTCCTTGAGGATATCGATCCTGTAATATTTTTCGGCACAAATAATTCACTTTTAGATAAAATACGCAGTTTTTTCCCGAAAATAAAGATCGTGGCAAGAGGCAACGAGATTAAGTGCATGGGGGAGGAGGGGGAAATCACATTCTTTGCTGAGAAATTTAACGAGATTATCGAGTACTACCGTAAATATCACAGGCTCGATGAACAGGATATTGAGAAGTACTTTTTTGATGCTGATCATCTTAAAAGCGCTTCAAATGGCGAGTTTGAGCAGGTCATTGTATTCGGTACGAGCGGCAAGCCGGTAAGGGCAAGGACAGTAAACCAGGTTGTCCTTGTGAACGATTACAAAACTAATGACCTGATTATAGCAGAAGGACCTGCCGGAACCGGAAAGACATATACTTCCATAGCACTGGCTGTCAGAGCATTGAAAGAAAGAGAGGTCAAAAAAATCGTCCTGACACGTCCTGCTGTTGAAGCAGGGGAAAGGCTTGGCTTTCTTCCGGGTGACGTAAAGGAAAAGCTCGATCCTTATCTGCAGCCGCTTTATGATGCTCTTCACGATATGATCCCGTTCAAGAAGCTTGAAACATGGCTCGAAGATGGAACAGTTCAGATCGCGCCACTGGCATTCATGAGGGGCAGAACACTTGAAAACGCATTCGTGATCCTTGATGAAGCGCAGAACGCTACGGTAAATCAGCTCAAAATGTTTCTGACCAGGATGGGAATAAGCTCAAAATTCATCATGACCGGAGATACCACACAGATTGATCTTCCGAAGCGAAGTGATTCAGGATTGCTCCAGGCAATCAGGATACTGGGCGGTATTGAAGGGATCTCAATAATAAGGTTTGATGAACGGGATATTGTGAGGCATAAGCTTGTAAAGAAGATCGTGCGGGCATACGAACAGGAAGAAAGTGATAATAAGAACATAACTAACAATCCATAATTCCTTCTCATGGCCGAAACAATTGTGACATCAGATTTCAGATTCCCCGGACAAAAAAGTATTTACAAGGGCAAAGTCAGGGATGTCTATCATATCAACGACAAATATCTTCTGATGATAGTCTCAGACAGGATATCGGCTTTTGATGTGGTCCTTCCAAGGGGAATTCCCTATAAAGGGCAGGTTCTTAACCAGATAGCATCGAAATTCCTTGATGCTACAAGCGATATCGTTCCCAACTGGAAGATAGCAACTCCTGATCCGAATGTGACAATCGGCCACATATGCCAACCTTATCCGCTGGAAATGATCGTAAGGGCATACCTGACAGGCAGCTCATGGCGGCTGTACAAGTCAGGAGCAAGGAGCATCTGCGGTATTCCTCTTCCTGACGGGATGAAGGAACATCAGCGCTTCGAGGTTCCGCTAATCACACCCACAACAAAAGCAGAGCAGGGTATGCATGATGAAGATATTTCACGTGATGAGATTATTAAAAGGGGGATCGTAAGTGAGGAAGAATACAACCTTATTGAAAAATATACCATGGGGGTTTTCATGAGAGGTTCTGAAATTGCCGCTCAGCATGGTCTGATTCTTGTAGACACCAAATATGAGTTTGGCAACAAGAATGGTAAAATAATGCTTATAGATGAAATCAATACCCCCGATTCCTCGCGTTATTTTTATGCTGACGGGTACCAGGAAAGGTTCGATAAAGGCCTTCCCCAGAAGCAGCTTTCAAAGGAATTCGTCAGGGAATGGCTTATGGAGAATGGATTTCAGGGAAGGGAAGGGCAGAAAGTACCGGTCATGACCGATAGCTTTGTGAATCAGGTCTCGGAGAGGTATATCGAGCTCTACGAGAACATTACAGGCGAGAAATTCATAAAAGCAGATATTACTGATGTTCGGGGACGCATTGAAAAGAATTGCCTGAAATTTCTGGAAACATTACATTAAAATGATCCTTAATACAGTAAAAATAAGAGTATTATTTGCGGCATTGATCCTTCTGGTTCTCAGCCCTGATATCTGGTCACAGGCAGTAGTTGAAAGATCAAGGAACAAGGTCGTGATTTCAGGAGTCGCCTATTATCTGCATGAGGTAAAAAAGGGTGAAACAATTTATTCAATTTCAAAAGCTTACGGTATAACGATCGATCAGCTGACGCATGAGAATCCTTATATTTCAGGCGGACTCAGGGAAGGTCAGAGCCTAAGGATCCCGGAATCGTTGGTTTCTTCAGCCACGACAACTCAGCCAATAAACATACCATCGGCTCCCCGTGACGAGGAGAAGTTTATTTATCACAAGCTGCAGCCGGGAGAAACAATTTATTTCCTTTCAAAAACATACAGTGTCTCTGAAAATGATATTGTGAACAGCAATCCGGGTATTGACATTAATAAGCTTCCCCTTGGATATGAAATAGCAATCCCCAGGAAGGAATTCATGAATGAGAAGATGAACTTCGCCGGGAAGGATAGCCAGAACTATTACCACAAGGTCACCATGGGTGAAACAATGGCTTCAATAGCCAG
>JAUZNW010000035.1 GCA_030706785.1 Bacteroidota bacterium | reverse complement strand
CATCATATTAAGCGATTTTCCGAGCAGGAAGAAGGTGAAGATCGTCCCGACCCCCGCCAGAGGGATTGTGAGCATGATAACAAATGGCTGAATGACCGACTCAAATTGGGCAGCAAGTACCATGAAGACAAGTACAAGAGAAAGGATCAGGGCAAAGGTCAGATTTGACATGGATTCTTTCCTTTTCAGCTCTTCGCCCGTGAATTCCATTTTGTAGTCGACCGGCAGGGTCACAGCCTTCAGCGAGAGCCCGGCCTCCTTAACTATTTTATCAAATGGTTTGTTGCCCTTTACCATAGCATAGATGTAGCAGGTCCTTGACTGGTTCCTTCTTGTTATTTCCTTCGGGCTTATTACTGTTTTGATCTCAGCAAGCTCGCTCAGCGGGACCTTTACCGATCCGGCTGTGATCATGAGGTCTTTGAGCTGGTTAAGCGAGATGTCGCCCAGCTTTATTGTGATATCCTTCATTTCGCCCTCCTTTTCAAAGCTGCCGGCTGTTGCTCCCTGAAGGTAGCTTTTGACCTGGTTTATAATACTTTCGACACCGACATTATAGTAGCTTGTCTTAAAACGGTCGATTGCAACTTCAACCTGGGGTGTCCCTTCATCCAGTGATGTAGTGAAATTGGTAAGACTGGGATTCTGTTCAAGAGCAGCCCTTGATTCCTTCATTATCCTTTCAAGCTCAGTATAGTCCTTTCCGGATATCTCCAGTGCAAAAGGCGATCCGGATGTTCCGAGGGTAGACTGGAGTGCTGTTTCTTCCCTTGTGAAGGTCACTTCCATATCGGGAATGGTCTTCAGGTATTGCTCGACAAGGGATATGGCGCTTTCTGTTTCACGGGCAAATTCATCCTTCAGTATAACTTTAAGGGAGGCAGAATTCTCTCCCTCAGGACCTGTTGTCTGACTGATGGTTGAAGCTTTATCTTCCCCCGACTGAGTATAAATCATTTTCAGCTTGTCACCGAGAAGATCTCTTATTATTCCTTCTGCCTTAACTGCAGTACTGTTTGTTCTTTCAAGGCTTGTCCCTTCAGGAAGTTTCAATCCGACAGTAAACTGTGCTGAGACAGACTTTGGCATGAATTCACTTCCGAGATATGGAACAAGCAGAGCTGCAATCCCCATAATAATCACTGAGGAAATAATTATCAGCATGCGTTTCTCAAGGACTTTCCCCAGGAATCCGGAGTACCAATTAAACTTCAGAGCGCCGGATATCTGACCTTTCTTATTCCTGTCAGAGAAGAGTGTTGAGACCAGCATTGGTATCACCAGCATAGCAACCATAAGTGATGAGAGCAGTGAGAAGGCTACCGTCCATGCCTGGTCCTTGAACATTTCACCTGAAGCGCCGTGCAGATAAACAATTGGCAGAAAAACAACAATGGTTGTGACTGTCGAAGCTGTAATGGCCCCGCCAACCTGGCCTGTGCCAAAGATAGCAGCTTCCCTGACCGCCATACCTTCCTCCCTGTTCCTTGTTATATTCTCAAGAACCACTATGGCATCGTCAAGAAGCCTCCCTGCCCCAAGGGCAAGACCTCCCAGGGTCATGATGTTCAGTGTTAGGTGATTGAAGTACATCAGGTTAAAGGTTGCTATGATGGAAATCGGGATAGCAACGCTAATAACAAGTGTGGTTCCGATTCTTCTGAGAAAGATGTATAGAACCACTACAGCAAGCAGCACTCCAATAATAAGTGTATTCTTTACCTCCCCGATGGAATTATTGATGTAGGTTCCCTGGTCAAGGACCTTTATGAACTCATATCCCGGCAGTGCCTTGCCAAGATTAGCAAAAGCCTTATCGAGGCTTCTGACCGCATCCACAGTATTGAATTTTGGCTCTTTATAGATAGCAAGCCCGATGCATCTTTCACCGTTTATCGTCACTATGTTTTCAGGATCCTTGTTCCTGAATTCAACTCTGGCCACATCCCTCAGGTAAACAGGGACACGTCCGGAAGATGTAAGCTGATTCTGGCCGGTCAGTGAGGAAGTCCCGGAAGCAGGCTGCTTAAAGCCGACAATAATATTCTGAAGATCTTCAAGGTCCCTGAGTACGCTGACTCCCTTAATGACGTATTTTGTTCCCATATCTACTATTGAGCCGCCCGATACATTACGGTTGTAATTCCTTATCTGAGCGGCAATCCCGTCAGATGTAAGGCCGAATGACTCCAGCTGATATTTATCGGTCTCAATCAGTACTTCGCTCTCTTCCTTGCCTACAAGCCTCACGTCGGCTATACCCTCAATTCTGACAAGCTCATTGCGGATATAGTTCTGGGCTACTTTACGGAGTTCATCCATGTTTGAAATGCGGTCATTTTTGAGCCCGACGATCATTACAGGTGAGGCATTCGGATCGTACTGAGATATAGTAAAGTCTTCGAGGTTGGAATTCTGGCTGAAGGTATTAAGCTCTTTCTGAAGATCGAGGAAGGCTTCATCCATGTCCTTGTTCCAGTTGTATTCAACAGTGATCACTGCTGATCCTCCCCTGGAAACTGACGATACCTCGACTACATCGCTCTGCCTCATGCAGAGCGACTCGATCTGATCGACATAATTCTTCTCTATCTCCTCCGGAGGCTTTTCTCCGGCCTTCAGTTCCACATATATCTTGGGATTGTTCAGATCAGGAAAAAGATCGGTGCCCAGCTTACCGAACGAGATAAACCCAAGCAGAAGAATACCAAGCACCAGCATCAGAACCGTTACCGGGTATTTTACAGCAAATTGTGCTATTCGGTTCATGGAGCCTACTTGATGATTTTTACTTTCGACCTGTTACTCAATGTCTCATAGCCGCTTATCACGACACGCTCATTCTTCGCCAGACCTCTTGTCACCTCTGCGTCGGAAATATTCTCGAGACCTGTTTCAATTATTCTTTCGGCAGCTACACCCCGGTCCACAATAAAGACTGTCTTGCCTTTTTGTCTCGACAGTATGATGTTCTTGGGAATCACTATGACTGAATCCTTGCGGCTGGTCACTATGTCTGCCTTAACGAACATCCCGGGACGTAAAAGGAAGTCCCTGTTATCGATCGATATCGTACCCTTGAATGTTCTTGTATCTGCATTTATAGCCGGGGACAGCTGGGTTACATTCCCTATTATTGTGTCTTCAGGGATTGTGTAATTTGTCAGTAATACCGGCTGGCCCGGTTTAATAACTGAAATATATTTTTCCGGAAGCTGCACATCCATGTACATTGTCCTGTAATCCATGATCTTGACCATTGTCAGCCCGGCTTCGATCTGGGTGCCCTGTGTATGATAAGGAAGGTCGACTATAACACCATCGATCGGGGCAATGATCTTCATCTTTTCAAGCTGGAGTTTTGAAGTTACGACGGCTGTCTTCGCATTTTCATAATTTATCCCAGCTGTTTTCAGCTCCCTCATTGTCACTCCGCCCTTTTCATAAAGTGACTCCTGTTTTTTCAGTTCACTCTCCATAAGCTCGAGATTCAGCTGGTTTGTTTCCATCTTGACCGAATTGACATATTCCTGGTCTTCAAGCCTTACTATCAGCACTCCGGCTTTAACCCTGTCGCCAAGCTGCCACAGCCTGCCTGTTTGCGGATTCTTCTCAAGAAAATAGGAAGCAGGAATTTTTGATTTGAGCTCTATTTCACCCTTTGGGAATGCTGTTCCTGTGGTATTTACGAATTCCTTAATTGATCCGGGTTTCAGTTCCTGGACAGAAACTGGAATCTCGACATCCGCTGTGAGGTTTTGTTCCCGGTTCCTGCAGGAGATGAAGAGGAACAGCGTTGTTACCGGGAGTAATAAGATTTTTTTCATCTGTATGTTGTTATTATTGTTTTTCCAATGACATTACAGGAGTTACCTGTTGGTTCTTTTCGAAGTCGTAAAGGGTCTGTATTTTAAGGTTCAGTAATTCGAGCTTATAGGAGATCAGCGAATTAGTATATGAAAGCTGCTTTTCTGACAGCTGGTTCTGGTAGATGTTCAGATCCATACCCGTGAGATCTCCGTTCTTGTATTTCTCAAGATTCAGGTCATAGGTAAGCTGCGCATTCGCAACGTTTTGCCTGGCTATAACTATCTGGTTCTGAAGATTCAGCAGGTTCCTGTAAACCTGCCTGATGCCAATGATGATATTGTTCTTCTCATCCTCAAGTGAAACATTGGCGGATTCAATTGAGGCCTGCGATGCCTTGATCCTTGATTTCCTTTCGCCCCAATCCCATACGGGGATCGTCAGTGACAACGATACTTCCTCATTGTCGGTCGGATTGGAGTAAACATTCCCGAATTTTTGATTATCGCCGAACAGACCCACCGACAACCCGAGGTTCCCCTTGAATTCGTTGAGTGCTTTTGTCTGGATCAGGTCAAACTGTGAGTTCTCAACCTCTATCGCCCTCTGTCTGATTTCCATCCTGTTGGCAAGCCCCTGATCGATGGCAAAAGCTATATCGATTTTTACTGTATCTACAGCAATATTCGGCAGGACAATTATATCATCATAAAGGCTCATCCCTATAAGCAATTTGAATTCATCCTTGGCATTCTCGAGCGAAACCTGCTTGTTCTCGAAATCGGATCTGGTGGTTGCGAGGTTCAGCTCTGCCTGGAACATCTCATCCCTTGCGGAAATCCCCGCATCCACCTTGTTGCGGATCACTTCGTAGCTTTTCTGCATGTTCTGATAAGCCTGGTTGGCGATATCAAGACTCTGCTGCTGCTGATATACATAATAGAATGCCTGTGCCACATTTTTTTCAAGTGACAGTAGCTGGATGGCATAGCTGATCTTTGAATTTTCAAGAGCCAGCTCAAGCTCCTTAAGCTGTAGCTTTGTCCGGTTGTATGTGAACAATGGCTGGTCGAGGTTGAGTGAAAGATCGTTGCTGAATCCTTTGGTGGTTGCATTTGTAAATTCGCTGTATGAATCCCTGTATCCAAACCTGTTTACCAGCGATATCCTTGCGTCGGTGAAAACTATCGGCTGGGATACGGTAAAGAGGCCATAGCTCTGGGTTGTTTTTATCGAGTTCCATTGGGAGATAAGATCAATAAACGATCTGTTCCGGCTATAGTCAATCGGATTGATCGTCAATGAAAAGTTTGATTTGAGCGCAGCGTGTTGTGCATTAAGATTCTCCTGGCTCCTGACAAGGCTCAGCTTTGTTATTTTCATTGCAGGGCTGTTCGTTTCGGCAATGCCCAGTGACTGCTCAAGGGTCAGGCCCTGCTGCGAGAAAGTCAGTGCAGGGATCAGGTAAATCAGAAGTAAGGTGATCGTGGTTCTTATTATTAATTTTCTCATATTATCTATATATGTTTTTGATATAGTTCAACTTATTTCCACTTATTTCAATTTATTATAATCAATTTCTTTTAAATTAACTTGCGCGAGCCCCTCACTCCGCACAGCGGACCACTAATTTGCCTTCACCCATTTTATCGCATCCCCGATCACCATCCTTCCTGCCGACTGGTTGGTGAGTTCAACCTTAGCTGTGTCGGAAGAAATATAGTACCTTCCCAGCATATTCCAACCTGCCTCTGCATTGTCATAGTCGACCGTTATCTCTTCAACTCCCTGATCGTGATATATTTTATAGTGCATATCCCTGTAAACATTCTGACCTTCAGATTCCTCTCCCGGGGGCGGAGGGGCAGGTACACCTGCTGCCCCTGTCCTCACCGTCATCCTTGTGCCTGATTTCCCGATATAGCAGTATATATTGTAATATCCCGGACTCACAATCGGCGTCTTCCATGTTGCCGACCTTTCGCCCTTACCGCTCCTCGTATAGACCGATGATCTGACATATTCCCCGAAATATGATGACTGCACAACCGGCTGCCAGTATTCAGGGGCCCAGAACATATTGATCTGTTGATAAGTTTCTCCATTTCTGTTCTTTACATGGAGCAATCTCTTTAAAGGGCTTAGAGTACCGACTGTGCCACGGCTGAATCCGGGGTCCTCATTGTCAACTATAAGTTCACCCGGTAACGTGACAGCCGGTAATTTGGCAAGGACCTCCTCTCCCTCAGTTTCATTCTGGCTGTTCCGCGATTTCCTGATCTCGTCTATAGGAAGATTAATTTCACCGGGGATATTCCTGGCAAACAGCGTATTGACCATCATTGCTCTGGGCTGAGCATCCAGGATTACTTTTATCCTTTTGGCTTCACGGGGTCCCAGGAGAACGATCTTTGAGATATCTCCGGCTTCCATTCCACGACCCTGCATTGATATTGAGACACTTCCACCTGAACTTTGCCCGTAGCTGATGATCATCTGACCACCCTGTCGGCCTTCTTCAGTACCGGTCCTGAATGAGACATTAAATATTCCCGCCACAGGCTCCGGATTTGAAGCGACAAAAGAGACGAGATATCTTATCCTGTCCTTTACTACAATCTCATTCGCCTGAAGATCATTGAAAAGAAATCCCGGCTGCTCTTTCCTGTTAAACCAGTCATACAGGTACGGGTAGAATTCAAAGCCGAATTTATCTTTCATGTCCTTATTGAATACCTCGATATCAACATTCCGGAATTCATGGTCATCGATATATTTCCTGAACCAGTCTTTAAATTCATTTATCCCGGTTCTTGACCTGAAGAGATTAAACAGGTAATCTCCCTTCAGAGTAACGACAGCCCTTACTGTATCACTCTGGGGATTTCTGGCAAGTATATCCCTGAAACTGGCATTTCTCAGGATCAGGTTTGCCCTGTCGTTGTCTGACAATCCGCCTGTCATCTCCCTGAATCCGCCCTGGGGTGATTCCTGCTTCTGGAGATGGGATTCAAAAACTGCATTTATGACAGGAAATTCAGCAGAGTAGAAGTTGTTCTTAAAGAAGTAGAAGCTTGGGCCAAGCCTGTACCGGACAGGCTCATTGCTTGCCACTCCATTTACAAACCTGAAGTTTTCGCCGCTGATGAAGGCATTCCGGACAAAATCATTGAATAACCTTACCTGAAGCTCTTTATCAGTAATTACCTGGTTATTTCTTTGCATCCTCTTTTTCTGGCGGGTAAAACGCCTGTGAAAACCCGCATTCGACAAGGTCGAAAGTTTTTCAGGTAAAAGCACAAGCGATGGCTGCAACTCCGCCCTCGTCTGGGTGCTCATCATGGGATAGGAGTAAAATTGAACCGGCACTTCAAGCAGGCTGAGCGTTTTGAAAGGATATTTTGTCGAAAATGTAGTTTCAAGCTCCCTCATGATCCCTGAAACAAGAAAACTGAGAGTATCCTTTATTTCCGACAGGTCTTTTTTATAGTAGTCATGCCCCGGGAAATAGTAGGTAATGTATTTTATTGAATCGACTTTCAGTGTATCCGATATATAATTTCCTATTGCCAGGGTAATTCCCGTCAGAGGGGATTCAGGCTCAAAAACAAATTTGCCATCTTCCATTTTTAATTTTCCCTGCGACACTGCTGTAAGCCCATTACTTGTCTTTATATGCAGGGTGTACTTTGTAAAATCAATTTTGATCCTTGCAGGATCCGTTGGATAATAGTTTAAACCTGCTACAGGATACCAGTGCGATTCAGGTGTCAGCAGCACATAGTTTTCGGTAAGGAAAGCCTGCCGCTTATTCACATTGAGCATGTTGGATACTCTGTATGGAGATTCCCTGATCGTGCCTGAATAATTGGGAAAACAGAAGGACTCGCTCACAGAGCCGCTGTATACAATTCTAAGACTGTCATATTGTCCCGGGAGAAGAGGCGCCTGAGGTTCAACTTCAATTATATGGTTTATCTTTTTGTAAGTCAGCTTCCTGCTCCCCGAGGTGATCTCTCTGACATTAAGATATGGATTTAGCGAGAATAAATACCTGACAAGCGTGTCTTTGTTATTGTTTACAAACCGGAGATCTGCAGAGGCATCGATAGAACGGTAATTATGGATCAGATCTATCGAGACATCTGTCATTGTAACAAAGCTTTTTCCTTCAAATTTCCTGTTGGAATCAATTACAAGCCTTTTCTCTTTTATAACTTTCTTATACCCGGAGTAGGTATTAATTCCTGTTACAACTGCACCTCCGAGAAAAATGATCATAGACACAACCGAAAATACAGTAAAAGGCTTAGACTGCGGCAGTCTTCTGAACAGGAGAACAGTTGCAAGAACCAGTGACATGCCCAGGAAGAAATAAATAAGGCGCTGGTTCAGGATCTGCTCCAGGTTATCAAATCCGATCACACCTGATTTGAAGACCGGCAAGCCAAAAGCCATGTAATCGAAAATGGAACCAAACCTGTAGTAGAGCCAGAACATGTTGAGAGCGGCAATTCCCAGCAGTAAAAGAAATGTGATTGCCTGGTTCCTTATTACGGACATCAGCATGAAGGAAAGTCCAAGACTGAAGACGATTGTCGGGACGCACAGGATAAGGAGGTAACTTACGTATGCTGCAAGGTCGACAGTCATAGTCTTGGATGTAACGTTAATGAGCAGTCCGATAAGCAGGATAAGAATGTCAAGGCCGAGAAACAGCCTCAGGATACCGACTGTTTTTCCCATCACATACTCAAAATTCGACATTGACCTTGTATAGAGCACCTCATTTGTGTCGACCTTTTTATCTCTCTTGAGAAAGTCTGAAGCAAGGAAAATTACAACGATGGCCTGTCCGATATTGAGGAGATAAAGATTCAGCAGAGGCAATGATGATGGGATGGAGCAAAGCTCCCAGTCCTCATCACCGATAGGCGAGAAGATGCCGATATTCATAAATGTCAGGATCACTATGGCTCCGATGGAAAAAAGTCGGAAGAACCAGCTTCTCCCAAGGATCCTGGCTTCATATTTCGCTACTGTTCTTATGTTATTCAGAAATGCCATCTGGTTCTCATGCAGGTTTATTCGGAAAGGTCAGCTTTTATCTTATGTTCCATGTAATAGACGTAAGCATCTTCGATATTCGGGGTAATCGTGGTATGATTGTATTCCGGAATATCATCGGAAACAACCTGTACCTCCCAGCCTTCATCAACTGGTATTGTTGATATTACATCAAAACGCTCCTTGGCAACATCATACTCTGATGACGACAGGTTGAGCTTGAAAACATGCCCTTCAGCCTGTTTTACAAGGTTTTCAGGCCTTCCCGAGAATACCAGTTCACCACGGTTCAGCAGAGCCATTCCCTGGCATGTGGAAGAGATATCGCCTACGATGTGGGTTGAAAGAATTATAGTGACATCATTTTCACTCATTTGCGAAAGAATGTTCCTGAACCTTATCCTTTCATCAGGATCTAGTCCGGTGGTTGGTTCATCAACAATTATAATCCTTGGATTTCCGATAAGGGCCTGAGCAATGCCAAGCCGGCGTTTCATACCGCCCGAAAGCCTGTTGGCCTGGCGGTCGCGGACCTCCAGCAGTCCTACCTGTTCAAGGAGCCGGTCGACCTCTCTGAATCGTTCCTTCCTGTTCTTCAATCCTGCCAGTGATCCGGAGTAATCGAGAAACTCCCATGTCTTCAGTGATGTGAAAAATCTGAAGTCCTGTGGCAGATAGCCAAGCATGCTTCTTAATTGCTTCCTGTGTTTCTGGATGTCTTTCCCGTCTACCGTTACAATTCCTGAAGTTGGCTTCATAAGGGTGACCATGATCCGCATGAGGCTTGATTTCCCTGCGCCATTGGGGCCAAGGAGACCAAATATACCTGTACCGAATTCAAGGTTAATATCCTTCAGAGCATGATTGCCGTTGGAATAAATTTTATTGAGGCCCTGAATTTCAATCTTCATGGTTCCGGGTCAGTTTTGGCATCCAAATGAGGTTTAGACGTTATAAAGACGGCAAAAATATCAAATGTGGCAGGAAGATAGGAATTTTTTTCCGGATCAGCCGGAACAGAAGCCCAACGGAAACTGTCTGTCAGTTTAAAACAAATTCATATTTTTGTAAATTAAGTTACTCCCGGGTGGTCTACAGAACAAATAAGAGAAAGATCATAAATGACCCAGTTTACGGTTTTATTAGCATCCCTTATGATCTGATCTATGATATTATTGAACATCCGTGGTTCCAGCGGTTAAGGAATATACGGCAGCTTGGGCTTACCAGCTTTGTTTACCCGGGTGCTAACCACAGCAGATTCCAGCATTGCCTTGGGGCCCTTCACCTGATGGATATGGCCCTGAAGACCTTGAAAACCAAGAATGTAGATATATCTGATGAAGAAGAGGAATCTGCATTGGCCGCCATTCTCCTTCACGACATCGGTCATGGGCCATTTTCCCATGCGCTGGAAGCCTCGATCATAAATGGCATAACACATGAGTATCTTTCGCTGCTTCTTATGAATAAGCTGAACGAAGATCTGCTGGGAAGGCTTGGTATGGCCATCGATATATTTACCGGAAATTACCGAAGGAAATTTTTCCATGAGCTGATCGCCGGCCAGATTGATATGGACAGGCTCGATTACCTGAGACGCGATTCATTTTTTACAGGTGTTATTGAAGGATCTGTAGGTTCAGACAGGATTATAAGGATGCTTAATGTAGTGAATGACAGCCTTGTAGTTGATGAAAAAGGAATCTATTCGCTGGAAAAGTTCCTGATAGCAAGGCGGCTGATGTACTGGCAGGTTTATATGCACAAAACTGTGATTTCATCAGAAAGCCTGCTGGTAAAGGTCCTGAAGCGTGCAAAAGAGCTGGCGATGAACGGTACAGACGTTTATGCGACACCGGCCCTCAGCTTTTTCCTGTATAATAATATCAGCCACTCCGAACTTGACTGTACAGGAAGTTTTCCGCCGGCAACTATTTCCTCACATTTCACGCGCCTGGATGATTCAGATATTCTCGCTTCCGCAAAGTACTGGAGCGATCATTCCGACCGGATTCTGGCTGACCTCTCACGCAGGCTTGTCAGAAGGAACCTTCTGGCAATAGAGCTACAGAATGAATCGTTTTCCGGAGAAAAGGTGGATAGACTGAAAGAACTGACTAAGAAAGCTGTCCGTGTCTCCGATGAACAGACGGACTATTATGTTTTTACAGGTACTATATCAAATCTTATGTATGCGCCATACACTCCGGAGGTTATGATACTTCTGAAAAACGGAACAACAGCCGACATAACATCGGTCTCGGATATGTTCGACCACCGGCTGATGTCAGAGAGGGTCACAAAATATTACCTGTGTTATCCGAAAGAATGTGTTTAATACAATGATATATTATGGAATTCAATGCAGCAACAATAGCCGGATTTCTGAAGGGGGAAATTGAAGGCAATCCGGAAATTAAAGTGAACACTGTGGCAAAGATAGAAGAAGGGCATGCCGGGTCGCTGTCATTTCTCGCGAACCCAAAATATGAGCACTACCTGTATTCAACAAAATCGTCAATAGTTCTGGTAAACAGGGATTTCGTTCCCGCGTATAAGGTCGAGGCAACTCTCATAAGGGTGGAGAATGCATATAACGCGTTTGCCTCACTGCTTCGAATGGTGGACCAGGCGCGTCCCCGTAAAAAAGGTATACATCCTTCCGCAATAATTGAACAGTCGGCAGTTATCGGAAAAGACGTATACATAGGTCCGTTCGCATACATAGGTGAGAATTGCAGGATCGGGGACGGGTGTTCTGTTTATCCTCAGGTTTATATAGGAGACAGTACTATCATTGGAAACAAAAGCACTCTATACCCCGGGGTGAAGATCTATCATGAGTGCATGATCGGTGAGAACTGTGTCATCCATGCAGGTACCGTGATAGGCAGCGACGGATTCGGATTTGCGCCTCAGTCAGAAAGTGAATTCATGAAGATACCGCAGATAGGGAACGTTGTAATCGAGGACAATGTAGAGATCGGGGCTAATGTTGCAATTGACAGGGCAACAATGGGTTCGACAATTATCCGCAAAGGTGTCAAGCTTGATAATCTTATCCAGATCGGGCATAATGTTGAGATAGGCGAGAATACTGTAATGGCCGGCCAGACAGGTATTGCAGGTTCTACGAAAGTCGGAAAGAACTGCATGTTTGCCGGTCAGGTTGGAATTGCAGGTCATCTCAAGATAGCCGACGGGGTTAAAATTGGCGCTCAGGCCGGGATTCCAGGTGATATACGAAAAGAAAATGCCGCTGTGATCGGCTATCCGGCAATTGATCTCAGGGAGTTTCTTAAATCCTCTGTTATCTTCAGAAAATTGCCTGACCTTCAAGCAAAAGTGTATGAGCTTGAAAAACAGGTGAAACAACTAAAGGATAAGTAAATTATGTTTATATTGAACCTGAAACAGGAAGCCGCAGGCGTTAAGTTATTGGAATGTTCAACTTTTTTTAATTTTTTTGTACCCGGATCTGAAAAACTGAATGAGTATCCATGAGTGAGAAACAAAGAACGCTGGCAAAAGAAGTGAGTTTGCAGGGAAAAGGATTGCACACCGGCATTGCCGTTACAATTACATTTAAACCCGCACCCCCTAATCACGGATACAAATTCTGCAGGACTGATCTTCCGGGGAGGCCGGTTATAGATTCTCTGGCCGAGAATGTTACAGATACTTCAAGAGGCACAACACTTACGCAGAATGGCGCCTCAGTTTCAACAATTGAGCATGTTCTTGCAGCGTTGCATGGATTAAGAGTCGACAATGCGATTATTGAGCTCGACGCACCTGAAGCTCCTATTATGGATGGAGCTGCCTGGAAGTTTACCGAAGCAATAAATTCTGTCGGATTTGCCAAGCAAATAGAGGAACGGAACTATTTTACAGTAAAGGAGAAGATTACATATTCCGACGAGGAGCGTGGTGTAGATCTCATTATTTACCCTGACGATCATCTCAGCATAAATGCTCTTATAGATTATAATTCCAGGATACTTGGCAATCAATATGCAATTCTTGATACTATAGACGATTTTGAAAAAGAGATATGCAGAAGCCGCACTTTTGTTTTCTTCCACGAGCTTGAACCTCTCCATAAAATGGGATTAATTAAGGGCGGAGACCTTGATAATGCCATTGTTATTCTGGAGGAGGAAGTAGAACAGGATGAGATTGACAGGATCGCAAGGCTATTCAACAGGCCCCTGATAAGCACGCATATTGCAGGCATTCTTAATAATACCGAATTACGATATCCGAATGAGCCAGCTCGTCATAAGCTGCTTGATATTATGGGTGATCTGGCGCTCGTCGGACAACCAATAAAAGGAAAGGTGGTTGCCACACGCCCCGGCCATTATGCCAACACACGCCTTGCGAAACTTATCAGAAAGGAAATCAAAAAAGCTCATTCCAAAACGAATATTCCTGCTTATGATCCGACAGTACCTCCTGTTTATACTATCGAGGATATAAAGGCGCGTCTTCCTCACAGATATCCTTTTTTGATGGTCGATAAAATTATCTCACTGGATGAGACGACTGTAGTGGGTATAAAAAACGTATCATTCAATGAACCTTTCTTTCAGGGTCACTTTCCTGATGAACCTGTAATGCCGGGAGTTCTTCTGGTTGAAGCTTTGGCTCAGTGCGGAGGATTGCTGGTACTGAGTACAGTCGATGAGCCGGAAAAATATTCTACTTATTTCCTTAAAATAGATAAACTAAAATTCAAGCACAAGGTTGTTCCAGGTGATACCATTATACTCAGGATGGAACTGATTGAGCCTTTGAGAAGAGGTATTGTAATTATGTCCGGACAGGCATTTGTCGGGAACCGTCTTGTTTCTGAAGGAGAGATGACGGCCCAGGTAATTAAAAACAAATAATTAACGCATGATTTCAAATTTAGCATTTGTCCATCCAGATGCCCGATTGGAAGAAAATGTCACAGTTGAACCTTTTACCTATATCTCGGGAAACGTGGTGATTGGCGAAGGTACCTGGATAGGTCCTCATGCAACCATCCTTGAAGGGGCCCGTATCGGCAAAAACTGCAAGATTTTCTCCGGAGCGGTTATTTCAGGCATTCCCCAGGATCAAAAATTCCGAGGAGAGGAGACCACAGCCGAAATAGGTGATAACACCTCAATAAGAGAAGGGGTTACAATTAACCGGGGTACGTCAGCAGCCGGGAGAACAATTGTCGGTAACAACTGTCTGTTAATGGCATTATCGCATATTGCTCACGACTGTCGTGTCGGGAATAATTGTATTCTTGGCAATGTTGCTGGTCTGGCGGGGGAAGTAAAAATTGATGACTACGTTAATATTAGTGGTGGTACCTTCGTTCACCAGTTTTCACGCATAGGCAGCCATGTTATTATTGGGCCAATATGCAAAGTCAGACAGGATGTTCCTCCCTTTATCAAAGCTGAACGTGATCCACTGTCATACATGGGATTGAATGTAATAGGTCTTTCCAGACGAGGATTCGAAAAAGAAAGGATCGATGAGATACATAAAATTTACCGGGCTATTTATCAGAATGGTATGAACGTTTCACAGGCTCTTGGTTATATAGAGAAAGAAATAGCCTACTCACCTGACAGGGATTATATCCTGGAATTCATAAGAAAATCAGAAAGAGGTATAATCAGGGGACCCAGGTAAAACTACCCTTTTTCCCAACCCTGAGCCTTGAGCTCAATTTCGGTCCCGTCATTGCTTACAAGAAAGTAACCTTTTTCGGGAGAGGTCATGTGCCCGATCATCCTTACATTTTCTATGCTCTTAAGTTTACCGGCAAATTCAAGCGGAACGGTGAAAAGTATTTCATAATCTTCACCCCCGTTAAGGGCGGGAATGGCGGGATCAAGCTTGAATTCCTCAGCGGCTTTACGTGTTTCACTGTCGATAGGTATCTTATCATAGAACACCCTGCAACCGGTGCCTGATAACCTGCAGACATGAATGAGATCTGATGCCAGCCCGTCGGATACATCGATCATGGAGGTCGGAGTTATCCCCATGTCCTTTAGTTGTCCGGAAAGTTGAACAGGCAGTTCGGGCTTCAGCTGCCTCTCGATTATGTATTCGTAGCCGGCAAGGTCAGGCTTAAAGGTTCTGTCCTTGTCGAAGAGCTTTCGTTCCCTCTCAAGTATCTGAAGGCCAAGGTATGAGGCTCCGAAATTCCCGGTAACGCAGATGAGATCATGTGGTTTTGCCCCGTCCCTTTTAACTAAACTCTCCTTTTCAGCTTCACCGATAGCGGTTACACCAATGGTAAGGCCGGTCAGAGAGCTGGTGGTATCACCACCTGCAAGATCAACGCCATACTTTTTGCAGGCAAGGTATACTCCTTCATAAAGCTCATCTATCTGCTCAACAGTGAACCTTGTACTTATCCCCAGAGCCACAAGGAGCTGCCTGGCAATTCCGTTCATTGCACAGATATCTGAGATCGCCCTGATTACTGCCTTGTATCCCAGATGCTTAAGCGGTGTGTATATGAGGTTGAAATGTATCCCTTCGAGAAGGAGGTCAGTTGAAACCAGGATAAACCTTTCACCGGCATCAATTACCGCTGCATCATCACCCACACCCAGATATGTACCAGGATTCACGGGTGTAGCCTTGTCGGTTATATGCTCTATCAACCCGAATTTTCCGTAGTTCCGGATTGGTGTTTTTTTATTTTCAGAGTTATCCATAGAAATTTATATCAAGAAGGATAATGAATCAACCACCCCGTCATCCGCCAGCCAGCTGATATCACCCCTACTTCAAAAGGAGTGGAAACTTATTTTATTAAACCTTAGATACATAACTCAGATCCTGACTATGTCTCTTCCGAACGGATTAATTGCGATTTCAGTAAGCTTGAAGTGCTGCATCCCAAATGGGATTCCGATTATTGTGATGCACAGCAATATGCCGAAGAAGGCGTGAGTTATTGCAATCCATAATCCTCCGAATAGTAGCCACAGGATATTCATGAAGATATAGAGGCATCCTGATGCCCTTTCCTTGACCTGGCTTCTCCTGCCAAACGGCCATATCGCCAGTGATCCCATCTTGAGCGTCTGAAGCCCGAAAGGAATCCCGATAATAGTGATCATCAGGATTAGGCTGCCGATAAAATATTCGACGGCGATAATTATTCCGCCGAAAATAAGCCACACGAGGTTACCCAGAAATTTCATATTCAGCGAGTTGATTTATTCGAGGATGACGGTTTTATCTTTCGGATATTTCACCATATAAGTAAGGATCAGCTGCCTTGTTTCCTGAGGCTTCATGCTGAGGTCCCAGTTTATCGCACCGGTCTGTTTATTGAGTTTCCCTCCCGACAGTTCAACATCATCAACTTCAATTCCGCTGTTTGATGATATGGGTATCTGATCATTCACTGTGATCTTTATTGAAGTCTGTTTATTGTTCCTCACAGTTATCAGGAAGGAGTAGGTTTCGGTCTTGTTTGATCCAAGGATTTTTGTACTGGTAAAGTCTCTCCTTTTCTCCCTTTTGACAAGGATGCTGTTGTCAGCGCCGAGCGAAAGTGTCAGAGTATCTGTTAATTGATTAACATTAAGATATGACTTGCCAACAAATGTGTTTTCGAAATAAAGGGTTGCTTCTCCCCCTATAAGGCTTTGCCTGGCCCAATCGGTAATATTTCCTGTGAGATATGCCAGGGGGGAAAGCTTTGGAACAGTAACATAATGATAGTCAGCAGGCGTGGAAGATCTCTGTATTTCAATGGTCTGTACCTTGCCGTCTGATTCAAGGGTATAAGGAGTTGTGAGGTCAAACGACACGGTTGTTTCACCTGTCTTCTTTTCGACCGGAGCAGGGGCAGCTTCGGCCACTGCTCCAACTTCAGATACTTCAGCTTTTTTATCCATTTCTGCCATTTGTGGCATTTCAGTCCTTTTTACACCAGATACAACTCCCCTCAGCTTCGGAACAGGCTGCGGATTGAAGTAATCGATGAACCACGGATTAAGGACCGGAATGTTACCTGCCACCCAGGGGGTTGCATTTGAAAAGCTGAGCATGACATCTTTCCAGCTTACTCCCGTATTCTGGAATACGTTGGCCTTATAGAACAGGTTAACAGGCTTTGTGATATCGTCGACCCTGATATCATATGAAGGATACCAGCCGGCATTCGTAACTACATAGCTCACAGCAAGCTTTCCGGTTATTGGCTTCTCGGCAGAGACTGAGACCGCAATTTCGCCTGACGGCAGCTGCTGTTTCCCGAATTTATCGGAGATCTGCTGCTGCAGGGCTGCGATCTGCTTCTCATAATCCTTTATAAGCCTGTTTTTCTTCAGAGTTGAGGTTGTAACCTGGTCCATGCTGTTTGTATAGAAGTCGGTAACGCTTTTAAGCTGATCAAGCGAGAATGATGTTTCCTTGACAAGGATAGCCCTGTTCGCGACAAGAAACGCCTCCTTCTCCTTTAGTATCGAGATGGCAGCCTTTTCATCTTCAACCTTTTGCTGCAGAGCTTCGATCTGGCTCCTGATGCTCTTTACCTCCGGGAGATCCTCAAGATTCTGAAGGTAGTTATTCTGCTGATTAACTGAAAGAATAATGAAATCGCCATACCCTTTTACCTGGATGCTCTGGGGATCAATGTACGGCGAAAGGCTTTTAAAGGTAAAGATCGTCTTACCGGCGGGAATTTCAATGTTAGTTTCATGGTTGATCTGGGCTCTGTCGGGATAAACAGTCACATGTTTTATCCCGGCCTTTATCTCCTTCTCCATATCAGCGAACAATGACATGGGCACTGCAATGATAAAAACCAGTGCTGGCAACAAACTTTTCATTATCTGAATTTATTATTGACACTAAAGATAAGATTTTCTGATTATTTGAGGATAACAATTATCGGGCCACCATGTCCTTATACAGCTCTTAAAAAGCTGAGATCCAATAACCGCAGATGACGCAAAGACATTGTGCAAAGATCGCAAAGGCATGAATCTCAATAATATAGCTTTGCGTACTTTGATCCTTCTTCGCGTTCTTTGTGGCTAAAAAGGATTTTTTAAACAGCCTCTGGAGAGGGATTCGGGTGTAAAAATGTAATTATTACCTGAAGGTTTCTCCGCCATTGCCTGTGCCTTATGTGCCATCGGGCAGCCGGGAACAGGGCAGTTAATGATCTTGTGTTCTTTATTGTCGGCAGGCTCCCACCCGAGCGATAAATTCAAAGCAAGAAAGCCTATAACATAAGCTGCGGCAATATGCCAGCCTTTCTTTACCCAGAGAAAAACATTGCGGCTTTCAGGAAATTTATTTGTAATGGCAACACCTGCAGATGATCCAAACCAGATCATTGAGCCACCAAAACCAACCGTGTATGCCAGCATGCCCCAGTCATAGTGTCCCTGATCCAGACACAATTTTGTGAGAGGTATATTGTCAAAAACCGCTGATATCAGACCAAGTACAAATGCAGTGGCTACAGACGCATTCGGAAGGTCTTCTACCGGCATCAGCGAAGCGCAGGTAACAAGAGATAGGAGGAAAATAGTCCCCTTAATTGCTCCAGGTACTTCTTTCCATGGTACCGGACGAAGGAATGCACCGAGAATGATCGCGATCCATACGCCCAATGCCGGCATATCGTAGAGTACATTCGAAACTATAGCACCTATGAGGATAAGGACAACATTAAATATCTTAACCCAGTCAACTTTTACGTCAGGACTCACATTCTTCTGGATCTGCTGATATTTGTCCTGCTGGTGGGAAGCAAACCAGGCAAAGAACAGAAGGGCTGTACCGGCAGCAACATAACCATGAAATACGTTGAAGGCAGCAACACCATCGATCCACATCATCGTTGTTGTGGTATCGCCGACCACGGAACCTGATCCGCCTGCATTTGACGCTGCTACCAGAGCTGCAATGAAGCCGATATGTACCCTGTTTTTGAAAACGACTATGGCTATTGCACCGCCAATAAGGGCAGCTGCTATATTATCAAGAAACGATGAAAGGACAAAAACAAAAATAAGCAGCATAAAAGGTCCTTTCCAGTCGTCGGGAAGATACCTTGGAAGGATATCGGGAACACCCGACTCTTCAAATATTTTTGAGAGCATGGCGAATCCCAGGAGGAGACCCAGGAGGTTAAGGATAATTCCCCATTCACCCTGCCTGAGGTCCTTGTTCATGATCTGGTCAATCATCGGTGTTGTTCCGAAGAAGTGTTTGAAAAGGTTAAATCCGGGATCAAACAAAAGTTTGAATGCAAGGAGCACACCCAGTCCGATTACGGCAACCCAGAATGTCTGCTTATGGAATAATGCGACACCTATGAGGATAAGTCCGAATATTATAAATTCTAACCGTACCGGGCCGACAGACGGAACCTGGCTGCCTGAAGCAAAAAGAGCGGCCGGTATGAGAAATATAACAAGTGACAGGAATAGTTTTTTACATAACTTGAACTTTATCAGGCATATATTGAAAATCTTCAGCATAGAGTCGATTTAATAAACTGGTGTACCTCAATTTTTTGAAAGGGCGAAATATAGGAATATTTTTCATTTTAATTCCTGACAATCCGATTGACATTTCACCAATGTGTGCACTGCATGGGAAGCACATCAAATTTCAGGATGAATAATTTCTGAATCATAATTATTTTAATAATTTTGCATCTTTATTTAGATTAAATATAATTAAGCCCTTTCTGCCCGTAATTCAAAAGATCCCCTTACTGCCAAGGGGGTAGCAATGCGAGAAGGTAAGAAGTCCCCCCTGGGGGATTTAGGGGTGAAAACATAATAGGAACGGGAAGCTTATTATAGACAAAATGGACAAAGACCAGGATAAAATAATAAATGACGTTACATCGGGCGAGTATAAATATGGTTTTTATTCAGATATTGATACCGAGATAATTCCGAAGGGGCTTAGTGAGGACATCATCCGCCTGATTTCAGCGAAAAAGAATGAGCCTGCCTGGCTTCTTGAGTTCCGACTCAAGTCCTTCCGCCAGTGGCAGACAATGAAAATGCCGACATGGCCAAATCTGAAGATACCTCCTATCAATTATCAGGATATAATATATTACGCTGCACCCAGGTATCGGGCTGCTACTAAAAGTATTGATGATATTGATCCGGAGCTCAAAAGAACATTCGACAGGCTTGGGATTCCGCTTGAGGAACAGAAGCATCTTTCAGGAGTAGCGGTTGATGCTGTGCTTGACAGTGTTTCCGTAAAGACTACATTCAAAGAGACACTGGCTGAACTCGGGATCATCTTCTGTTCTTTCAGCGAAGCAGTAAGGGAGTATCCTGAACTTGTAAAAAGATACATGGGATCAGTGGTTCCTTACACTGACAATTACTTTGCCTCACTTAATTCCGCGGTATTCAGCGATGGATCATTCTGCTATGTTCCGAAGGGTGTAAGGTGCCCGATGGAATTGTCGACCTATTTCAGGATTAACTCTGCAAACACCGGGCAGTTCGAACGCACTCTTCTTGTCGCTGATGAGGAAGCATATGTGAGTTATCTGGAAGGATGCACTGCACCAATGAGGGACGAGCACCAGCTTCATGCGGCAGTTGTGGAAATCATAGCGGAGAACAATGCCGAAGTCAAATACTCAACAGTGCAGAACTGGTATCCGGGAGATAAGAACGGAAAAGGCGGTGTGTTCAATTTTGTTACTAAAAGAGGGATGTGCAGGGGTGAGAATTCGAAAATATCCTGGACCCAGATTGAAACAGGTTCGGCTATTACCTGGAAATATCCATCCTGCATACTCAGGGGGGACAATTCAACAGGTGAATTCTACTCAGTTGCCGTTACCAATAATTATCAGCAGGCTGATACCGGTACAAAGATGATCCACATGGGAAAGAACACGAAAAGTACCATAGTATCGAAGGGTATTGCAGCAGGGCACGGACAGAACAGTTACCGTGGTCTCGTAAAGGTCCTTAAAAATGCCGCAAACGCAAGGAATTTCTCGCAGTGCGATTCGTTGCTGCTGGGTGACAAATGCGGCGCTCACACATTTCCCTATATTGAAGTTGACAACCATTCCGCAATTGTGGAACATGAAGCCACGACATCGAAAATAGGGGAAGATCAGATCTTCTATTGCAACCAGCGGGGAATTTCCACGGAGGATGCAGTCGGGCTGATAGTTAACGGGTATGCAAGAGAGGTTATTAATAAACTCCCGATGGAGTTTGCCGTTGAGGCTCAGAAGCTGCTTCAGATAAGCCTTGAAGGCAGTGTAGGCTAGGATTATTATTACAACACTCATATTTTATTATGCTAATTATTAAAGATTTAAAAGCTGCCATAGAGGGAAAGCTGATCCTCAAGGGAATAAGTCTTGAAGTAAAGCCCGGAGAGATTCACGCGATAATGGGTCCTAACGGATCCGGCAAAAGCACCCTTGCAGCAGTTCTGGCAGGAAGGGAACTCGTTACAGTGACTGAAGGTTCAGTCACTTACAACGGGCGCAATCTCCTTGAAATGGCGCCTGAGGACAGATCTAAGGAGGGCATTTTCCTGGGTTTTCAATACCCGATTGAAATTCCGGGAGTCAGCATGGTTAATTTCATGAAGACAGCGGTCAATGAGCATCGGAAGTATAAAGGGCTCGAACCCCTTTCGGCATCTGACTTCCTTAAGTTCATGAGGGAAAAGAAGGAGCTTGTTGAAATTGATTCAAAACTTGCAAACAGGTCGGTAAACGAGGGATTTTCGGGAGGGGAAAAGAAAAAGACCGAGATCTTCCAGATGGCAATGCTGGAACCAAAGCTTGCTATCCTGGATGAAACCGATTCCGGACTTGATATTGATGCGCTAAGGATCGTAGCAAACGGGGTGAACAAGCTTAAGCGTCCCGACAACTCTGCGATAGTGATAACACATTACCAGAGACTGCTCGATTATATAATTCCGGATGTGGTTCATGTGATGTATGACGGACGAATAGTCAAGACTTCGGGGAAGGAACTGGCCCTTGAGCTTGAGGAAAAGGGTTATGACTGGATAAAAAGGGAGCAGGATAATGGGAATTGAGATGGAAGTAAAAACCGACACAACAACAAGATATCTGGACCTTTATACCGGTAATATAGGTAAAATAGAGGAGGGTTCATCTCCCTTTATCAATTCCTTCAGGCAGGCCGCTTTTGAGAAATTCACACAGCTGGGTGTTCCCACAAGAAAAAATGAAGCCTACAGGTACACAAATCTTGATAGTTTCTTCAAACACGATTACCAGAATTATTTCATTCCTGAGGAATCGGACTTTGTAAAAGCCGAGGAGTTCAGATGTGATGTCACCGATCTGGACGCTTTCGGGATCGTTCTGCTGAACGGGTTTTACCCGACAATAAATGGAAGGATCCGCAAACTGCCCCAGGATGTGCTTGTCGGCAGCCTGAATGCCGCTGCAAGGCAATTTCCGGAAATGATCGAAAGACATTACGGGAAATATGCAAAAAGCGAGACGGACGGATTGGTTCATCTTAATACAGCAATGGCTTCGGATGGAGTTTTTATATTCGTCCCCGACGGAACGGTCATGAAAAAGCCTGTGCAGGTTGTAGATCTGGTAGATTCAGAGGAAGATACATTCAACCAGCACAGGAATCTGATAATTGTAGGTGACAATGCTGACTTCACGCTCATAATCTGCGATCACACACTTTCTCCGAGAAAATTCCTGACAAATGCGGTTACTGAGGTCCATGTCGGAGAGAATGCTCATTTTGAGATTATCAGGGTTCAGAATGAGCACAACAATGCATGCAAGATAATCCACACCTTCATTTACCAGGAAAGTAACAGCTTTGCTTCATCGAACAACATCACCCTTCACGGCGGACTGGTGCGCAACAGCACCTATCACTATCTGGGGGGAGAAGGGGCAGAGTGCACTTCCTACGGACTTTTCCTTTCCGATAAGTTCCAGCATGTAGATAATTTTGTAAATGTCGAGCATGCGGTTCCGAACTGTACAAGCAACCAGCTCTTCAAGGGAGTGCTTGATGATATGGCAACAGGGGCTTTTAACGGACGCATTTATGTAGCCCCGGGTGCCCAGGGAACAATTGCTTACCAGAAGAACAACAATATTCTTCTGACTGATGATGCAAAGATGGACACAAAGCCTCAGCTCGAGATATACGCTGATGATGTCAAGTGCAGTCACGGAGCTACCGTAGGGCAGCTTAATGATGACGCATTGTTCTATATGCAATCGAGGGGAATTGACAAGCGCCAGGCAACGCTGATGCTGATGTTCGGATTTGCGCATGAAGTGATCCAGAATATAAAAGTGGAACCTCTTCGTGAAAGGATGGACAATCTTGTTATGCAACGGCTTAAAGGAGAGCTTTCGCGTTGTGCAAGCTGCCTTGTTAAATGCGGGTAAACTGATTTCAGGGTGAAGGATATTTTAGAAATAAGAGCAGATTTTCCGCTGCTGAGTGTTAAGGTTTATGGCAGGCCGTTGATCTATTTCGATAACGGGGCCACAACCCAAAAGCCTTTTTGCGTTCTTGATATCATAAAGGAGGTTTATACTTCCTATAACGGGAATATTCACAGGGGAGTTCACGCAATGAGCGACAAAACCTCGGAAGCGTATGAAAATGCAAGAGAGAAAGTCAGGGCGTTCATCAATGCAGGGAAAAGGGAGGAAATAGTATTCACTTCAGGGACAACAGGATCAATAAATACAATTGCATTTTCATTTGGCGAAAAATATATAAAAGCCGGAGATGAAATTATCATAAGTGCCCTCGAGCACCATGCAAACATTGTTCCCTGGCAGATGCTCTGTGAGCGGAAAAATGCGAAGCTGCGTATTATACCGATGAATGACAGCGGCGAACTGCTTTTCGAGGGATATGTGAAGCTTTTTTCTCCGAAGACAAGTATGGTTGCTGTGTCACAGGCATCGAATGCACTCGGGACCATTCTCCCTTTGAAGGAAATAATAGACCTGGCACATTCTCATAATATTCCTGTTCTGGTCGACGGAGCTCAGGGTGT
>JAUZNW010000034.1 GCA_030706785.1 Bacteroidota bacterium | reverse complement strand
CTAAGTATCTCGGTCGCTGCTGCCAGCAATACTAATGCAGCCGGACTTGATGATTATTTACTATTCGGCACTGAATTCGGTTTTATCCCGCCGGATGTATTAAATTCAGGAGGGCAGAGGGGATTTGATGCTAAGATAATCGACTCAATAATGTCGGACAAAAAAAGCAGATGGATCGACTGGGACGAGATCCTGTCCGGAAGCCTGCCTCATTTTAAATACCAGGCCGAAAAAGAGGATCATTTTCTTTCAGGTAAGCTTCTGTCAGGTGATCAGTCCACATCCGTTTCTTCAGAATATGTCCTGTTATGCATGCCCGGGAAGGAAGCAGTATTCCAGTATGGAAGGACAGATTCTGAAGGAAATTTCATTTTCAGTGTTCATATAGATGAAGAGATGAAGGATTTAGTCCTCCTGCCGGATGATGCAGTTAAAACCCATAAAATAATTATAGAATCTTCATTCCCGGTAATAAACGGAGAACCAGGGGCAGTGACCGATACGGTCAGCAGATCAGTACCCGGGTATATTCCGGAATGGGGAGTAAACTACCAGGTAAGGAAGATATACGGAATATCTGATGCAGGAAACCTGCTGACTCCGGGTGTCCTGCCTTTAAAGCCGATCAGATTCTATGGTAAACCGGATATAGAGCTTATCATGGCTGATTATATCACACTCCCCGAGATGAAGGAGGTCTTTCTGGAGCTGCTGCCCCACGTTTCGTTAAAAAAGAAAAGGTCCGGTTACGAAATAGCGATATCCGATCGTATTTACGACAGCAAATACGAGCTTTCACCGGCGATGTTCCTCGATGGGGTAAAAATACAGGATGCCTCAATGATTGCTGGACTTGATCCTGCACTTGTTGAAGAGATCGATATTATCAAAGAGGAGTACATAGTTGGGAGATATTCTTTCCCCGGTATCATTAATGTAATAACCAGAACCGGCGATTTCAGTGCTGTACCTCTCCCTGATTACATGACCAGGTTTTCGTACAGGGTTGTGGAACCTGTCAGATCATTTATATCACCCGACTACTCATCGGAAGATATGAAGAACAGCACCATCCCCGATTTCAGGAATACGCTTTACTGGAATCCGTCGGTCAGGCCAGGTAAAGATGGCAAGGTCATTGCCGGATTCTGGACCTCGGACGTTAGCGGCGATTATGTAATTGATCTGCAGGGGGTTACTACTGATGGCAAAATAATTTCAGTAAGGAAATCCTTCAGGGTTGATTAAATAATCTTTTACAGATTATGTATTACCACAAAGGCTCACGGATGATTTCACAAAGGTTAAAAAGATTGCAGAAGGTATTTGATATCAGTTCCTCCTTCTTCGCGTTTTATACCGTATATTTCGATCACTTGTTTTAAAAACTTAAATCAGTACACTAATTGAGTATTTCCTGCAAATATCTGTATGTTATTTCTGTTTAAAGCTGAACATATCAGGAAAATATTTTTAAAAAGCTGTAGCTTTAAGGATTGCCACAATGCAAACGATTGATAATTTATACGCCTCTTATTTTAAACATCATGACAGTAAAAAAATTCCTTTTGATATTTATGATCCTTCCTGCTCTGCCAGGTTGTCAGGTTGAAAACAAAAATATCCGGACCGCTTCGGACAGCATCACAGCTGAAGGTTTGAAAACACAGATTTCGGTAATTGCATCAGATGATTTTCAGGGAAGGTTCCCCGCTACAGCAGGGGAAACAAAAACGATCAATTACCTCGCCGGGCAGTTTAAGAATATGGGACTTGAGCCGGCCAACAACGGAAGTTATTTCCAGGAAGTTCCGCTGGTCAAGATCACTCCGGAAGGAGATATGAGCCTCCGTGTGACCGGTGGAAAATCAAACCTGGACCTGAAGTATGCTGATGATTTTATGGGTAACACCCCCCAAACCTCGGATACTGTAAAAATTGACAATTCCGAAATTGTTTTCGTTGGTTACGGAATTATTGCGCCTGAGTATAACTGGAACGATTATGCAGGACTGGATGTGAAAGGAAAGACTGTCCTGATGCTCGTTAATGATCCGGGGTATGCGACCGGAGACACAACTCTCTTTACGGGTAAGGCTATGACATATTACGGGAGGTGGACTTACAAATATGAAGAAGCTGCACGTCAGGGAGCGGCAGCGGTCATTATTATTCATGAAACTGACGCTGCGGGATATCCGTGGGGAGTGGTTCGAAACAGCTTTTCAGGTCCGCAGTTCTATCTTGAGGAAAACGAATTCACGGGATCGGTCCTTAAGTTCAAGGCATGGGTAACAACCGAAGCAGCACGGATGATATTCGGGTCGGCAGGGATGGACTATGACCAGACGATACAGACCGCAGCAAAAAGAGGGTTCGTGCCTTCGGATATGCACCTTAAGGCATCGGTTTATTTCAGGAATAAGGCCGAACATGTGAAATCGAACAATGTAGCGGCTGTATGGCCGGGGAAAGACCGAAAAGACGAGTATATCATTTATACTGCCCACTGGGATCATTTCGGTATCAGATACGTAGCAGAAGGTGATTCGATTTTTAACGGGGCTGTTGATAATGCTACCGGAGTTGCAGCCATGCTCGAAATAGCAAATGCTTTTACCAGGCTGCCGAAAAAGCAGGATCGTTCAATACTTTTCCTTTCGGTAACATGCGAGGAGCAGGGATTGCTGGGAAGCGAATACTACGCAAAGCATCCTCTTTTCCCGCTTAACAGAACTGTCGGTGTCATCAATATGGATGCCCTGAATATCTTCGGGAGAACTAAAGATATGACCATCACTGGATTAGGGTATTCTCAGCTCGATAATTATGTCGAACAGGTACTGAAGAAATATGGACGTTATGCCAGACCTGATCCTGAACCTGAGAAAGGAGGATATTTCCGTTCGGATCATTTCAGCTTTGCCAGAGCTGGAGTGCCTTCCCTGAATTTGTCGGGAGGAGTTGAAAATATCGAGCATGGCAGGGAATGGGCGCTAGCCCAGAAGAATGCATGGACGATGCAGCATTATCACAAACCTTCAGACAATTATGATCCGGATCATTGGGATTTCCCGGGAATGATCGCTGATATCAGGATTTATTTTGAGGTAGGCTATGATCTGAGCGTTTCAACGGAGTTCCCGGACTGGAATCCTGGCATACCGCATAAGGCGCTCAGGGATAAAATGATGGAAGCTGGACGCTAAGCGTTTAGTGAGAACGTTGAAAGGTTGAATGTTTGAAAGGGTTGAAGATTAAGGATTGCATGACCGAGAGATCGCCAGACTGCACAACAATAACTGATCCGCAATCCACATTTATTTTTGGTTAACCTTAGGACTGCTCTCCTAAATAATACCTGTAGACATTTGTTTCCCTGAGAACAAAACCCAGTTTCTGGTACAGGTGGTTGGCAGCTATTCTCCAGGGCCTTGAGGTAAGGTCGACATGCTTTGCTCCTAAAGATTTTGCATAGTCAATTGCGTAAAGCATCAGGTCCGTGCCGTATCCTTTGCCTCTGCTGGCCTCATCGACCACAACATCCTCTATCCATACCTTGGTTCCGGTAGGAACAATGTAGACAACTATTGCCAAAAACCCGATGATCTTCCTGTCATCATCTTCACCGATAATAAAATGTGTGTTTCCTGATGTTACCACCTGTTTAAAATACGCCTTATCTGGCGGTTTCAGGTCGTTATCGAGCTGCGGAAGAAGTCTGACGACTGCATCATATACGCTGGTACTGAACTTTCTAATCTCTTTGATCTTCATATTAAAGTTGAATCAAATGGCTGTATTTCCTGTCTAAGGTGGTTGCTCAGGGCACAGGGCTAAGAGCTCAGGGCGAAGGATTTAAGAATGTAAGATCAGTTAAAAAATCGTCTTTTAATTCGCAGGATAGCAAGCCGCAGTACTAATAATAAACCCAGGATTAAAAGTAACGATACTGCTACTGCAATTTTAGCAATCAGTGGGAAGCCCCAGGATACACCGAAATCCATAGGGGCATATTTAAACATCGAATCATCAGCTTTACCTGTATCGTAAAAGCTTGTTAACATATGAACTGCTGCCTGGGGCTGTACTCCCCATAAATCCCCTGTATGTCCCATCTCAGAAAGGATCACCTGTTTTCCCCTGGGAAGAGCAGGTAAAAGTTCTTTGGTTGCAAATATGGCAGGTGTGGCAAAATCAATACTTCCGCTGACAAGCAAGGTTTCAACGTTTGAGTTTTGTATTTTCCGGAAATCCTCGGGGATAGGGGCCGTCGGCCAATCGCCAAGGCTCCATAAAAGCTTGGAAAAAGGCGATCCAAGAATTGAATTTGGTGGATCCATTTCATCAGCATAATTACGTGTTCTGTCAAAGTCGGCACTTAACGCCTTCGAAGCGAGATCGCCCCATGTAATCATTGACGGGAACATAAAATTATATGCCAGTGTCATCAGGGCCAGCCCGCTTGGATCTCCTTTTTCAGCTGCAAAATAAGTATCAAATACCATTGCTGCTGTTTTGCGATGGTATAAAAGTGCGAAGGTAATGACCTTTACTTTACCGGGATCAATTGGTAAGAACAGCCAGCGGGCCGGCATTTTATGTGCAACGCTGCTGATAGTCCGGACAAGGTCGGGAGTGCAGGCTTCGCACTCAGTATCAAGGGCACATAGTTTGCTGTAATACTCAATCTGATGATCGATGGTATCAGGTTCCCATACAAACCGGCCGGGCGGATTTACACCGATCATTACTGAACGATGAATTATTTCAGGGTGCTGATAAGCATATATCTGGGCAATTCTTGTCCCATAGCTCTGACTTAACAGATCAATTTTATTGTAATTCAATAAGGTACGGGCTGCTTCCAGATCCCTTATTACATCGATCATTGTATATGCATTTAAATCAACTCCCTCAGCTTGTAACCGATCCGAACATCGACTGAATGCCTGGCTGAGTCCGGAGAGGGACTGTGCGCAGAGCAGGTCACCTCCAATCCCTTTTATTGCTTTGCTTACTTCCGGGCAATCAAGTCTGACTGATCCATCAACACCACGGTAACCGACAAGCACAAAATCATGATTAGCAAGTAATTCACCCGGGGGTTTAAAATTCATATTACTTTGTCCCGGTCCCCCGGCCAGGTAAAAAACAGGTTCGCCGGTATTAATATTTAAAGCGTGAACTCTTATGACCGGAAGTGTTATCAGTCGGGAATCAGGCTTATCATAGCTCTCTGATACAATAATGGTGCCGCAATCAGCATTGAAATGACCTGACTTTGCTTCGAAAATGCATGGCTTGAGTGTTATTTTCCCTGCTTCAGCCCTTCCCGAAGGCGTCACATGTGAGTTGTCCCTTTTGCATACTGCTATCAGGTTCATCACAATTGTACCCAACACTAATAATCTTAGTGACGTGCTGTGCGGTGCAAATATATTCTTCATTAATTTTTATAAGTTATCGATATTAATTGATTGTCATAAATTTATACAATAAATTATTAAAAATCAATTAATTTGGTCTTTATGACAACCACGGTTTTCCCTTACAACAAACCAACATATTATTATGGAGTGAGCAAAAAATGAACATACCTGAAACTTTTCATACATAAATTAATCTTCCGGTATTATGATTTATAGTGTCTTTAACCTTTATTAAGAAAATTAATGGACCAATTTCATTAGCTTTGAAAGAATAATCAATAAAATCCTTAACGATGAAAAACAGATCCTTATTAACAGTTATCATGTTGGCAGCTTTGGCAGCTATCACGACGACCAGCCAGGCACAAGCCTATAAGATCTCACTTGCAGAGTGGTCGTTGCACCGCAGCTTATCGAATAAAACAATTACCAACATGGATTTTCCCAGAATCGCAAAAGAAACGTATGGCCTCGATGCAGTTGAATATGTTTCCACTTTTTTCAGGGATAAGGCTGAAGACATGGATTATCTCACAAAGCTGAAAAATGAATGTGATAAATATGGAATTAAGAGCCTGCTGATAATGGTCGACGGCGAAGGTAACCTTGCCGATACATCGGCAGCTGCCAGGACCAAAGCTATTGAAAATCATTACAAGTGGGTGAAAGCAGCAAAATTTCTGGGCTGTCATTCAATAAGGGTTAATGCCGGCGGCAGAGGGACAATGGGACAAATGCAGGCTGCCGCGATCGATGCATTGAGCAGATTATCTGCCTATGCTTCTGATTATGGGATTAATGTGGTTGTTGAAAATCACGGAGGCAATTCATCATACGGGAAATGGCTTGCAGAGATCATGAAGACAGTGAACAGGCCTAATTGCGGAACTTTGCCTGATCTCGGAAACTTCAATGAATACGACCGTTACAAGGGAGTTACTGAGATGATGCCGTTTGCCAAGGGGGTAAGCGGGAAAACACATGATTTCGATGAGAACGGGAACGAGACCCAGATCGACTATGCAAGGATGATGAAGATAATCTCCGACTCCGGATACAAGGGATATATCGATGTTGAATACGAGGGAAACAAGCTGAGTGAGGATGAAGGTATAAAGGCTTCCATTGCGCTGGTCAAAAAGGTTATTGAACCCTACAATAAGTAAGTCTTAAAGTCTATAAAGTCTATAAAATTCTTAAAGTAGGGATAACCAGTATTTCAGATAAGTAGTGCAGATCTTGTTGATGAAGGTGTGACGATGATCCTGACTGCCCTTGTCACTTAACGAAATGATATCCGATATACAGATTTACGACATTATTTTTGACGTTGACATCAGGGATAAATGAGGGGGGCATAGAACCCGGACCTGCGGTTTCCAGCTTCTTGTATAAGTTCCCCAGGCTCAGATTATACCTTCCTCCGATCAGCAGTCCCTTGAACGGATGAATTTCCAATCCCCCAGCCACACCGTAGTCGAATTTATTATAATAATCCATCAGCTTCCCATAATCTCCTAAACTACTGTTGCTTTCCGTAGCTTTTGAATTGATCAGGAATGCCATCTGGGCGCCCAGCTGTATCTGAAAGAACCTAGTAATGTTTATAGTGGAAAGCTGTGGTAACAGAATATAATCCAGGTTGACATTACCGGTATTTGTATTCGTATCAAAACTGTACCCCTGTCTTGAAAAGCCTATCTCTGACCGAAAACCGAAAAGGCCCTTTGACTTGGGAGCAAAAAATAAACTAGCTCCAAATCCGGTCCGGGAATTGTTGTTTATGGAAGACACCTTTGTAACATTGGCGAAATTAATCCCTCCCTTCAGTCCGATCTGGGCCTGCAGAATTGCAGGGACCAGTACCAGTAAAACCATTAATAATCTTTTCATATTTCCTTCTTTAAATGTAATTCCCTTCCCGGTCACTCAATCTCAAATGCAAACAGTGAAGCACTTCCTTCCATATTTACGTTGAAGCCTCCCATAACAACAAACATATACTCTCCTTTCGGAAGAGGTTTGTCAATCACTAGTTCGAGGTAACCTGGTCTTATTTTACGTACACTGAAAGTATATTTTTTACTTTCCTTGGTCTTTCCAAGGATTCGCATCCCGGATGCCGACTGTACCACAACTTTTCTTGTTCCCTGATCGGGATAAGCATTGTACAGGCTTGTTGTTCTGGATGGATCGAACATTGAATCCCATCCGCCTGACTGAGAATCTCCCGTATAACAGATAAATGAAAGTGAAAGACTGTCCTTTATCTGAACCGGTGATTTTTCATTATCCATTACGAAACTGTTTTCGGAACCACCGAAACCTCCCATCCTCATTTTAGATTTTATTCCTGAATTTCCCTTCTCCAGCCTTACCAGGCTGTTATTATTCTTGTCCAGGTAATATATCTCATTTTGAAATTCTGGTGTGGGATATTGCTTATTGTCCTGTGCTGAAAGAGAACAAAAAATAAATAGGCAGATTGTTAATAAATTCCATTTCATATTCTAGATTTTTTAAGATTGCAGACATTGACTTCCAGTTAATATACCAAAAATTAAGGGTGAAACCCTGGCTCGTTTACTTTTTATCAGACATCTCCGGGAATAAATTTTGATCAATCCGGAATTAACAAAACATAAACGTTTAGCAGGGGATTATGTTCAGGGTTTCCTGATGAAATCTCTTGAAGTCTTACAAGACGTTGTCCTTTGGCCCTGAAGTCTGTCGCTACGCTCCTTCATAAGGTCTAACGCTGTGCTGTCAATTTGTCTGAAGGTAATTAAATCACAATAGACTTAAAGACAGCGAACGAAGGGAGCAAGAGCTTAAGACGGCGACTGTAAGGAGCAGGACTTTAAAACAGCCACTGACGGATGCTCAACCGCGTAACCGCGCAACTGCAAAACTACTTTGACCAGTCCCTCTTATTCTCTGTCAGCCATAACGGATCTCCTGTGCCATGAGTGAAACGGAATTTTACAGGATCCCATTTCAGTGTGGTGTTATGAAGATAAAGCTGGTTGATCAGATGGCAGCAAATGACAGTGCGCCCGCCGATTTGTTCGCTGGCCACAGGCTTTTTCCTGCTAGCAATACAGGACAGAAAATCTTCATAGTGTGATTTGCTTTCATAGAGCCTGACCCTGGCATCCTTCAGCAGGAGGTTTTCTGCTTTTTCAACCTCAGCCTGGCAGGTGGTGTCTTTAGTATCTTTACCTGTGTATGAAGCTATCGTCTGACCTTTGATTATTACATTAAATGTGCCGCGGTTGACCATTACTTCGCCGTCGGTTCCAAAAAAATGAATACCAAAACCGCTCCGTTTATGGACGACATTAATGCCGTTTGAATATACGAGTATAGCTTCATTATTCATTAATTTGATCTCAACAGGTCCACTGTTGTCCATCCCGAGTCCCCACTGTGCTATATCGAGATGGTGGGCACCCCAGTCACCGACATCTCCAGTCCCATATTCTCTGTAGGATCGCCATTTAGGGAAAAAGTTATGAACACCGCGCGGGCTTAATATCGAATTGTACGGTCGTAATGGTGCCGGACCAAGCCACATGTTCCAGTCCAGTCCCGGCTCCATTACCTCTTCAGGCAGATCGCAAGGGACCGGCGGTCCGCCGAATGCGCACTCTACATGATCGATCTTCCCAATTGAGCCGTTACGGACGAGTTCACAGGCGATACGGAATTCCTTCATCGAACGCTGCATTGACCCGGTCTGGAGCACGCGTTTGTTTTTATCCACTGACCTCATTATATCAACAGCCTCCTGAATATTATGTGTAAGCGGCTTCTCGCAGTAGACGTCCTTGCCTTTCTGAAGTGCCAGTAAGACAGGCCCGGCATGCCAGTGATCGGGAGTTGCAACGCAAATCGCATCTATGTCTTTCCGGCCTATCAGTTCACGAAAGTCATTGTATGCCTTACAATCGGCCACACCTTTATCTTTATTTTCAGTGTAGAACTTATTTACCAGATCCAGGGCGTTTGTCCTGCGTGTTGTATCCACATCACAAACGGCAAGGACCTGGGCCATCGGCATGAATTTGGAAAGCAGGTAACGCGATTGTATCCCCATTCCCACAAATCCCATTGTTATGCGGCTTCCCGGAGGTGACAGCCAGACACGTGAAGGAAGAATAAAAGGAGCAGCAATTACCGGTGCGGTAACTGTTTTAATGAAGGTGCGGCGAGTTGTTTTCATGCTTCAAATAAAATTATATAAAATTACCATCGTAATCTTTCCGGGGATCCTTATTGGCCAGGTTAATTACTCTCTGGAACCCTGTATCCCCGTTCTTATGGGTTGATGAGCCGCCATTGTAGCATCGTCTGATTCCCCATGCGCCATGATAGATCTTGCCTGCGCTTACAGGATCAGCATGATAATGGCCGAACAGCAGCATGTCGATTCTGTTTTCGATAATATCTTTAAGATCCTTATTGTCCTTAAGCTGCATCCCGAGTTTAAAATCAAACGGATGGTGGTGCAGGTAGATGACTTTCCTGCGCTTTGCAACTTCAGATTTTTTTAGCATCTTCTTCAGTCGCTTCAGTTGTGCCTGGCCCAGTTCACCTTCAGAAAAGAAGCGGTCGTGCCAGTGCAATTCCTCTGCCATTGAATCAAGGCCTATAAATGCAATTCTGCCGATTATATCCAGCTTTGGATAGGTAACTTTATTCGATTTGAAATAATTCTTCTTAAATAAATCCACAAATTTTTTATCCCCGATTGCCCCGTTGCCATAGTCGTGGTTGCCCGGAACCACCAGTACTGTATACCCGTATTCTCTGGCAAGTTCGATGATACCAACAGCCTCATCGATGTATTCCTGATGATTCGCATTGTCGACTATATCACCGGTAATTACAATTACATAATCCTTTGCAGGCTGCTTGAGAAAGGCAATATTTTCAATGATAGCACGAAATTTATCGCCGCAGTTTTCATGTCCTACATGCAGGTCAGACAGATGAATTATTTTTTTCATGGTTCGAGATTTAATTCCTGGCAGAATTATTGTATTAAAGGTACCTTCTTTTTGGATAAAATCCAGAATTCTCTGCCGGAATTAATGCACTGCAGGTAATTATACTGTTATTGACGTTTTGATAAAACCCGGCTGGTGTTAATCGGATTAAAGGATGTCAGAGAAACTTCACCTTTCAGCATTAAAAAAACAATCTGTTGATCTCAACCGGGTGGTACACGTCCGGAAATAAATAATACTGATTTTTTGAACTTAAGTACTTTAAAAGAAAATCAACAGGTCAGATGGAGTATAAAGTTTGTATCCTGTTCGTTGATATGTTTGATAGCTTCAGGCGTGCTCATAGTAAGGATTTTCACACCTTTCCTGACTGCCTCCTCATATACTTCCTTCATCACCGGGAGACTTGAACTATGGCCGGTTCCGATGATAAGAATCCTGCAGTTCCATGGAATATTTTCATCAACTGAAAGAGGGGTATGACCGAATGATTCCCTGTATTTCTTCGATTCAGTTTTTTTTCTTTTCCTGACGGAACCACGGTCTATTATCACATCTTTAGTATAGGTCTCACCGTTTATATCAATGGACCCAAATGAAAGGTTTTTTATTTTCATTGATTTTCATGATTTAAAATGTAGCCTTACATACTAAAACGTATTTCGATGGAGGTGTCTTCCTGATCCTGTCAGGGATATTGATCATAAATCCATTACCGGATTTCTGCCATTTCAGCTGACCTTTTGCACCGAGCATTTCAATTTTTGTCCCTGGCCTCAGAGAAAAAGTAGTCATAATGATCTGTGACGGAACAGCTTCATGAGGATCTGCCATGTAATAAATATAAACAGTACTGTCTCCCTTCCCTGATATACAAACTTTTCCTTCCTTATAGGGAGCAAGTGCCCGGGTACTGTAAATGGCATCACTGTTGACTTTCATCCAGGCGCCAATGTCATCAAGCAGCCTGTAAGCTTCATCCGCCCACTGACCCTGAGGGCCCGGGGCAATATTCAGCAGGAGATTACCTCCTTTTACCACAATGTCGACAAGCAGATGAACAGCATCATGCCCGCTCATGTATTTTGCATTGGGGACCCACGACCAGCCTCCTCCTGCAATGATGCATGATTCCCATGGGTAAGGGAGTGCCTTTTCAGGGACGCGATTCTCAGGAGTAAGGTAATTCTGGTTCTTTCCATAAACCGCCCTGTCGACAACTATCAGGCCGGGTTGTTTGGCCCGGACTTTTTGGACAAGCTCGTCCATTTTTATATCCTGGCTCTGAAGGTGGAGAAATTTGTAATCCTTTGAATTTATTTCATTACGGATTTCCTCATCACTCATTTTCCTTACCCAGCCGCCATCGAGCCAGAGGATATCCATTGGACCGTAATCTCCTCCCATGAGCTCGATTATCTGGCCATGGGTGTAATTAACAAAATTATCCCATCTTTCGGGGTAGGCTTCGATGCTGTAGTTGACATTCCTGTCAGGTGTGGCAAAATTCGGCCACCAGTAATACTCACTGTGCCAGTCGGGTTTTGAAAAATAGGCACCAGTCCAGAATCCTTCTGCCCTGAAGGCATTGAAGATCTCTTTTGCAACGTTTGCCCTGGGATCCGTGTGGAAAGGTGTTTTTTCGCCTGTGATCTTATAATCAGTAAGCTTTGTATCGAACATGCAGAATCCGTCATGATGCTTTGTTGTAAAGACCACATATCTCATCCCTGCATTCTTTGCAGCCTTAGCCCATTTTGAAGGATCAAAGTCAACAGGATTGAAAGTGGTCTGCAGATTTTCATATTCCTTTTTGTATTCTGTATAAATCGGATTTTTTCTCCTGCACCATCCTTCATCCTCTGCGCAGATAGACCATGATTCCACAATTCCCCACTGGCTGTAAGGGCCCCAGTGCATTAGTAGTCCGAATTTCAGGTCCTGCCATTTCTCAAGCTTTGCCAGGACCAGAGGATCTGTTTCCGGGACATATCGTTCATCTTCCTGCGAAAGGGACTTTTGTGTAAATGCTGCCGACAGAAGCAGGAAAATTACCAGGTATCTTTTCATTTCAGGGATATTTAGGTTTATGTGACAACAGTGATCAGGATAAAGATAAATAATCCAAAGTTAAGCCGGGGTGCAGGCTAAGTTAGATTTTTTAAAATAAAAAGCCCCCGGAACTGGTTTCCAGGGGGCGGTTCATAGGCTATACTTCCTCAAAATACTTGATAATTTTGTTACTTCTTTAAATTCAGACTATAGGTAACACCCAAACCCACTTGAAAATTACAGTCCTTTTCATCACCATACTTCGTTATATCATTTATACCAGGTTTTACTCTCAGACTAACGCCAATGTTGTTCTTAAATTTATAACCTATTGCAACAGGTACGCCTGGATCAAATTTGTTCATCTGGTCCATATAGCTTTCTGATGTTCCTTCATGATTATCCCATGAACTGAGGAGTGATCCCGGTCGCAAGCCTGCTTCCCCGTGGAAGCCGCTTGTGCATACAAATTCTGGAGTGAAGAGACTTTCTCGATTATTGATGTCTTTTTATTAATTGATCTTCAGACGGATTGACCACGATCAGATAATATTTTCGCAATGTATCCGGTTTAATGACCTTCAATTTCTCACCACCGGTATGCGGCTTAACAATAAACTTTTTATCGTTGAACCTTGAATCCCTGGGGACGGTCTCAACAACGACATAATCTTCCTGGCCTTTACTACGCGGAAAACCTTTATACAGACTATCATGCCTGTTTGGATGCCTCCATGATTCTATCTTAAAAGGTGTATCATTGTAAATGTGAAAATTAAAGTCAGGTTCAGCTTTACGAAAATTGAAAATGTGATTCAATGAATCCGTTCTCTTTTTGGATTCCCAGTTTATGCGGCCAGACTTGCTTTCCTGTCCTGCCAGGGGTCCCGTTATTATTAAAAGAGAAAATACCAGGATAATTGAGGTTTTCATTTCAGGTTGAATAAGGATTATTCATGCATAAAAAGAACAGGTAAATATTTGACAATAAATCGGTTTAGAACATAATTATTACCACAAAAATTGTACCGGTTATTTTTAAAACTCCTACTTCCTTGAAAGATAATACAAGATACTTACCATTATAATTATCAGAGATTAAAAATCCAGGCTTCGGATTTGAATAGGTTGACTTTCTGGTCCTTTCTGTGCCTTCTTGACACCTCTGGCAGATTCTGGCGGTGGAACAACTATCTTATTAACCACAAAGGGCCACAAAGCACTTCACAAAGCAGCATGAAAGGGACCTGAAAATACGGATACTGTTAAGACATCCTCATTAACAATTTTATGTAGCTTTATCGGAATGTTTTTGTAATAATTATTGTCAGTATCAAATATTAAAAATCATAACCTGCCTTACATCAGGAAAAACCTAAATTCCAGATAATGAGAAGAACTTTTCCTGGAGTATTTCTGATAATCTCCATTGTGCTTATGGTCAATCCCATAAACATGAAATCCCAGACTTTCACTGTTACAGCTGACAAGGCTGTTAACGGGACCTATACACTCTATCCTGCGTTGCCTGCTGATGGCAAATATCCGGCAGGGACTGTTGTGACAGTTACTTCAAAGCCCGATGCGGGATTTGTGCTTGATGCAGGATATTTCTCAGTTCCAGGTATATGGGGACAGATGTACACCGAATTCATGACCTCCCCATTCAAGGTAACCATCGACAGGGACAAGCATATCGGTGTTTCATTCATTGAGAAATCTGAGGTTGATCATGTCAATGTAACACAGGATGTTGTATATGCAAAACCTGGCGTGAAGACGCTCAGGTATGACGTTTATTCACCGAAGGGGGCAAAGAATCTACCGTGTATAATCATTATCCATGGCGGGGGCTGGATTTCAAATACAGAGGATATTATGCGCGGACTTGCAAGGGAGCTGACAAGGGGCGGAAGATTTGTGGTCTTCAGCATAGATTACCGGTGGGCGAAGGATGCAGACGGTGATAAAAAATGGAATACAATGGCTGACATTATGGGCGATGTATTCGGAGCCATTGCCCATATAATGGAGCATGCTGCTGAGTACGGAGGCGATCCCAAAAGGATCGGACTCACCGGCGACAGTGCCGGAGGCCACCTTTCAGCAGCATGCTCGCTGATGGCGAACAAGATAGGTAATGGTGGTTTCGGTATAACACCTGGAGTATTTGAATTCATGCCATCGTATATGCCTAAAAATAAAACCATTGAACAGGTAAGGAATGAGATAATGGCTTCTGTAATGGCCGCTGCTCCAAGCTATGGAGTCTTTGGCGGAAACCTCCTGAACCATTATTCCGACAATCCTGCAGCTGATGATACATGGAAAAATGCTGTTGCTCCGATCAGCAATATTCCTGATGCAAAGGAAAGATCAGTCCCCCAGTACCTTACCCGCGGAACGACCGATCCTCTTATTAAGGATCCTGATGTAAAGACATTCGTCGATACACTTGTCAAAGCCGGGCAAAGAGTCGAATATGTCCAGGTAGGCGGTGCCAGCCACGCATTTTTTGACTGGAAGCCCGATGAGAGGGTAAAATCAACATTCAGGCAGTATGGAATTTATTATGCTGCAGAGATGAAGGCATTCTTTGAATCAGTACTTTACAAATAACCCATAAAAACATGACATCAACCCGACGGAATTTCGTAAAAACAATGGGAGCAGGCGCTGCCGGGCTCGCCATTGGAACAGCAGCCGGATCAGCTGCCTCATGTGCTTCCCCTGCAGTAAGCGGGAAGGAAAAAGATGGCCAGATCCTCTTTATCGGGGACAATATTGCACTCGCCGATACTCAGTATGGCAAGGTGAAAGGCTACCAGCTCAGGGGCATCTTTTATTTTCTTGGCATTCCCTATGGTGCCGACACATCAGGGCCTAACCGGTTCATGCTGCCGCAAAAGCCAAAGCCATGGACCGACGTTTTCCCGGCAGTCTGGTGGGGCAACAGTGCTCCCCAGATAATGGAAAAGAGGTATGCAAATGTTTATCAGTCATTTGCTGATCACTGGAACTATGATGATGTAAGTGAGGATTGCCTGAGGCTGAATGTTTTTACTCCGGCAATAAATGACGGGAAGAAGAGACCTGTAATGGTATGGCTCCATGGCGGCGGTTTTGTGAACGGTAACGGGATCGAGCAGGACGGGTACAACGGGGAAAACCTGGCACGCAAGGGAGACATAGTTTTTGTTTCAGTCAATCACAGGCTTGGTCCTCTTGGATTTACCAATCTCTCGGGTGTCGGAGGAGAAAAGTTTGCAGCATCAGGGAATGTCGGCATGCTCGACCTGGTTGCCGCGCTGGAATGGGTCCGCGATAACATTGCAAATTTCGGAGGTGATCCCGGAAACGTCACTATCATGGGACAGTCGGGCGGAGGAGCAAAAGTGACGACGCTAACTGCAATGCCTTCTGCCAAAGGACTTATACATAAAGCTGTGGTACTCAGCGGTGCCGGTACCCGTTCGGGTGAAAAAGAATATTCCGAGAAACTGGGTGCTTATGTCCTGAAAGAAGCCGGACTAAAAGCGACAGAGATCGATAAGCTGCAGGCAATCCCGTGGCTTGATTACATTAACTTGGCAAACCGGGCAGCTGCAAAGCTGGCCCAGGAATCAGATCCCGGACCATCCGGAATGAGGCGGGGATTTAATCCTGTGGTCGATGGCTTTTATCTCCCCCAGCATCCTTACTATCCGGAGCCAAGTCCCGTTGCTGCGGATGTTCCCATGATGATCTGCTCGACCATGAATGAGCTGGCTCCCAGCCGGACTGATGCAACCCTCGAAAAAGTTACTCTCGATGAGGTGAAGGAAAAGATAAAGCTACGGGCAGGATTCGGGCCGGGATTTGGAGATAAATCCGGCGAGGTTGTTGATGCATATGCCAAAGTATTCCCTGATAAGAAGCCTGTAGAGATCTGGTCGATGATAAGCGGGAACCGTCAGGGTGTTGTGGCTCTTGCTGATGCCAAATCAAAACAGCAGGCTCCGGTCTATGTGGCATGGTTCTGCTGGCAGCCGCCGCTCTTTGACGGCCGTATGCGTGCCTTCCACTGCTCGGATATATGCTTCTGGTATTACAACACCGACCTGATGCTTACACATACAGGGGGAGGTGCAAGACCAGGGAAGCTTTCGGAAAAAATGTCCGGTGCTCTGCTGCAATTCATGCGTACAGGGAATCCTGACAACGGAGGACTCCCTGCCTGGACGAAGTACTCAACGGAGAAAGGTGAGGTAATGGTACTTGATGATGTACCGGAACTCAAAAATGATCCCGACAGGGAAGCCAGAAAGGCACTGCCGGTTGTTTAATAAATGGATCAGTAACCATATAAATCAGAGAATAAACATGAAAAAGAAGTTATTAGCTCTGGCAGTATTCTTACTGCCGGCATTGGTTCTGCAGGCTCAGAACCTGCCTCAGCTGGGCAAGGCGCCTGTTTCAAAGATCGTAGGCGCAATGACCCTTGAGGAAAAAGCAAATCTGGTCGTAGGGACCGGCATGCGGATGATGGGAATGCCATCAGGTAATGCAGGGCCGGGTGCTCCGGGAGGTCAGGGCGCACGACCCGCCGCGGCTCAGGCTCAGCAGGGTCCGGTAATCGGACAGACACAGGAGATGGTGGCAGGCGCTGCCGGTACAACTTATTCTATCCCCCGGCTCGGAATTCCTGCCATAGTTGTTGCAGATGGTCCGGCAGGACTCAGGATAAGCCCTACAAGGGTAAATGATAAAAACACTTACTATTGCACCGCATTCCCGGTCGCCACTCTTCTGGCATCCACCTGGGATGTAGATCTTGTAAACAGCGTTGGTAAAGCCATGGGCAACGAGGTACTCGAGTATGGCGTCGACGTAATCCTCGGACCCGGCATGAACATCCACAGGAACCCTCTTTGCGGCAGGAATTTCGAGTACTATTCGGAAGATCCGTTTGTTGCTGGTAAAATGGGAGCTGCTATGGTAAATGGCATTGAATCACAGGGAGTCGGGACTTCGGTAAAACATTATGCCGCAAACAATGCGGAGACAAACAGAAACAGCCTGAATACGGTTGTAAGCCAGAGAGCCCTTCGTGAGATATACCTCCGGGGTTTTGGAATACTGGTCCAGGAATCACAGCCATGGACGATAATGTCGTCATATAACCTCATTAACGGCACCTATGCACCCCAGAACTACGATCTGCTAACAAAAGTCCTTCGTAATGACTGGGGATTTAAGGGACTGGTGATGACAGACTGGTTCGGCGGAAGAGATCCGGTTGAAATGATGAAAGCCGGCAATGACCTGCTTATGCCTGGTACGCCTGCCCAGTCTGCTGCAATACTTGCTGCTGTCAAAGAAGGAAAGCTGGATATTAAAATACTCGACAGGAATGTGGAGAGGGTCCTCAATCTTATACTTCAGGCTCCAAGGTTTAAAGGGTACAAATTTTCGAACAAGCCTGATCTGAAGGCACATGCCGAAGTAACGCGCCAGGCAGCTGATGACGGCATGGTATTGCTGAAAAATAATTCTGCCCTTCCGCTTGCACAAGAGGTTAAAAAGATCGCTGCCTTCGGGAATACGTCTTATGAGATCATTACGGGTGGTACGGGAAGCGGAGACGTGAATGAAGCTTACAGCGTCTCACTTGTCGAAGGATTGCAGAATGCCGGGTATACTGTAAACGAGAATCTTCAGTCAATGTATGCAAGCTACCTGAAAGCTTCAAGGGAAGGAAAACCGAGAAGCCGGGGATTTATGATGGGATCGATACCGATAACAGAGCTTGCAGTGAATCCCGACATTGTAAACAGCATGGTCAATGTTTCAGATGCAGCCATAATAACCATAGGGAGGAACTCCGGCGAAGGAAATGACCGCAAGGATGTTGAGGGTGATTTTGAGCTGAGTTCTGCGGAGAGGGAAATGATCCAGCTTGTTTCGAAGACCTATCAGGCAAAAAGCAAGAAGGTTATTGTAATCCTTAACGTGGGAGGTGTTATTGAAACAGCGGGCTGGAAAGATTATCCCGATGCAATTCTTCTTGCATGGCAGGCAGGTCAGGAAACAGGCAATTCAATTGCTGATGTTCTCAGCGGAAAAGTGAATCCATCCGGCAAGCTTGCTACCACATTCCCTGTGAAATACAGTGATGTCCCTTCTGCAAAGAATTTCCCGGGGAAGGTTCTGGAAAAATCAAGTGAAAAACCTTCAGGCGAAGGTGATATGATGAGTCAGTTTATGCGTCCCCAGGCTGCTGAAGTGACTTATGAGGAGGGCATTTATGTTGGATACCGCTATTATAATACCTTCAATGTACCAGTTTCATACGAGTTTGGGTATGGTTCATCATATACAACATTCGAATACTCAAACCTGAAGCTTAGTTCGACGAATTTCAGCAAACCAATTACCGTGACCGCTGATATAAAGAATACCGGGAAGGTTGCCGGAAAGGAAGTAGCCCAGTTATATATTGGCGCTCCGGCTGGAAAACTTGATAAGCCTGAGAGTGAGCTTAAGGGGTTTGTAAAAACGCGGCTGCTTCAGCCTGGCGAGGTACAGACTATTTCATTTACTATAAATGGTCAAAGTCTGGAATCGTTTGATGAAGCGACTTCATCATGGATCGCTGATCCGGGTAAATATGCAGTGAAGGTTGGTTCTTCCTGCAGGGATATACGGCTTAACGGATTCTTCACCCTTGGCAGAAGCCTGACAGTGAAGAAGGAATCAAATGCCCTTGCACCGAAAGTAAAGATAAATGAGTTAAAGCCTGGCAAGGCTATGTAGAATCCTTCTGATAAGGGAGGATGGATTTCAGCTTTTACTTGTTGCATGTTGCTGGTTTTCTTTTGCAGACCAACCAGCAACTGTTGATTCAGGCTTAGTCGCCGAGCAATTGTTTTACCTTGGCCGATATTTCCTTTCCGTCGGCTTTACCTGCGAGTTCCTTAACTGCAACGCCCATTACCTTGCCAAGATCAGCAGGCGATTTTGCACCGACGCGGGCAATGATATTCTTGACTGCGGATGAGAGCTCCTCATCACTTAATTTTGCAGGGAGGTATTTCTCAAGAACCTCAGCCTCGGCCACTTCCCTGTCGTAGAGGTCAATCCTGTTCTGCTCCTTATAGATGGCAGCAGATTCTCTTCTCTGCTTTACCAGTTTCTGGATGATTTTTAGCTCCTCATCGGGCGTAAGAACATAATCAGCTCTCTTTTCGGTGCGCGCTAGAATAAAAGCGGTCTTGGCAGCCCTGATCGCCTCAAGTGCTGCTTTATCCTTCCCTTTCATCGCATCCTTAAGATCGCTGGAAATTTTTTCAGCAAGTGACATGGCCATAAATATTTAATCAGTTAAGAAATACATGATAAACATTGTAAAGATATAATAAATCTGGTGTGCGGTATGAGGTATGGGGTGCAGGGAAATCATAACCGCACAACCGCACAACCGCACAACCGCACAACCGCATAACGGTCCTAAGTTGCAAACTGAAGCTCGGTCAGTGACTTGTACAGACCGTTCCCGTTGGACATTAGTTCGTTGTGCGTACCCTGTTCCACAATGGTGCCACCCTCAAGTACAATAATGCTGTCGGCATTCCTGATGGTGGAGAGCCTGTGGGCGATCACAACTGATGTGCGGTTAACCAGGAGTTTATCAAGGGCTTCCTGGACAAGACGTTCAGATTCGGAATCAAGTGAGGAAGTTGCTTCATCGAGTATCAGTATTCTCGGATTCTTCAGGACTGCACGGGCAATTGCTATGCGCTGCCGCTGTCCGCCTGAAAGCTGAATGCCCCTTTCACCAACCACAGTGTCGAGCTTGTTCGGAAAGGATTGTACGAAGTCCCATGCATTGGCACGGATCGCGGCATCAATTATCTCAGGCTCAGCAGCACCAGGCTTTCCATAAGCTATATTCTCACGGATGGTTCCCCCGAAAAGGAAGACATCCTGCATTACAACAGCCATCTGCGACCTGATTGCTGTGATCGGGAACGAACGGCTGTCCCTGTTGTCAAAGAGTATGCGTCCTTCGGAGGGTTCATAGAATTTCAGCAGGAGAGAAACAAGGGTTGTCTTACCGGCGCCGCTTGGACCTACAAGTGCAACCTGCTGACCCGGCTTTACAGTAAAGTTTACGTCTTTCAGAACAACATTTTCGGTCCGGGAAGGATATGTAAAACTTACATGGTCGAAGGCAATATTCCCATGAATATCGTTAGCAGGATCATGAACATAGGTTTCGCTGACCTTTTCAGCAGGTTCGTCGAGCAGGAGCAGCAATTTTTCTGCCGCACCGATTGTTCTCTGAAAACGCGAATAAACACTGGCCATACCTGCAATGTTGCCTGCAATATAACCCGAGTAAATCACAAATGAGAAAAGCTGTCCTGCAGCCATTTGTCCGGAGGAGATAAGTGAAGCACCGCGCCATATCACCGCTCCCATGGCAGCAAAAAACAGGAGAATGACAAACGACATTGCGGCCTGGTACTTCCCGCTTTTGATCCCGGTTCTGGCCACCTCATCTGTCTTATCGCGGTACCGCTTCATCTCAAACATCTCATTTGTGAATGCCTTTACATTCTGTATCCCCTGAAGGGTTTCCTCAACAATTGTGTTGGATTCAGCGACAAACGACTGCGCTTTCTTTGAGAATCTCCTGATAGCCCGGCCGAAAAAGTATGCGAACAAGGCGGTTGCCGGAAGGATAGCAAGCATAAAGAGAGTAAGCTTAAAAGAGCTTATCATCATCAGGCTTATTCCACCGGTGATAATCAGGATGCCGGAAATAAAATCTGCCAGTGTGTAGGTCAGGGAGTCCTGTATGAGAGAAATGTCGGATGATATACGGCTGTTTAGCTCACCAACCCTGTGTTCGGCAAAGAAGGTCATTGGCAGCTTGATCAGATGACTGTATACATTCTGCCTTATTGAAGCGACAGTTTTTTCTGTGACATATACGAAGATACGGGTCCTCATGTAGGAGAAAAGAGCCTGGATAAAGAGAACGCCCAGAAGCTTCAAACCTGTAGTGCTGATCTCTGCCAGAAACCTGCCCTTGTTGCCAAGATCCACCATGTTCCCGAGCAGTTTCGGAAACATAAGACTGGCCGTGGTTGACACCAGGAGGAAGATCATGCCAACGGCAAAAATCCATCTGTACGGTTTCAGGAACCTGTACAGCTTTAGCAGCTCTTTTATGCCGCTCCCTGCCCTGCGCTTTTCTCCCTTTGCCATCTGACAACAGGTTTATTTAATTAACACGCAAATATATAGCAATCTTCTCACCTGCAGGAATTTTGTAAAGAGAAGTTTCTCCTTTCCAGGTCAGGTGAAGCTTCAGGGAGCGAAATATTTATTAGATCTTATCAATTTTGGCAGCCATGATAAAATCATTTTCAGAGAGCCCGTTTATGGCATGTGTCCAAAGTTCAACCTCGACCTTTGAATAGAAAACATGCATAACGGGATGGTGCCCCTCTTCCTCGGCAATTGCGGCTGCTTTATTTACGAAATCCATGGTCTGCTTATAATCGGTGAAAAGGAACTCTCTTCTTAACCTGCTGTTTTCAGCAACAGCCCAATCTTTAGAAATCTCCTTTTTAAGCTCTGAAACCTTTTCCTTTGTCAGCGGGGGTATCTTGCCCTCACAGGGTACACATTTTTTCTTACTTAAATCCATGATATTTAACTTTTTTCAAGTGATTCAGATATGAAACAAATTTCGGGGGTAGTTGTTTATTGTAGGAATATCTAATTTCGCCACGTGATATTCTTAATGAGGAATACTTAATGATCAAATCCGGAAAAGCAGATTCTCAAAGCGGGAAGCATTCAGATGCTGCACACGGGATTTTGGAAATGGCTGAAGCAGATCATACACTTGTCACAAGCTCATCGGATCAGAAGATAGTAGTGAAGCAATACCCTGTCACAGGCATGTCGTGTGCATCTTGTGCCGCCAATGTCGAATCCAGGTTAAACAATCAGCCGGGAGTAGTAAAGGCGTCTGTCAACCTTGCATCTGAAATGGCCACTGTTGAATTCATCCCTTCTATGGTTCAGCCTCAGAACCTTAAGGAAGCCGTTACCTCAATAGGCTATGATCTTATCGTGGATGAGTCTGAAAATGCAAAAGAAGAACTGGAGAATCTGCAGCAGAAGCTGGCCCGTTCATTGAAAAACAGGACAATATGGGCAATTGTCCTGGCGGTGCCTCTTTTGCTCATCAGCATGTTCTTCATGAATATACCTTATTCCAATTATATAATGTGGGTCCTGGCTACTCCCATTGTGCTCTATTCCGGCCGGACATTTTTCTCCAACGCTTTCAGGCTGATAAGGCACGGAAGCGCCAACATGGATACCCTGGTTTCACTCAGTACGGGAATTGCATATCTATTCAGTGTATTCAATACACTTTTCCCGCAATTCTGGACCATACGGGGACTTCAAGCCCACACCTATTTTGAGGCATCAGGAGTCGTGATTGCCCTCGTCCTGCTTGGCAGGCTCCTCGAAGGAAATGCGAAAGCAAACACATCGGCTGCACTTAAAAAGCTTATAGGATTACAGCCTAAAACCGTAATAAAGGTCCTTGACAACGGGCATACAAGAGAGTTCCTTGTATCAAAGATCAAACCCGGAGATGTTCTCCTTGTGAGACCCGGGGAAAAAATACCTGTTGACGGGATCGTAACTCTTGGAAGCAGCTATGTGGATGAAAGCACGATAACGGGCGAACCGGTCCCTGTAATCAAGGAACCGGGTTCTCACGCATTCGCCGGAACTGTTAACCAGAAAGGCAGCTTCCAGTTTGTTGCGCGGAAGGTCGGATCAGATACTCTCCTGAGCAGCATAATTAAGATGGTTCAGGAGGCTCAGGGCAGCAAGGCTCCGGTACAAAGACTTGTGGACAAGATTGCAGGGATCTTTGTTCCGGTTGTCGCAGGGATTTCGTTAATAACACTTGCTGTATGGTGGATTTTTGGTGGGGATAACAGCTTCAGCCAGGGATTGCTTTCGATGATCACCGTCCTTGTAATAGCCTGCCCCTGTGCACTAGGGCTTGCCACTCCGACAGCGATCATGGTGGGGATAGGAAAGGGGACAGAAAGCAATATCCTTATAAGAGATGCAGAATCACTGGAGCTTGCTCATAAAATGAATGCAATCGTTCTTGACAAGACAGGTACTGTTACCGAAGGAAAACCATCGGTCAATATGATAGAATGGTTGAATGAGGATGAAAATAAAGCATATACTGATATATTATTCAGCCTCGAAAAATTGTCTGAACATCCTCTTGCAGAAGCGGTTGTTAATTTCCTTGATAAGACGGCCTCTCCGGTTCAGCTTACAGATGTCACAAGTATAACAGGCAGGGGCATTACAGGAAGCTGCAATAACGTTAAATATTTTGCTGGCGGCCTCAGACTGATCAGTGAAAACAACATCAGGTTCAGTCCAAAGCTTGAGAATCTGGTAAATCTGTGGGAAGAGGAGGCAAATACAGTAATTTATTTTGCTAACTCCAGGGAAGTGCTTGCTGTAATGTCCGTTTCGGACAGGTTAAAGGAGAGTTCTCCAAACGCAATAAGGGAACTGAAGCAAATGGGAATTGATGTCTATCTTGTAACCGGTGATAATTATAACACTGCTGAAGCTGTGGCCAGGAAAGCCGGTATACCGGAATTCCGGGCTGAGATGCTTCCATCCGGTAAATCTGAGTTCATTAAGGAGCTGCAGAAACAAGGAAAAACTGTCGGGATGGCTGGAGACGGGATCAATGACAGCCTTGCACTTGCAACTGCAGATGTCAGCATTGCCATGGGTAAAGGCTCTGACATTGCAATTGATGCTTCAAAGATGACAATCATCAGCAATGATCTTTTAACAATACCAGCTGCTATCAGGCTCAGCAGGAACACTGTCAGGACTATCAGGCAGAATCTCTTCTGGGCATTCATTTACAATGTGATCGGAATCCCGATAGCTGCCGGTGTTCTCGTCCCTATAAACGGATTCCTGCTGAATCCGATGATAGCCGGTGCAGCTATGGCACTGAGCAGCATCAGCGTTGTAAGCAACAGCCTCAGATTAAAATATTCCAGATAAACCGGAACTACGGGATGGTCTGATCCGGTTCCACATGAATTGTAATCGTAAGGTTATTATAGTAATTTTTCAGTTCACCCTCGATCCTGTCACAATAGTTGTGTGCGTTTCCTACTGATTCATTTTCAGGTATTTCCACATG
>JAUZNW010000033.1 GCA_030706785.1 Bacteroidota bacterium | reverse complement strand
GGGCCTTATCGCTGTCCAGTAAGCACTGTCCTTTTTGCCTGCATCCTTTTCAATGATTGTGACAGTCTTATCCTTTATTTCAAGACTTTTTGATATAGTGTCGCTTTTGCCTGCTGCAGATTCCTTTTTCATCAGCGTGGAGAGCCTTACCATATCACGGTTTGTCATCTCCTTCTTTTGTAGGATCTTCTCGATCTCACGTTCCGTCTTTGTCACTACGGTATCCTTAAGCGCGTATCTTCCCGGATATCCCGAAGCAAGCTCTTCCGGTTTTTCGAGTGATGTATCTGGCTTTACATCCAGATATTTCACAGAGCTTGAATAACCGGCATCTGCCCTGATCCCCAGAAATCCGAGGTTAATATCAAACTGATGACTGACAGGCATCCATACTTCTTCCTGAACCGGAATATATAATTCCCGCACTCTTATGGTACCTGCCAGGTTCTCGTTTGTAAGATCCACGCTTTGCAGGCACCAGAGATCTTCAATTACATAGATGGTCCCCGAAAACAGCTGCTGGCTTTTACGTTTGGGAATAACTTCAATCTTATCCAGTGTGTAATTGCCCTGAAGGGTTGCACCATCGTACCGGTAGTTATAGTAACTGAAAGCCTGCGGAGCAAGAGGGGAGATGGCCATATCTGCAAGGACGGGTTGATAAAAGCTGGCCTGGATATATTCCATTGGAGAAATCTCGTTGCCCTGTTCAGGAAAAGTGCTGTTGGAGGAAATAACTTTCTGGACATATCTGTCAGGTGCAGTGAATTCGATTTCATTGTATGATTCCATCATGAAAAAGTCACCCTCCTTCATGGTCCTGGAATTATCCTGGGGCTTACCTCCTGCTGAAACAGTAACATTATCTTTTTCCTGACCCATCCGCATTGACTTCTGCAACAGACGCGGGATTTTTTTGATCATCAGGTTCCCTTTGAGATAAACATTTGCCTTATAGTGACTTATGTTATTCAGGTAATACGGAGCTAGACCTATCGCCCTTCTCATTATGAAATAAGCAGGATCTTCTCCCGATGGAGATATCTTTACCTCAGGGATGGCATATACCTGTTCCGGCAGGACTATATTCCTGGTAATAGTACTGTCAGCCATTATGATATTCTCAAATACGGGCATATATCCAAGACTCTGGTAAGTGACTGTGTACCTGCCGGGATTCAGCCTGATCTTATAATCTCCCCTGGTATTTGAAGTTGTTCCCTGTCTGAGTTCCTCAATGTAGACGGTTGCATATTGAACAGGATTGCCTCCCTTATCAGTGATCCTGCCAATAAGTGTCTGACCTACACTTATTTGTGTAAATAACATAATACCAGCAATAAGTATTAAAACCTGCTTCATTAAGGGCAGTATATTTGTTTAATCCTGTTTGCCCGCAACAATTATCACTATTTCACCTTTTGGTGCATGCTCCCTGAAATATCCGGCAAGTGAGACCAGGGTCCCTCTGATGTTCTCCTCATAAATCTTTGTCAGCTCCCTTGAAACACATGCCTTCCGGTCACTGCCAAATGATCCTGCCAGATCATCGAGAGTTCTGACAAGCCTGAACGGTGATTCGTAGAGAATCATTGTTCTCCTTTCATCTGCGAGGAGTGAAAGTCGTTTATTCCTTCCTTTCTTTGGAGGAATGAACCCCTCGAAGCAGAACCTGTCGCAGGGGATTCCTGAATTAACAAGAGCAGGGATAAATGCAACCGGTCCGGGAAGAGTTTCCACAGGTATGCCCTTCTCAATACATTTTCTGATAAGAAGAAATCCCGGATCTGATATTCCGGGCGTACCCGCATCAGAGATCAGTGCAACGCTTGTTCCGGTTAGTATCTTAGAACAAATCGCCTCGACGCTTTTGTGCTCGTTGAACTTATGGTGCGACTGTACAGGCGAATTAATATCGTAATGGTTCAGAAGCTTCCGTGCCTGACGCGTATCCTCGGCAAGGATCAGTCCGACGCTTCCCAGTACTTCAACAGCTCTGAAAGTAATATCCCTGAGATTTCCTATTGGAGTGGGAACCAGGTAGAGCTTACTCATTTGCGGGAAGCTTGCGTTTAATCAGGTCAAGAAGCTGCCTGACAGCTTCATTTTCTGTTGATTCACCAGCGTAATCCCTGATAATTGAAATAGCTTCATCCACATTTGCAACAGATTCAAGCTTATTGATTGCCTGGTTGTAAACTTCCTGGTTGCCTTTGAATATCTCCCTGATAAACAGGAATTTGTCATTAACCCCGATTGCTTCCGCAAGACTCGTTACAGGTTTGGATTTAAGGATTTCAAGTACATCATCCTCATGCTTAAGGCTTCCTAGCTTTTCATTAAAGCTTTCGGACCTGTTAGCAAACTGGTCGGCAATTATTGGTTGTTCATATGATTTTTTGGAAGACACCTCGGTATGGGTCACAGGGTTTGATATTTCAGGGGTCGCTGTTTGCTTTGAGGGAGTTTTTTCTCCTGTAAAACCTGACTTTATTGCGGGTTCAGCAGCCTTTTTCGGTCCAACCTGTTCTTTAACAACAACTTTCGTCTGCGGAAGGTTCTTAAGAAGTGCAATAACGTCTGATGCCGTTTTGCATTTTGCTTTGGCAAGTTCCACCTGTAATGCCGGTACTCCGGGTATAGATTTCAGATCGTCAATTATATCGTGAACATCTCTGAGATCTTTGATAATTATGTCAATAGTTGAATTTAAATCCATCTGATTTGGTATTACAATAACAAACCATTTTCTTACTTTGCAAAAGTAATTAATATTCCACATAACGTAATAAATCAGTAATTAGCATCTGTGGAGAGATATTATCAGGATATTGAATTTCCGGAAAATCCGGTAAAAGGAAGCAACAGGCGGGGATCAGTCGAGGTAATTACTGGTTCGATGTTCTCAGGCAAGACCGAAGAGCTGATGAGAAGACTGAGGCGGGCTACTTTTGCGGGCCTGAAGGTTCAGATCTTCAAGCCATCCATTGATGTCAGGTATTCCGAGAGTAAGGTGATCTCACATGATGAAAGATCTATAGTTTCCACTCCGGTTGACAATGCCTCCTCAATACTCCTGCTTGCAGGCGATGCGAATGTTGTGGGGATTGATGAAGCCCAGTTTTTTGATAATTCGATCATAGAAGTATGCGGAAGGCTTGCCAACAGTGGGCTGCGGGTTGTCGTAGCCGGACTAGACATGGATTTCATGGGAAATCCGTTCGGACCGATGCCAGGGTTACTATCAATAGCCGAGGTTGTCACGAAACTGCACGCCATATGCATGAGATGCGGGAGCCTGGCTCAATATTCCTTCAGGAAATCTGATGAAGCCGGAGTTGTTGTACTCGGTGAAAAGGAGAAGTATGAGCCCTTGTGCAGGGAGTGCTACAATAGAGCAATGAAAAAAGACTAAAATGGAGCTAACTTCAGCAGACATCGCTAAAATAACCGGCAGCAAGCTATCCGGTCCTGGCGACCTTTTCGTTTCTGATCTTCTGACCGACAGCCGTCAGATCAGTCCTTCAGATGAATCTGCATTCATAGCTATCGTAGGAAAGAACCATGATGGGCACCAGTATATCGGTTCTCTCTACAGGAAAGGGGTGAAAGTGTTCATTGTCAGCCGGTTGCCTGAAAATTACAATGAATATCCGGATGCTGCATTTATCATTACAGGCGATACCGTTAAGGCGCTCCAGGCTCTTGCTTCTGTTAAGAGGGAAGCATTTAAATCAACAGTGATTGCGGTTACCGGATCAGCAGGAAAAACAATTGTCAAGGAGTGGCTTGCCGATATTCTGGGTCAGGCCACGCAGGTGGTGAGAAGCCCTAAAAGCTACAACTCACAGATAGGCGTCCCTCTTTCGGTGTGGAAGCTTGAAGATAAGTTTAAATACGGGATTTTTGAGGCAGGGATCTCATTCCCGGGTGAGATGGAAAAGCTTCAGAAAGTCATTAATCCCGATATCGGCATAATCACAAATATCGGTGATGCTCACAGCGAGAATTTCACAGATAACAGATCAAAAGCAAGGGAAAAACTGAAACTTTTCAAGAATGCTTCCACGATAATATTCTGCCGGGATCATCCAATTATCAGGGACCTGATTGTAAAGGATAAAGTCCTGAAAGCCAAAAAACAGGCTGACTGGTCGCTTGCTGATCCCGGATCCGCAATATTTATCAGAAAGATCACACAAAAGGGTGAAAAGACAGGATTGGAAGTCGTTTTCAGGGGCGAAACAATAAATCTTGAGATACCATTTACTGACAGGGCTTCTATCGAGAATGCCATCACCGTTGCATCAGCCTGCCTGGTTATTGGCCTGACCCGGAATCTGATTGCAAAAGGACTTTCTCAGCTTTCCCCGGTTGCAATGAGGATGGAGCTGAAAAGCGGGATAAACAATTGCCAGCTTATAGAAGACTATTACAATTCCGATCCTGGATCTTTGATGATGGCTCTTGAATATCTGAAAACAAGAAGCAGTAAAAGTTCAACCCTGATACTTTCCGATTTTGTTCAAAGCGGCCGGAAGGAGAATGAGCTTTACAGCGAGGTTGCAGGCCAGCTGGAAAAGACCGGGATTGACCGATTTATCGGAATCGGCCCTGCCCTTAACAGGAACTCCGCACTTTTCACCCAAAACTCACGATTCTTTTTATCAACTGAAGAATTTATCAGGGATTTCAATATCCAGGAATTCAGGAATGAAATAATACTTCTGAAGGGAGCCCGCATCTTTGAACTTGAAAAGATCGGGAGGCTGCTGGAGAATCAGGTACATACTACTGTTCTTGAAATAAGCCTGGATGCTATTTCTTATAATATAAATGAGATCAGGCAGCATCTTAATCCCGGGACACGCATCATGGCAATGGTCAAGGCCTTTGCGTACGGGGCAGGTCCGGCTGAGATAGCCGGGCTGATGGAGTATCACAGGGTGAGCTACCTTGGAGTGGCTTACTCCGATGAAGGTGCTGAGCTAAGAAACGCAGGTGTTACAATGCCGGTAATGGTGATGAATCCTGATCCTTCCTCAGCAGAACTGATGATAAAGTATAACCTTGAACCCGAGATCTACAGTTTTTCTTCACTGGAAGAATTTGCAGGGGCCGCTTCAAGAAATGGACTTTATCAGTATCCTGTCCACCTGAAAATTGATACCGGTATGCACCGCCTTGGATTCCTTCCCGGGGAAATTGACGAGCTTGCATCAAGGATAAAGGATATTGACTGCCTGAAGGTAACTTCAGTATTTTCCCATCTCGCAGGGAGCGAGGATCCTGCATTTGACAATTTCACACATAAACAGGCACGTGTGTTTATTGAATCAGTCTCCAAAATCAGGGCTGCAGCAGGTTACTCTTTCCTGAGGCATCTCCTAAATACCTCGGGAATCCTGCGGTTTCCTGAATACCAGTTCGACATGGTGCGGCCCGGGATCGGTATTTACGGCGCCGGTGTCCACAATGGAATAGATCTTAAACCTGTTAGCCGTTTTAAAACACGCATTTCTCAGGTAAAAACGATACCGGCCGGAGATCCTGTCGGTTACGGATGTGCTGACATTGCCGAAACTGTGCGGATCATAGCAATTCTGCCCGTAGGCTATGCGGACGGACTCGACCGCAGGACAGGCAACAGAAACGGTTCCCTCTGGATAAAAGGTAAAAAAGTACCGCTTGTGGGAAATATCTGCATGGACATGTGCATGGCAGACATTACGGGAACCGATGCCTCTGAAGGCGACGAAGCAGAGATATTCGGTCAGAACATTTCCATAAACGAGGTGGCAGAGCAGTGTGCGACAATTCCTTATGAGATACTTACATCGATACCGGGCAGGGTAAAAAGGGTCTTTTTCAGGGAGTAAAAATCATCACTGGCCTGATTCACTTATCTCCTCCAGTTTGCTGAAATCGAGGATCCTGATCTTCCTCCTTTCAATTTCAATGATTTTTTCAGCTTCAAGATTTGACAGTGTCCGGATCGCGTTCGATGTCGTCATATTTGAAAGATGGGCCAGATCCTCCCTGGATACCTGGACACGCAGTGTGATTTCGTCTGCATCCAAACCATACATATCACGGAGCAGGAGGATCGATTCGGCAAGCCTTCCCCTTACATGCTTCTGTGTCAGTGAGATGATCCTTTCATAAGAATGGTGAAGGTCCTCTGCTATGACCTTCATGATCTTCAATGAAAGTTCGGCGTTCTGTTTGAGTATCCTCGTGAGGAAATTCTTCGGGAAATAAACGGTTGCGCAGTCTTCAAGAGCCTCGACGGAAAAGGGAAACTGGGCATCCGAAAAAAGGGAACGGCAGTTGATCAGGCTCTGAGGTTTTATCATTTTTATTATCTGCTCCCTGTTACCGGCCCCGGTCCCTGATATTTTTGCTTTCCCCGACACAAGGCAGAAAAGGCCTTTTATTTTGGTGCCGCCCTGGATTATAAGTCTTCCCTTTTTGAAAACCGAAACGGTATGGTTCTGATCGAACAGCTCCTTTTCATTCTGGCTTAATCCCCTGAACACTGAAGACGGACCTTCGATACACAATTCAATATATGGATCTTTATACTGCATCAGATCAATTAATCAAACCTGGAATTCAATCAGTACTTCGCGACGAGTGGCATTTTCCACCCGTCGCCAAATGCCTTGGAAGAAACCCTCAGAATCGGCGGCGTCTGGTATCTTTTATATTCATTTGAATTGATCAGATTCCGTACTTTTTCAACAACCGAACTGTCGAAGCCATCGACTTCGATCTCATCAACAGGCCTCTGAAGATCGATATACTGATGAAGAATGCAATCGAGGATCCTGTAATCAGGCAGGGAGTCAGCATCAAGCTGGTTGGGCCTCAATTCGGCAGAAGGGGGTTTGAGCAGTATGTTTTCCGGAATTATTTTCTTATTCCTGTTTATGTAATTTGCAAGCTTGTAGACCTCTGTTTTATAGACATCACCGATTATGGAAAGTCCGCCTGCCATATCACCGTAAAGGGTTCCATAGCCGACCGCCGCTTCACTTTTATTTGAAGTGTTCAGCAGTATGTATCCGAATTTATTTGCATATGCCATAAGCATCACCGCTCTTATCCTTGCCTGGATGTTTTCCTCGGTAATATCTTTCTTTTTGCCGTCAAATGCAGGCGCAAGGACATCCTCGAATGCACTGAAGGGCTTCTCAATACTTATTATGTCATAGCTGATTCCCAGATTCCCGGCAAGTTCAACCGAATCCGTTACGGAGTGTGCAGAAGAATACCTGGAGGGCATCATCAGGGCTTTTACGTTACCACTGCCAAGCGCTTCGGTCGCAAGGCATGTGCATACGGCAGAATCAATCCCGCCTGATAATCCTATTACAGCTTTTTTGAAGCCTGTCTTTGTAAAATAATCCCTTATCCCGGTGACAAGGGCTTTCTTGATAAGCTCCACCGATCCGTCCTCCGGATCCGGTCCGGTGTGGATTATCCTGCCTGAAATAATATCTTCAAGAACATATGTTTCAACTGTTTCCTCAAAATAGGGCAGAAGACTGAAAATCTTCCCGTCACCCTTAATTATGATTGAAGCGCCATCAAAGATGAGCTCAGTATTTGCCCCGGTTTGATTCACAGATATCACCGGCAGCCCGTATTTCTTTGCCTTGGTTATGAAGATATTCTTTTTTGCTTCCACTTTGGTGCTTGAAAACGGTGAGGCCGAGATGTTTATCACAAAATCAGGGTGGAGCTTGCTGAGTTCCTCCATCGGCGAAATCGTATAGAGCCTTGATTTTTCGAATTTGTTGTCAAAAGGCTGCTCGTCCCACAGATCCTCGCAGATCGTGATAGCTATCCTAAGTTCCTTGAAATTGAACACCTGAAATTTCTTTTCAGGTTCAAAATACCGGTATTCGTCGAAGATATCATAGGTAGGAAGAAGTCCCTTATTTGCTGTAAATGTGACTCTGCCTTCAGAAAGTGCGAGAGCTGAATTGTAAAGCTTTTTTCCCTCCTTTTTCCTGTTGAATGTGGGCGATCCGACAATAGCAGTAATGCCTTTGCACTGATCTGCAATCTCCTGTACAGTTTGTAAACACTTTTCAACAAAATCAGCCCGGTCTAGTAGATCTAAAGGCGGATAGCCTGATATGCAGAGCTCCGAAAAAATGATCAGATCGGAACCTTCCGATTTTGCCTTGCCGATCGCCTTCAGAATCTTATCCCTGTTCCCGGTAAAGTTCCCGATATGATAATCAAGCTGTGCTATTGTGAACTTCATGGCTGACCACCTAAAAATTAACGCCAAAAATAAATTTCAGTAGCTTCTGGGTTGTACGGTCCGTTTTCTGCCCGTCAATGTCCTTTGTGATATCAAAAAAGTTATTCTCAAATTCGAGTCCGAGGATGAGTGAAGTACTGCCGTTTATTGAATAATCAATGCCTCCCAGCAGATGGTAACCAGCATTGAATCTCCTGATCTCGGTCATCGCTCTCTCGCCTTTTACATGGGCAGAAGGTATATCGGCTTTGCCGCTGACTACAACCTTCGGATCAAGCCCGAACTCGGCAAAATACCTGATATATCCGATCTCCTCTGTTTTTATCCTTAACCCGACAGGAACAGTTATATACTGGATATGATAGATTACCGGTTCGCCTGCTGCCACGGTGGCAGTGAAATCCGGGAACCTGAATACAGACTGCTGGCTGCTTTTCAGCCTTCCCCCTGATGTAATATATCCAAGCCCCATAGTGAAGGACCAGTTTTTGGTCAGATCCCTTTCGGCGGTAATAAAAAGATTGATTCCAGCTCTTGAACCTTCATTTTTAACTTCATCGATGTCGGTCCTGAACCAGGATATCAAAGGACTTATATAAACGCCATACGTGTAATTCTGGGCTGAAAGGTTCATCACGGTGAGAAAGATCAATATAACTACTGTAATGAATCTTGCCAAACTTTTTATCCTGCCAGTTGATTCCATGTCAATGCTCAATTTTGATCCGGGTAAAAAAACTGATACTCCTGATCGTCAACAACTCAAAATTAACAAATTATAAGAGAAGTTATCAGAGAGCAATTAATTGGTGCAATTAGTACAAAATTGCTAATTTTGGCCGCAGTATTGAATCGTATGAAGATCAGATATATAATCATCCTCCTGTTGAGCATTGCAATTCTGAACAGTATATCCTGCAAACGGAATCCGTACAGGATCAGGACTTCGTCAATAAAAGTCAATATTGAGATAAAACGGCTTGAAAAAGATCTTTTCATTACAGATCCGGATGAACTTGCTTCAAAAGTGCCTGAACTGAAGGCCAAGTATCGCCGGTTTCTTCAGCTATTCAGCTATGTAATCAATACGGGAGATATAAGTGACTCAACATTCAGCGACTACCTTGAAAGGTTCTGCACCGATAAGCAGAACAACGAAGTTTACCAGATGACCCTGAAAGTATTTCCAGACCTTAATGAGATTAAAAAGGGGCTTGAAGATGGATTCAGTCACTACCTTTATTATTTTCCCGATAGTATTGTGCCGGGAGTATTTACTTGCATTACCGGCTTCAACAACAGCATTATAACTGGCGATTCAGTCCTGGGCATAGGGCTTGACAGGTACCTGGGGGCTGATTGTCCCTATTACCCGCAGCTTGAAATCTATAGTTATATAGCCGCGAGAATGACACCTCAGTATGTTGTGCCAGACTGCATGTATGGCTGGGGAGCATCAGAGTGGGATTTTTCCTCAATGAAATATGGCGCCGACAATGTCCTTGCAGAAATGATCCATCAGGGGAAGCTAAGGTACTTTGAAAAATCCATGCTGCCGGAGACTCCAGACGAAATAATATTTGGTTTTACCGCGTCGCAGATGAAATTCTGCAGGAACAATGAAGCACAGATGTGGCAGTATCTTGTCGAAAACAACCTGATCTTTAAAACTGATCAGTTTATAATAAGAAAATTGCTGGGGGAGGCGCCATTCTCAACCTACTTTACAAATGAATCTCCCGGAAGAGCGGCAGCCTGGATCGGCTTCCGGATCGTGGAGTCATATATGAAGAAGAATCCGGGCACTAAGCTTAAGGAGCTGATGGATAAGACCGATATCCAGGAAATACTTGAGAAAGCGAGGTATAATCCGCAATAAAAAAAGGGCCGGATCAGCCCCTTTTTCATTCCTTCTAGTTGTAATACTATTGTTCCGGATGAATAGCCTCAACCGGACATACGTCGGCGCATGCCCCGCAATCGGTGCAAACGTCGGGATCAATTTTATAGATGTCACCTTCTGATATTGCTTCAACAGGACATTCATCTATACATGTTCCGCAAGCAGTACAATCTTCACTAATTTTATAAGCCATGATAATTCTCCTTTGTTTTGTTAATAATAATTGTGCAAACTTATTCTAAATTTTCTAATTGAAAAAGAATCTTTTCAATAATTGTACCATTTCTGAATTATTCTCAGATATGGTCTTAAGAAGCCTGTTAAAGCTGTATAAAAATCAATTAAATATTTTAAGAACCAACAGAGCGTTAAACATTTACGTAGTTAATTACGTAATTAATAACAGACTCTCTTTAGGGGGAAGGGGGTATATAATACTAAAAATCAAGGCTGAATGACAGGTAGAAGATCCTCGGCATTATATAATTGTTTTCAATACCCCACGCCCAGTCGGCCCTGATAAAGTATCCCATAAGCTGTGCCCTTAGTCCTGCCCCGAAACCTGCAACAATAGGCTTTCTGTTCGAATCGAGGGTAACTGAGACCGGACCGTTCCTGTAGATCTTTGTATCATAAGCATTCTCTCCGGCCCACGGGCTGGGACCGGCCCAGGCTGTCCCGATATCCCCGAATCCAACTACCTGGAGACTGTTGAGGAAATTCGACTTTAACGGATGCCCGGCAAAATACCTGATGAAAGGCCACCTTAATTCACTGTTGATCAATGCGAAACTATTGCCGTTCCTTACGTTCTGTGTGAAACCTCTGAGATTTGTTGCAATGGCCTGGAAGCCATAGTTTTCTTTCGGACTTACCGGAACAGAGGTATTGAACATCGGATATTTATTAAAAAGATATCCCATCCAGTTGTCAACTCCGCCAAGATAATATACCAGTTTTGTTGGTCCGAAAGAAGTGCTGGCTGCAAAACGGTTTGCCCAGATAAGCTCACGGGATATCTTTGTATAGTGCCTGAAATCCCCGCCGACAACGAACATATCGGTCCGATTTTTGGTGATCTGCCTGTAGTATTCACCAAAGATCTTGAATCTTGTCCCGTAATAAATATTAACAGTACGTTTCCGGGTATTGTCAAAAATGGCTTCAGCCTAAAGGCTTACACAGTGTTTGTTTATGGTAGGGGCCTTAAGGGAAATCAGATCCTGCGATAGTGTCACTTGCCGGTCGTACCTGTACGACAGGGTTCCCTTAAGGGCAAATACAGGTGTTATCGGTTTGGCATATGAGATATAAACGTTATGGGTATGTGTCTTGAAAAGATCACCGGCCTCGTCGCTGCTGAAATACGCCTGCCTGTAGAAAATGAACTGTTTATCGAATTTCCCTTTAAGGTTTTCAACGCTCAGCAGGTACTCGTTGCTGTCGAAATTACCCGAGAACCTGAAACCGGCAGTTATCCTGTAATCCTCTAACAGGTCAAGGATGCCGAACCTTGTAAGCATATTTATGCCCGGGTTGAAATAGTCTGCTCCTCCGTTAAAGACCTGGTATGAGTTGTTAAGGAAGGTAAAGTCGATCTGGTTAGCGATATAATTGTTGTAAAATGATGTTTCATATATCCTGATGAGAGGGAGAGCTATTTTTCCCGTATCAAGGTCGATATCCATGTAATTTTTCCGCCACAGCTGGTCATAATAGTTCTGCTTTTCCTTTTCGAAAATATAGTGGTTTATATTGATCGGCTCATTTTTAACATAATATTCATACAGTGGCTTCTTAAGGGTATCCCTTCGCCTTTTATCTTCTTCTACAAGCCATTTTCTTATCCGTTCAACACTGTCAGCTTTATGATATTTCTTATCAAGTTCCTTCCTGAAATTGGTTTTTATAATCTCATTATCCGGAATTCGTTTCATTTCATTCACCTCACCCTTCCTTACCTTGTATTTCCCGTTCTGGAAGATCACCTCCCCGTATGTATCGGAAGGATTAAGCACCGAATGATCAAGAATATTCCTGTCATAATTTGTAACGGGGATGGAATTAATAAAGTACCTGTAATGGGTGGTTGTGTCGATATAGCTTATTGAACTGTCAAATACAGCATTATACCTGTTCAGGACACCGTTGTTGTCACCAATATATGAAAATCTGTTAGCGCCTGTTTCCGATGCCTGGTACCTGCTTGCATACTGACCTTCCGAGAGGCGGGTAAGAATATTGTTCTTCTTCTCGACATTATAAGTGAAAAGGTCAAAGATCGGAGATATCCTTTCAAAAGGGTCACCGTTATTCAGAAGGGTATCAGAGAGACGGTTCGATGAAAAGATAATCTCATTCGGAGAATCCTTCAGGAATGAGGGATTCAGGTCATCGGCCACATCCCTTGTTATTTGCTCATTTGTACCTGATGAGATTGTGTGTATGTAGATGTCCGTTATGCCATCTTTAACTGCTGAGATTACAATCCTGCTCCCTTCAGGTGAATAAGAAAAGTCAAGGACTTTATCAAAGTACAGGAAATTCCTCTTCTCAGTTTTTTTCTCGTCGGTCCTGTAGAAGTAAATAACCATTCCGGCTTTCTCTTCATTAATGAATGTCAGGATCTTGCTGGTTGGATGCCAGCCTATTACAGGATATGTATTATCAGTTTTATGTTCGTATTTTGGTTCAGCTCTGAATATCGCCTTTATCTTACCGGTCGTTTTATCATAAAGCCATACTTTCTTCCTGCCCCAGTCATTTGTGACATAAGAGATGTACCTGCCGTCAGGACTGACCTTCACCTGCTGATAGATCTGCTCCTTTTTTGATTTTTTAAGGACATTATTTTCATCGTTTGGCTGCTGCTTGTCAGATGAATATTCCTGTTTGTAGTATTCTCTCCATTCTTTCAGGAGTTCTTTCAGCTTAACCCCCAGTACATACAGGAAACCATCGTCAATATTTTTGTAGATCTTAGTCAGATATATAATATTAGGTATAAGGGCATCGCCGTATTTTCTTCCAATGAATCTCCAGAACGACTGTCCTGCATATATGGCATCATCATACTCGAGATGACTGATATTCTTATACTTGCCTGATTTTATCCCATCCTTGACCCTGTTTTCAACTTCAAAATCCCATCCGTCAGCGACATAATTGACAAGTCCCTTAAGGTACCAGTCAGGGAGATATATCTGTGATGAGCTTGTTATGCGGTCCTTGAATTCGGCATTATAAAGCATCTCATTTATTATCACCTCGGTGATTGAGGCCGCGATCTGCTTTTCGTAAGCCTCATGGTCACCCTCGTAAAAGAGCATTACCTTGTTCTTTATGATCCTGCTGAATCCGCCTGTGTTGTATGTCTCCTCATCGAAGGTCGTCAGCCCTATATTTGACTGCCTGTATTCATTGTTCTTGTTGTAGATGATGAAGATTATCCTCTTCTCGAGGGTATAATCGAAATAATCCTCGATCTCCTCGAGCTTTTTGCTGGCAAACTGGGCGGTAAACTGGGCAATGTCACGACCGAATTCATTGAAATAGCAATCAAAATTCTCAAATCTGTAAAACTGCCAGTAGAAATCATAATACTGAACCCTGTTCTTCCCGAATGTCATCTGATGCCCATTATAGAACTGACCTTCCGCAATGGGGAAAATCATGAACACGATCAGGGTTAAGCTCAGTTTAAATTTCTTTTTCATTATCAATGCTAACGATCTCCAGAGACGGGAACGGATATATTGCCCTCAAATTTTGTTCCAAATAACTCTGGCCAGAGAGCAAAACTAAGATATTCTTTATTAAAAAGAAGTAAGAAAATCAAACTTTATTAATTTTGCCCGGAAGCAATATGGAAACAACTCTGGCGCGCTATTTGTTTTACAAAAAGTCAACGTGTTCCAAATAAACGCTATGAATCGGCGTTTTAATTTGAATTCTTTCGACAGGTAAAAATTTTGAAATTTGTACACAAAAAAACATTGAAATGAAAAGGTTATTCTTGATCTTGTCTGTTCTCCTTGGCGGTGTTATGGTATGGTCCCAGCCCGTAATGAAAGTTTCGTCCTCTGAGCATGATTTCGGTAAATTCAAGGAGGAAGCCGGCAGGCAAACGTACGATTTTTCTGTAACGAACACCGGTGATCAGCCTCTGGTTATTCAGAACATAGTTGCCTCGTGCGGCTGCACAACGCCTGATTGGACAAAAAACCCGATCCCTCCGAAAGGCACCGGCAAAATCACTGCCATTTATGACCCTGCAAACCGTCCGGGGCCGTTCAATAAAACTCTGTCGGTCTATACAAATTCAAAACCCGAGGTGATGGTCCTTGTCATCAAGGGGGAGGTGATACCGCATGAAAAAACTGTGGAAGAGCTCTTTACATTTCCGGTCGGGCCGGTAAGGTTTGAAAGCAATCACCTTGCTTTTACCAATGTAAAAAAGAACGAAAAAAAGATCAGAGTTATGCAGGTAATAAATACTTCTTCAGCTCCTGCCAAGCTTACTTTTGATAATGTACCTTCATATCTTACGCTTAAGGCAAATCCGGAGACACTGAAACCCGGGCAGAAAGGAATTGTTGAAGGCACATATGATGCCACCAAGAATCCGGCTTGGGGTAATGTAAGCGACATGATAAAGATAGTCACCAATGGCGAGGTTCAACAGACAGTATATTATTATGTTTCGGCAAACCTGGTCGAAGATTTCTCCGGTCTATCAAAGGAAGAACTGGCAAATGCCCCGGTTTTCACTGTCGAATCCACAACAGTCGACCTTGGTAAGATCGCAGGATCGACTGCCAATAATGTTGAATTCAAGTTCACGAATACAGGTAAGAGGGATCTTATCATCAGAAACATAAGGGCATCCTGCGGATGCACTGCTGTTCAGCAGGGAACCCAGGGTCAGGCGATCAAACCGGGAGAATCGGGTTCAATCAAGGCTACATTCAACTCCGGAAGCTACACTGGAAAGGTTACCAAGGCAATATATGTCAATACCAATGATCCTAAGAATTCGGAAGTTGTACTTATGCTGACTGCAGACGTTGACCAGGGAGCAGCCAAGAATTAGGGAGATTCAGATAACCCGATACAGATATCAGGAAGGGTGCTATTGAAAAATATGACACCCTTTTCTTATTTTTGGGATCAGACAACCGATAAGATGGAAGAAAAAGAAGGTTTCAGAAGTGCACTGAAAATTCAGGATGGAATAATCCAGCCGCCAAACATTAATCCCAGTGTTTCAAAGGGAGGACGGAAAAAGAAAAAGAAATATTCGACCGATGAGTATGTTTCCGGTATTACTTCGGGCAACAGGACCGTCCTGAGCCAGGCGATAACCCTAATTGAAAGCTCCCTTCCCGAACATTATGATGTGGCCCAGGAAATAATCGAGAAATGCCTTCCCTACAGCTCCGGGTCAGTAAGAATTGGCATTACAGGTGTGCCAGGTGCAGGCAAGAGCACATTCATTGAAGCTTTCGGGCTTTATGCGACAGATCATGGAAGGAAGCTTGCTGTCCTGACGGTTGATCCAAGCAGTGAACAGACCAGGGGCAGCATTCTCGGGGATAAAACAAGAATGGAAAGGCTGAGTGTTCATCCGGAGGCTTTTATAAGGCCTTCTCCGTCAGCCGGAACGCTGGGCGGGGTTGCAAGGAAGACCAGGGAAACAATAATTTTATGCGAAGCAGCCGGTTTCGACACTATACTTGTGGAAACCGTTGGGGTTGGCCAGTCTGAAACTGCTGTCAGAACAATGGTGGATTTCTTTCTTCTCCTGATGCTTGCTGGTGCAGGTGATGAACTCCAGGGAATAAAAAGGGGTATAATCGAAATGGCGGATACGATTGCTATTACAAAGGCCGACGGGACTAACAAGACGCAGGCTGAGACCGCCAGGGGCCTCTTTCAGAGTGCCCTGAATCTGTTCCCCCCGGTTAAATCAGGATGGAAGCCGGTGGTCGTAACATGTTCAGCGCTCTATGGTACCGGCATAAAGGAACTATGGGAAATCATCGGCAGTTATATAAGGCATTCGAGGGAGTCGGGTTATTTTGAAGAGGTAAGGAAACAGCAGGCAGTCATCAGGATGAATGACACCATATCTGAACATCTTAATAATTCTTTTTACGGGAATGAAGAAGTTAAGGCACTGATCCCCATGCTTGAGCAAAAGCTTCGTGACGGAACAGTGACCTCATACAGAGCTGCCATGGAGCTTCTGAAGGTTTATACCGGGAAATAAGCCTGATCAACATTAATTCTTATCTTTGCTGATCATAATTCAGGAAAGTCATTTTCAAAAGCTGACAAATATGAAGAAATTATCTTATCTGCTTCTTGCACAAGCAATACTATTTTCGGCCTGCTCCAAAGGGCCTCATTATGTAATTACAGGTAATATAAAAGGTGCTGACAGTTTAACATTCCTGCTGCAGGAGAGGGTATCAGGCCAATATGTTACGCTTGATTCAGCTGTTGCCCGCAAGGGCATATTTAAAATGAAAGGTGGCCCGGTCAGGTATCCCGAGATGGTAATACTTAATGCAAAAAATACCAGGGACAGGACTTCATTCTATCTTGAAAATTCTGAAATAACGATCACAGGTAGTCTAGATTCATTGGATGCCGCAAAGATTACAGGATCCAGGACCCAGGATGAGTACAATGCTTTTCGTGATTCAAACAAACCATTAAGTGAGAAATATTCAAAACTTAATGAGGATTTCCAGTTTGCCAGGCAGAACAATGATACTGCCAGAGTCTCCGCAATTCGGAAGGAAGCAGCCGGTATAGATAAGGAGATGATACAATTACAAAAGGATTTCGTGAAGAATCATCCTGCCTCATATGTCACACCCTACATCCTGGCCGGCCTCAGCATGGATATGGATGGTTCGGAGCTTGAATTATACCTAAATGGACTGGACACAGCAGTTGCCAATACCCCGTTGATAAAGGAGCTGAAGGAGCGTGCCGGGAAAATGAAGACTGTAAGCGTAGGCCAGAAAGCTCCTGATTTTACACTTAATGATCCCGAAGGCAAGCAGGTATCCCTTTACTCAAAGGTAGGCTCAAAGCTCCTGCTTATTGATTTCTGGGCAGGATGGTGCGGGCCGTGCCGGAGGGAAAATCCCAACGTTGTCAGGATTTACAAGGAATTCAGCAAGAAAGGTTTTGACGTCTTTGGCGTTTCGCTCGACCGGAGAAGGGATGAGTGGGTACAGGCTATAAATGACGACCATCTGACATGGACACAGGTTTCTGACCTTCAGGAATGGGATAATGCCGCTGCAAGGTTATACGCCGTGAACTCTATTCCGGCTAATTTCCTGCTCGACCAGAATGGTACAATAATAGCCAGAGACCTGAGGGGTGATGAGCTTTACAATAAGGTGAAGGAAGTGGTGGGGAGATGAGGTTACTCCTCCTCTTTATGGAACTCCTCTCCTGGCTTTAATTCCTCGAGTATAAAGCCTGTTCCCCTTACGGTGCGTATATCGATATTCTTGTCTTCTGAAATGTATTTTCTCAACCTGGAGATAAATACATCCATGCTTCTTCCAAGGAAATAGTCATCTTCACCCCATATCTCGGTAAGGATATCCTCCCTGGCCAGGATCTTATTCTTGTTTATAATAAAATATTTAAGAAGCTGTGCTTCCTTAAGGGTGAGCTTTTCCTTTGTCTTCCCGCAGAAGAGTTCGAGGGTGTTGAATTTAAGGACCGTGTTTGATATCTTGTATTCATCATTCATTGATGAATATGCTCTTTTAAGGATATTCCCAATTCTCAGGATCAGAACTTCCGGATCAAAAGGCTTTGTAATATAGTCGTCTGCGCCTATTTTCAATCCCCTGACAATATCCTCCTTCAGGCTTTTAGCGGTAAGAAAAATAATGGGTATGTCAGGCTGTACATCCTTAATCTTTTCAGCAAGCGTAAAACCATCCATCTCGGGCATCATTACATCGAGCACGCAGATGTCTGGTTTTGACTGGCTGAAGACTTCCCATGCCTCCTTCCCGTCGCGGGCAAGGGTTACTTCATAGCCGCTGATATTAATATACTGCGACAGGATATTGCCGAAGTCCCTGTCGTCTTCTGCTAGTAGTACTTTCATTACCTGATTTCTTAGTAGGGTATTGTTACTGTAAATATACTACCTTTTCCCGGTTTACTGCTGACAGTCACGTCTCCTCCATGGGCCTCGGCTATTTTCTTCACGTAATACAGGCCAAGCCCAAGTCCTTTATACTTGTGGATATTTCCTGTCGAAGCCCTGTAGAACTTGTCAAAAATATGTTTCTGATCAGCCTTGCTGATGCCAATACCATTATCAGCTACTTTTATAACTGCTTTATTATCTTCAGTATAACCTTCAATATTAATGACAGGATCCTTATCCGAATATTTTACTGCATTCGAAAGCAGGTTGTTGACCAGGGTCGTAAAATAAACGATGTCGAGATCGACCGATATGCCGTTGAAATTGTATTTCTGGCTTAGCTCAGCACAATTACCACAACCGGTCTTAAAGCTTACGACAATGTCGTGCATAATTTCCTCTATCTTCACCTTTTTCTTATCGATCTGGAACTGAGTCCTTTCCCACATGCTTATTTCAAGGATCATGTTGATTAGCTGGTTCAGATGGATGCTCTGCTTTCCGATCAGTTTTGCGGTTTCCAGGATTTTCTCATCGTTTGACCTTATCTGAGGCATTTCGAGGGTCCTTCCTGCAACTGTGATTGTTGACAGCGGCGTTTTCAGCTCGTGTGTCATGTTATTGATGAAATCGGTTTTCAGGTTCGATAACCTTTTCTCTTCCATAAGGTTCCTGTAGGTGACCAGGAAAAGTGATACAACAACAAGGATGCTGAAAAGACTGAGTCCCAGCGAGGCTGCCGTTTCCTTTAACACTACTTTCTGCTTGTCCTTGAAATCGATGATATAATCGAAATCGAGCCTGTAATAATTGTTCTCGTTTCTCCCTCCCCAGACAAGTATCTCGGATGTTCGTCCAGGCTGCCTCATCACAGGTCTTGTTCCCCTCTGGGGCCTCCCTTCACCCGGACGGGGCTGCCTCCGCTTGGCAAACTCCGGGCTCAGATAGACAGGGATTGTCTGATCCTGGTTAATGAGCTCAAAGCGGTTAACAACGATCTTCGGTTTGAAGTTCTTATCAATACCCATTCTTTCAAACTCTTTGGAAAGGAATTGTGAAACATCTTCCTCCATATATAACACTTTTTTCACATAATCAATAAGATCCTGCCGTGATTGTGAGCTTAGCGAATCACCTTTGATCATGGACGTGTCACTCAAAATATACTGGCTTTTCCTGCTGATCAGAAACCTGGCAGTATCAAATCCGTCAGTAGACCAGATACGGTTCATCCTCGAAAGTGCATCCTGTGAAAACAGCCTGTACCTGAGGTTAAATAATTCGTCCTTTTGATTCCAGATACCTCTTATAATTATGAGCTGAGCAGCAACGAGTATTAAAATAGAGAAAATACCGAGTGCAAGTATTGTATTCCTTATTTTCATAAATTGCAATTTGCTTTTTCAAAAGTATTCAATTTATCAATTCGTTACGCGGACTGTCTAACATTAACCCAACGTTAACCCGGTGTTAACAATAGGATACTCTTCCCGGCATTATCTTTGACACAGGTAATTAAAAAAGGGTAGTCATGAAAAGGATAGTTTTAATTTTAACGGCAATCTTCCTCGTCTCTGTTATTTCCTCGTTTCAACCGGCAGCTTCACAGGAAAAATCCAAGGAAGAAAAGGAAAAGGAGCTGAAGATGCAGGAAGAGATCACTCAGCAGAAAAAAGAGCTTGAAAAAATGAAGCAAGAGCAGATTAATGCCATGGAAGACCAGAAAGCTGCAGTTGAGGACGCAATGAAAGAAGCACAGAAGCAGGTTGAAGCTGCATCTAAGTATAAGGATATGGTGAAGGTTTTTAAAGGCAATGGCGACAGAGGTTACTTTAATGGTGAACCATTCTTGATCTCACCGGGGGTCGAACCATTTGTATGGCATGGCTTTGGTGACAATGATAACCATACAACATGGGACTTCAGCAAATCCATGAAGGAAGGTTCGTTTACAAGGGATTACACATTTGACGTGGAACCTGCATCAAATACGGTGGTAATGTCGGTAAACGGAGACTGCAAATCGGGTGAGATCCGGATAAAGATAGTCATGCCCAACGGTAAAACCTATTCCGATATACTGATCGATGAATTCGGCAATCTGAACTGGAGAAAATCATTTACAATTTCTGAAGAAGAGAACAAGGACAAGGCAGGCGCGTGGAAATTCCAGATAAACGCTTCGAAGGCAACAGGTTATTTCAAAATCTCTCTTCAGACGTATTAGTTTTTCATTCCCTGGACAGAAGAGGCTGGATGGGGTACCAGCCTCTTTTTCTATTTTGACTGGCCGGATGCCCGGCCTCCTTTTACACTTTCAACCCGTACCGTGAACTTATTCCCGTCCCTGACTATCCATTTCAGGTCGACATGCTGGTACCCATCGATATTCAGGACTTCCAGCCTCTGAGGATTATCCTTTTGCTCCCGGGTAATGTTCCTGTCCTTGTCAATTACCAGCATTCCGGCAATTACCTTTCCACCATCTATATAAACATAATCTGGCGGATCAATCCTGTATTTCAGGTTTGTTCCGGAATGGGTCGGCATAAGCTGGCTGTTCACAATTGTTGCTGTGACCTCCTTAAGTCCCCCGGCGATACTTTTTACCTTTACATCCCTGACCTCCAGCTTTGGAGTAACCCATGCATTGTAAATGCAGAACGCTGCGTTCCGGTGAGCGTCGCTCTCCAGCAGAAATCCCGGGTGGATACGGCCGAAATTCTTGTTAAATCCACCTACTTCAACCTTCCCGTATACAGGATGATCGACCTCCTGCCACGGGACAAATGCATCCTCAAACAGGAGAAGCCTGTCAAATTCATAAGAGTCAGCGGCAGTTGTGTCATTGTACATGAGATAGTCATTCCACAGCTCATTTGAAAAAACATAGCTACCTATCGCCCCGTACCACCAGTCAAGCTCACCGCCATAAACCGGATACATGTCCTTCCAGATGATAATAAACTTATACCCGGCTATGATCTTCTGGCCTTTCAGCCCAATTGAATTAATAACATTCTCATCGGTGTGAGTAAAGACCTCAGCGCCGCCTCCCCTGATTGATGGCCCCCTTAATATCAGCCCTCCGGAATTATGGAACGACTGGGCTCCTGTTATATTCCTGTGCTTCATGCTGAAATCGCGGACAGCCTGGTTCTCGGGGAATGAAAATGGATATTTCCCTGAGCCCTGCTGAATGTAGGCCGGCTCCCAGTTAAATCCGTAATCACGGTTTGGATCATAGCCTCCAACTCCGTCTTCATTGACCAGGCCATCACCATCATTGTCAATACCTTCCAGCCCAAGCAGTTCATATTCACCTTTTTCGCCCGGAGCAACCCTTACCATTTTTCTCGGATCTGAAGGATCGGTATTGTAAGTACCAAAGGGGCTTTTTCTCCGCATCATCGAAATTATACCGTCATGGTTGAGGTCGTCAGGCGGGTCCTCATCATAAAGCCCGTCACGATCATTGTCCATAGGCACGAGCCCTGATCTGGGTGAGCTTGCAGTATTCGGTTCATCCATGAAATATTGTCTGGCATCAGGATTAATGGTTGGCAAAATATAGAAGACCTTATCCTTCAGAAGATCACTGATGAATTTGTTCTCATTGTACATTTCGCACAGATACCATGCAGTATAAAGTGCCATTTCAGTGCCCTGGATCTCGTTGGAATGGATATTGCCGTCGATATAAAATCCCGGTTTATAATCAGGTTTACCAATATTCTTATCTGTGATTGTCAGGGCAATAATATCTCTTCCCTTATAGGATTTACCTGCTGATTCCATAGTTACCAGGTTAGGGTATGACTTTGCCAGGTTCCTGCAAAGCTCCGTAATGCCGTCATAGGTATAATATTTATTCCAGGAAGCCTGCACTTTGGGATTTGCGGGAGATCCAGCAGCCTTGAAAAACAACTCGGCGTTCTGAGATGAAACAGGCAGCCGGTAGGCAAGAACCAGACCGACAGTCAGAAGGCATGTAAAATATTTTTTCATGACAGTTTCGTTTTCTTTTATTATTTCAGGTCAACTCTGGTTGTAATGATCCCGACATTTGCTGCGCCTGCCGTTACCTGGACGGAACCCCTGCCGGAAATGAGCCAGGTAAATTCCGCTGTTTCATCACCAAGGAGCCGTTGTATCCTTTGAACCTTCTGTCCGCTTTCAATCTTCTGGTTACCTGAAGGATCAAGGGTTATTCTCATGATACGGGTCCATATGAACTGATCCCCGATTTCTGCACAGGTCGCAAAGATCCCCTTGTTGTGTACCTTGAGTGTAAGCCTAAATATATTTTCACCGGCATTCTCAACCTTTACATCCAGGAATTCAAGATCCGGATGCATGGATGCGACTTCAGTAATGAACCTGTAATGATTACTGATTATGCTCTCAAGGGAGTCTGCAGGCGGATTGTGGATTACGAATGGCTTCAATCCGCCGACCTCAGTCTTTTTTTCCGGAAAATCAGGATGGGAAATTTCAGTCCAGGGGATGAAGGCATCCTTCATTTCGTTTTTCTCTGCATATTTAAGGAAGGCTGCCTCGGCATTCTTCCCCTTTTCAACCGGATACCACCACCCGGGAGTTGTGAAGCTATACCGGCCGTAATGAAAATAAGCCCAGTCAGCAAAGTTCCCGGGGCTGGTAACGGACACAGGTGATCCTTTGAGCCTTGTTATTTCATGGTACTTGTCGGATACAAGTTTATTTACCGGTTCATCAGATTTAAGTATTGCCGTGATTATACTTCTTTCCCTGATCATCTGTCCCTGAGGTGGTCCCTGTGGCGGACCTTGCTGCTGGCCCTGTGGCTGGGACGGACCCGGCCCGGTGGTCTGTCGTTCTGAAGCCTTCACAGGCTGCCCGAGGTTATCCTGGGGACCAAATGTGAAAACCGCATAGACATTGAACCTGTCAAAAAGGAAATCAGCTACAGCCCCTGATTCAGGCTCTGAGACCGGATAAAGTCCGCTTCCTTTGCCGAACTCCTCATAGTTGAATGTAAAGTTGCGGTTGAATGATACTCCTCCCGGCCCGTCTTCATTGAAACTGCCATCCTTATCGTTATCAATACCTTCAGTATAAACAAGGTACTCCCCTGTTTGTCCCTTTGAAATATCAGCTTCCACCATTATTCTATTATCTTCCTCACTTTCAATGTACTTACCTGCGGGATCCTTTATGCGAATGAGGGAAATGAAGCCATCATTATTCAGGTCTTCGCAGGGATCCTCATCGGCTTTGAAATCCCTGTCATCGTCGACAGACCTCGAATTAAGGCTTCTCTCATATTGAGGCTTTGAAAAATATTGGTCCGATTCATCAGGACTGACATCAGGCAGAACGTAGAATGTTAGCTTGTCCAGAAGCTCTTTTACATTCTTTTCAGTGGCATTCTTAAGTATCCTTTCTGCAAATCCGACAGCAAGCTCCCTTCCAAGGAGATAACTGCCGTCAACTCCTCCCACAATTGCGACACCTGGCTTGCTGTCCCTTGGTTCTGAACCGATCGATATAAGCCAGACATCTTTACCGCTGCCAGTCCTGGCAAGGGACTTAACAGCGCACAGGCCGGGATAAAGCTTTCCGAGTTGATTGATTTCAGCCGACAACTCTTTGTAACTTGTATACTGTTTCTGCCCGGCAAGATGCAAAGGTTGCAGCAACACTATCAGTGCGGCAATAATGCCCCGGTATTTTTTCATCGTTGTTTGATGGTTTATTATTTTCAGACAGGTTTGTGATAAAATCTTATCCAAAAATAGGTCATTATATTTTATTTGCAATACCTAAACCTTTTAAGGTGTTATGTGTTAATTTTGTACCATTCTGAGAAAATACCTGATGAAAAGATTTTTCCGCCTGTTTTTTCTTGTTTCACTCATTTCGTGCGGACGCGGCACGGAACCTCCAGGCAGGATAATCACAGTCAGCATCCCCCCGTTCAAATATTTTGTTGAAGGAATTGCCGGAAAAAATTTCACAGTAAATGTAATGGTTCCGGCAGGGGCCAATCCTCATATTTATGAGCCTTTCCCTGATCAGATAAATCAATTGCGGAAGTCGGTCGCATATATCAGCGACGGCTTCCTGGGCTTCGAGATGACGTGGCTTGACCGCTTCTACGAAATGAACAGGACAATGAAAAGGCTTTCCCTGGGAGATAAGATAGAACCTATCGTCTCGGGGCATCGCCATGATGGCGGCGAGGTTGAAGGAGCTGATCCGCATTTCTGGGTTTCGCCCGTTTGTGCATTTAAAATAGCTGAAGCCGTGGAGGATCTTCTGTCTGAACTTGATCCCGGAAACAGAACGGCTTATGAGAAGAATTTCAATGTTCTGAAGGAGAAGATAACAGATGCAGATGCTAAGGCGAAAGAACTCTCATCCATTGGCCACGGGAAATCCTTCATGATATACCATCCCAACCTTGCATACCTTGCCCGGGATTACGGGTTTGAAGAGATTGCAGTTGAATTTGAGGGGAAAGAGCCGACTCCTTCCAGGCTGATTGAGCTTACTGACCGTGCAAGGAAGGAAAACCTGAAGATAATTCTTGTCCAGCGTGAATATGATACGAAAAATGCAAGATCAATCGCTGATGAAACAGGTGCAAAGGTGGTAATCATTGATCCTTTATCCGAAGACTGGTACAAGTCGACAGTTGATATAATCAATATCCTGAAAGAGAGCTTTACAAATAATCTGAACTGATTCACGGATGGCAACCTGCTTGTTGGAAATGAAATCACTGTCAGCATCCTATGGGACGAATATCGTGCTAGAGGATGTTGATTTTAAAGTCTTTGACAATGATTTCATTGGTGTGATAGGCCCCAACGGTGGCGGGAAAACAACCTTGCTGAAAGTAATACTCGGGCTTTTAAAGCCGTTAAACGGCAAACTGACTTACAGCCAGGAGCTTCAAAGTTCCAGCAAGATAGGCTACCTTCCGCAGATTTCAACCGGAGATGTAAACTACCCCGTGACTGTAAAAGACGTAGTACTTTCCGGATTAATGATCCGCAAAGGATTGGTTTCCAGGATGACGGGGGCAGACAAGCGAAAAGCTGGTGAGGTGATCGGGGAGCTAGGACTTTCAGAGCTTACCGAGTCATCACTCACCGAACTTTCAGGGGGACAGCTTCAGAGGGTTTTCCTGGGACGTGCAATAATTGGTGATCCAAGGCTGCTGCTTCTCGATGAGCCAGGTAATTTTGTCGATGCCAATTTTGAAGCGGATTTCTATGATAAGCTCAGGGTGCTCAATGACAGAATGGCTATTCTGATGGTATCGCACGATGTTGGGACAATCTCAGCCCATATAAAGACATTTGCCTGCGTGAACAGGCATCTTCATTATCATCCTTCATCAGAGATCACAAATGAGGAGCT
>JAUZNW010000032.1 GCA_030706785.1 Bacteroidota bacterium | reverse complement strand
TTGTGATCCAGCTGGGAATCGAACCCAGGACCCCATCCTTAAAAGGGATGTGCTCTACCAGCTGAGCTACTGAATCAATTTCAACCTTATTTTTCATTCGAACCCAGAACCCTCCCGCAATGCGGGATGCTCTACCTCCCGATCGCTCCCGATAGCTATCGGGACGGGATGAGCTGCTGAAAATTGCTCTCAATTTTTGCGGTGCAAATATAGAACAAAATTAGTTTATTGCAAGAAATAAACCCCATTTTTGGCCCTCTCATTTCCAAAATAGGAGAACATTTCAGAAAAAATAGATTTACTAATTTTGGTTCCGGTCTTTCTCAACATAATTACCATAAATGAAAGACAAATTTAAAGATAAGGTGGTTCTCATAACCGGTGCTTCTTCAGGGATCGGAGAGGCGGCCGCACGTGAATTTGCCCTTCATGGCAGCAAGGTCGTGCTTGGCGCAAGGTCTGAAGAAAAGCTGGCAAGAATCGTTAGTGAAATCATAGCTGAAGGTGGTCAGGCCTGTTATATAAAAACTGATGTCTCAGTCGAAGAGGATTGCAAGAGATTTATTGAGAAAGCTATTTCAGAATTCGGGACCATTGATATCCTTGTAAATAATGCAGGGCTTTCAATGAGATCACTATTTGATGATGTTGATCTTAAGGTCATTCACCGTCTGATGGATGTAAATTTCTGGGGAACGGTTTATTGTACAAAATATGCTTTGCCTTATCTTGTCAGGAACAGGGGTTCACTCGTTGGAGTATCATCTGTCGCAGGTTTTCACGGGCTTCCGGGCCGCACCGGATATTCGGCTTCGAAATTTGCTATACACGGTTTCCTTGAGACAATAAGAATAGAAAACCTTAAAAAAGGTTTGCATGTAATGATAATTGCTCCTGGTTTCACATCTTCCGATATCAGGAAACATGCTCTGACCGCTGACGGGACAGAACAGGGAGAGTCACCACGAGCAGAGGATCATATGATGTCTCCTGAGTATGTCGCAAAATCGATCCTTAAAGGCATCAGAAAGAAGAAAAGGAACAAGCTGCTTACATGGAGCGGCAAGCTTACGGCTCTTTTCCAGCGCATAACACCGACTTTAGTAGACTGGAGCTACTATTTTGAAATGGCCCGGGAACCAAAATCCCCACTCAAATAGAGTTCCCAGACTTTCCGCAGCAGGCTTCAATTTTTTCATCCATTTTTTGTAATGAGTTTGCCTCATATACGTCATGCTGGTAAATGACCAATGTTTAATCTTTTAATTTATCAGCTATGAAAAAAATTCTTGGAGTTTTATTCTTATCAGCTTCGATGTCACTCGTATACGGCCAGAGATCAATCGATGCCCTGTTCAACAAGTATTCAGATAGTCAGGGATTTGTATCCCTGACAATTAATGGCAATCTTTTAAAGCTTTTCCGGTCGTGTGACAATAACATGAACAAGGATCGCTGGATGGCTAAGGTGACCGAGATCCGTATACTTGCCCAGGAGGACGAGAATATGAAAACAGAGAACTTTTATGATGCTGTAATGAAGGACCTGAATCTGAAAGATTACGAAGAATTTATGAGAGTAAAAGATTCGGACGAGGATCTGAGAATGCTTGTTCGCAGCGACGGCAATGTAATCAGGGAATTTCTGCTGATCGGGGGAGGAGAGGACAATTTAATAATACAGGTAAAAGGTCAGATGAATATAAACGATGCAAAGGAATTTTCATCAGACGTCAGGGAGGATCACCATTTAGATTCGCTGACAGATCTTAACTGATTGAATATGTGCTTAACTTTGCATGGAATGAATTAATCCTTCTCCATTAATGACCAGGGCTGATTTCAACTCATTTGTACATAATGTAAGCAGGATCCTTTACGGGCACGCTTACAGGATATTAAGGGATCAGCAAGGTTCTGAAGACGCAGTACAGGAAGTACTGGTGAAACTCTGGAAAATGAACACAAGACTTGATGAGTATGAAAGCGTGAGCGCCCTGGCAGTAACAATGGTGAAAAACCACTGTATCGATCAGCTGAGGAAACTGAAGCATTACGGACCTGCAGATGGAAGTTACTTGGTTTTGCAGCATGACCCTCAGCCATCCCCTCATGAAAGGCTTGAAAGAAACGAGTCTTACGGATTGATTAATAAGATAATTGACCAGTTGCCGGAAATGTACAGGGAATTAATACAGATGAAAGATATCGATGGACTTTCATATGAAGAAGTCGCAGTAATAAAAGGTCAGAATATCAATACTTTACGAGTGAATTTATCAAGAGCAAGAAAATTGGTACGAGATGAATATAAAAAATACTATAATGAATCAGGAGGAAATAAAACGATTGCTTGAGAAGTATTACAATGGTGAAAGCACAGAGGCGGAAGAAACCCTGCTGAAGGAATTTTTCAGCCGGGAGGATATTCCTGATGATCTTGCTGAAGAAAGGGAAATATTCAGGTATTTCTCCGGCCCGGAAGGTATACCTGAACCATCTCCTGAATTCGAAAGCAGGATAATATCAGCACTTGATTCTGTTGACAGGGAATCCTTTAAATTAAGGCAAAGAAGGATGTATGGTATTTTAACCGGAATAGCAGCCGGAATTGCCATTCTGGCCGGCTCTTACTATTTCTTTTTGCATAAGCCTGGTCCGCGCGACACTTATTCTGATCCTCAAATTGCCTATACTGAGACTATGAAGATCCTTTATAATGTATCGGTTCAGCTTAATAATGGTACCAGTGCCCTGAAACCGGTCGGTAAATTAAATAAATCAAAAGGGATTCTTGTAGAAAAGATGCGGAAGCTTGATAAGTTCAACAGGACTGTACAGGTTTTGGATATGATTGATAATAAGAAACAAAATAACAATTAAAAAAATGAAGAAGATATTTCTTTCTGCTGTTGCAATCTGCCTGTTTTCCATAGCACAGGCCCAGGTTAATGCAATCGATGAGATGTTCAATAAATACGGAGAGAAGAAAGGATTTACGACTGTAGTTATTTCAAGCAAGCTGTTAAGTCTTTTCACGCCAAAGGATGAAAAAGCCAGCGAAGGAGGTGATATTGTACGGAGACTGAAGTCCATCAGGATACTTTCAGTTGAAGACTCCCTGCTTAACCAGAGTGTTAATTTTTATAAAGAGCTGAGCAGCAGGATGAACCTGTCTGCCTATGAGGAGCTTATGACAGTCAGGGAAGGTGATGATGTTACGAAATTCCTGATAAAGCAGAAAGGGGATATTATTTCAGAACTTCTGGTCATTACCGGGGGACCTAACGATAATACACTGATCTCAATTCAGGGCGACCTTGATTTGAAAATGATTTCTAACCTTTCAAAAGATACTGGTATTGAAGAACTTAAAGAACTTGAAAAAGTAGACCAGAATCAACGTAAAGAATAATCAGGCAGCTTAACAAATTGATATCGGGTTTGTTATTTTAGTAATTTTACAGATTACTCAAGGGCTGCTTGATTATTTATTTTCCTTGATTTTTAGATCTAAGGTTGGAAGCAAAAAAAATAGATAAAGCCTACCGGGAATTACTAAGGACCGCCAAAAGCTCGCTGACACCCGGAGACACAAAAAAGATAAGACGCGCGCTTGATCTGGCCATAAAGGCATGTTCGGGAAATTCAATACTTACCGGGGAACCTGAGATTTTTCATGCCCTCTCTGTTGCCACCATCATTTCTGGTGAAATGGGACTCGGAGCAACCTCCATCATAACTGCGCTTCTCCATGATTCATATAACCGGCTGGAATTAAGCAAAGATGCTCTTGAGAAGGAGTTCGGGAAAAAAGTGATGGAAATTCTAAATGGATTTTCCCGGATAAGCGGGATTGATTCAATGCAATCATCCTTCCAGGCAGAGAACTTCAGGAAGTTCCTCCTCAGCCTTGCCGATGACGTCAGGGTCATTCTTATTAAGCTTGTAGAGAGGCTCGACTATATGAGGAATCTGGATAATGCACCGGAAAAGGACCGGCTGCCTCTAGCTTCCGAGACATATTTTCTCTATGCACCACTGGCCCACCGGCTCGGATACTATAATATCAAATCGGAATTGGAAGACCTGGCTGTCAAATATCTGGAGCCAGAGCAATATGAATACATTGACAACAGACTCAAGCAGACCACAGCTTCAAGGAACAGACTTATTCGCGAGTTCTCAGCCCCGCTTAGCGAAAGACTTGATAAACTGGGCTTTAAATACTCAATAAAAAGCCGTACCAAATCGATCCATTCCATAATGCTGAAAATGAAAAAGCAAGGAGTGGATTTTGATGAGATCTATGACCTGTTCGCAGTTCGTATTATTATTGAGAGTAGCCCTGCAAATGAGAAGTCGGACTGCTGGAGGATTTATTCGATCGTAACAGACCTTTACCAGCCTAACCCAAGCCGCCTGAGGGACTGGATTTCGGTGCCGAAGTCAAACGGCTATGAGTCACTCCATACAACGGTTGTCGGCCCCAGGGGGAAGTGGGTCGAGGTACAGATCAGGTCAACAAGGATGGATGAAATTGCTGAAAAAGGACTGGCAGCTCATTTCAAATACAAAGGCATAAAAGGGGAGGGAGGACTTGATACCTGGCTTTCAAGAATGAGGGAAATATTGGAATCATCTGAAAAAGAGGATGATGCGTTTCTCGACCAGGTGAGGTCAGGCTTATATACCGATGAGGTTTTTGTTTTCACGCCTAAAGGAGATCTCAGGCAGTTGCCTGCCGGTTCAACTGTCCTTGATTTTGCATTTGACATTCATTCGGCAGTAGGAGCCTCATGTGTAGGGGCAAAAGTGAATGGGAAGAATGTAACAATAAAGTATGTCCTCCAGAACGGCGATCATGTTTCAATAATCAGATCAAAGAATCAGAAACCGAAGCAGGACTGGCTTTCCTTTGTGATTTCAAGCAAAGCAAAGACAAAAATCAAGCAGTTCCTCAATGCTGAAAAGACCCAGGCAGCATCCGATGGCAAGGAGCTCCTGATGAGAAGACTTAAAAACTGGAAGATACCATATGGCGATTCGCTTATTCAGAGACTGATCGCGCATTATAACCTGAAAAATGCACAGGATCTGTATTTTATGATCGCTTCGGATAAGCTGGACCTGCTTCAGATCAAGGATACCCTGTTAAAAGAAGAGCAACCAGTGCCTATTCCTCAGTCAGTAACAATTGCAGAAAAGGAAATAAGGGAAGTTGTCCCATCACAATTTGCTGACTACCTCGTCATAGAGAACAGAGTGGAGGGACTTGATTACAAGTTGTCGAAATGCTGCAATCCGGTTTTCGGTGATTCAATATTCGGATTTGTAACAATATCAGAGGGGATAAAGATACACAGGACCGGATGTCCGAATGCCCATAACATGATTGCCAGGTATCCTTACCGGATAGTGGCCGCACGATGGACTAAAACTAAAAATGCCCCGTCATTCTTTGCTACAATTAAAGTTTCGGGGATTGCAGATATAGGAATTGCCAATAAAATTGCCGATATTATTGCCGGATATACTGTAACTGTCAGAAATTTTAATTACAGCATGGAGGACGGGATGTTTGAGGGAATGCTGAACATTCTTGTGCCTAACAACGATGTACTCTACGGTATAATAAGGAAGATACACTCTATCAAAGGTGTATTGAAGGCATCAAGACAGACCAGTGAGTAATCCTGAATTTAATAATACCTGATCTGATGTTTAATAACCTGCTCTTCGTTTCGCTTGCTCCGGTTATTATTATAGCATTTTATATCTATAACCGGGACAAGTACGAGAAAGAACCTTTTCCGATCCTTTTAAAAGCATTGCTTGCTGGCGTTTTGATAGTACTTCCTGTAGTTATTGTTGAGAGACTGCTCATGATATTTTACCAGGAACGTGAAGGAATAGGATATGCACTATACAATGCATTTGTAGTGGCAGGACTGACAGAGGAGGGTATGAAGTTCCTTGCGTTTTACCTGGTCTTCTGGAAAAATAAAAATTTCAATGAGAAATTTGACGGGATCGTGTATGCAGTATTTATTGCCCTTGGATTTGCAGCCATCGAAAACCTGCTTTATGTATTCAGAGGTGGATATGGAGTCGGACTGATCCGTGCGGTAACTGCAATCCCGGCACATGCCCTGTTTGGAATCGTGATGGGATATTATTTCGGATTGGCGCGGTTCAGCACAAGCCACCGTACCTTCTACCTGTCGCTGGCATTTCTCCTTCCATTCGTATTCCACGGAATATATGACTTTATCCTCATGAGTAACTCCAAGATACTCCTGACACTGTTTATCCCGGTATTTTTCTACTTCGTTGTCAGCGGTTTCAAAAAAATGGAGAGGTTGTCAGATGATTCTGCTTTTAAGGATTCTTACTCACCTGACGATGAATCCGGACCATTTTCGATTGACTAACCCTCCCGGCACGTCACACTCCTTACCCGTACCCCATACCCCATACCCCATACCTCATACCCTTTTAATACCTTTTGTCCGGCTTTACCGGCAGCTTTGCCAGCTTCTCCACTTCAAGTGACGGATATCCGAATTCTTCGACAATTTTGCCCATAATCAGATAAGTTCCGGCTCCCCTGAACGGATAGTTCCTGAGTGATTGCGAAAAATGGGTTGTATCGAAAAAGCTTCCTTCAGAATCGATAAAGCATCCGAAATTCATCCAGTCACCCCTGATTGTTCTGATGTATTTGATCGTTACGAGGTGTCCGATCATCCTGACCTTCTGACCGGTATGGTTTATCATGTCGCGTGCCATCACCTCGCCCCGGAATGAAGTCTCAAGCATATCGAACCAGCTCATTGTTACCGGGAAGCCGAACAGTTCGATCTCATCATAGGCATCATCGAGAGCCCCGTTGACAAGATCGGGGAGTGTAAAGTTCTTCACCGGCTGTGAAAAAAGTGGCCGGGTATTCTCGTTTTTACTTTTGTTAATAATCATATGAGCCTCCCAGAGCAGAACTGCTTTTTTCTTCCCGGTGAACCTGAAGGCTCCGGCCCTGATAAGCAGAATAACCTGTTCAAGCCCCGGGCATACCCTTTCAATAAAATCAGCCAGGTCACTGAACTGTCCTTCACTGTTGCGTATTTCTTCAATTGACCTTGCCACCCTTTCTTCCAGGCCCTGTATGTGAATGAATCCCAGGTAAATATCTTTATTATAAATAGTTGTCTTGTAAGTGCTTTTATTTATGCACGGAGGCTGGATATTCGCTCCGTATCTTTTTGCTTCATGCACATATACCCAGGTCCTGTAGAATCCGCCGAAATTGTTGATCACTGCAACCATGAATTCGAGCGGGAAGTGCGCTTTCAGATAAAGGCTCTGAAAGCTCTCGACCGCATATGAAGCCGAGTGTGCCTTCGAAAAGGAATAGCCGGCAAATGATTCGATCTGCCTCCAGACCTCCTTTATGATCGCCTCATCGTAGCCTTTCTCATGGCAGTTGGAAAAGAATTTGTCGACTATTCTCTGCATTTCCTGCTTCGACCTGTATTTGCCGCTCATCGCCCGGCGAAGCGTATCAGCATCTGAAAGGTCGAGGCCAGCAAAATGATGGCAGACCTTAAGGACATCCTCCTGGTAAACCATGACCCCGAATGTCTCCTCAAGCTGTTCTTTCATAACAGGATGGATATATTCGAATTTGTCCGGGTTGTGGAACCTGTAAATGTATTCACGCATCATTCCCGATCGTGCAACTCCCGGCCTGATGATCGAGCTTGCGGCCACAAGCGTCGGATAATCCTCACATTTCAGCTTCTGGAGAAGGCCGCGCATTGATGGGCTCTCGATATAGAAGCATCCTTTGGTCTCACCGGTTTTCAGATATTCCTTAACAAGGGGATCATTCTTGAATTTCTGAATGGCGTGGACATCGATGTCCACTGACTGGTTGCGCATGATTATTTCAGCGCTCTCCTTTATATGGCCTATTCCGCGCTGACTCAGGATATCAAGCTTCTCAAAGCCAATCTCCTCTGCAGTATACATGTCCCATTGCGTTGTGGGAAAGCCTTTTGGCGGCATATCCAGGGCGGTATAATAAGTCATTGGTTCCTCCGAGATGAGAATTCCCCCGGCATGGATGCTTCTCATGTTCGGAAAGTCGGCAATCCTGAGCCCTGTCCTGAAGATAGTTTCAGTGATGTGATTCCTGTTGGTTTCAGCTGAGGGATTATCAATCAGGGCATCGATCTCCTCCTTCGGAAGTCCATGGACCTTCCCGAGTTCCCTGACAATCGACTTTCCCCTGAAAGTGCTCATTGTACCCAGAAGAGCGGTGTGATGGTATCCGTAACGTTTGAAAATATAATCGATGACTTCATCTCTCTCTTTCCAGGAATAATCGATGTCGAAGTCGGGCGGACTGCTGCGTTTGGGATTGATGAACCTCTCGAAGTAAAGGTTCAGGTCGATCGGGTCAACATTAGTGATCTTAAGGCAATAGGCAATAATTGAATTTGCCCCGCTGCCCCGTCCGACGTGGTAGAATCCTCTTGCCATTGAGTACCTCACAATGTCCCATGCGATCAGAAAATAAGCGGAGAAGCCCAGCTTGTCGATAATATCGAGCTCGTGCTGAATTCTTCTTTTAGCTTCTGCATTCTGTTTGCCGTACCTGTACACCATTCCGTCCCAGGCCAGTTTTTCAAGCAGAAGCTTGTCGTCGTACCTGCTGGCTGAAAAGATCTTCTTGTTCTTGAGTGTTTCCCTGTCAAAGCTCAGGGAACAATCATTCAGAAGCTTTTTCGTATTACCGGCGATCAGGGGATTTGCCTCAGAGATTTGCTTTTCAAATTCCGGAGTTTTGAAGAACTCATCCTCACCTGCACACTGGGATAGTTTAAGATGGCTTAATAGAATGTTATTGTCAACCGCCCTGAGGCTCTTATGAATAAAGATGTCGTCTTTTGTTTCAAAAGTCACCGGCTGCAGCAGGATCATTGCATTCCTGTCGAGTGATTTCGGGAGTGTCACCAGCCGGTTGATCTCACCGGGCTTTATTCCTATACGCTCATTATCAAACAATTTTCTGTCCGGAGTTTTACCCAGGAGATAGACTATATATGATTCTGAGAAGGCCGGTGCGGGAAAGGGGATTTGTGTTTTTTCGAAATTGCACCCGGAAAGGAATTCATTCAGCTCCTTCAGTCCTTTGTTGCTGCGGGCTATGCCGATGTATTCCGACTCGTTATTATTTCTGAACTCGATCCCTGCCACCGGCCTCAGACCGTTCTCAGCACATACTCCTGCAAATTCCGGGATACCTGTTGAATTGTTTATGTCGGTCATTGCAATACAGTCAGCCCCTGCAGCTTTTGCATCCTTTACAAGCTGTTCCACAGACATCATCCCGTAGCGGAGACTATAATATGAGTGACAGTTTAAATACATATTTTTTGCGACAGGCAACGGGCGAAAGGTGCCGAATGATTACTACAAACTACCTGTAGCCCTCCGCCTTCCGCCTTCCGCCTTTAAAACCCATACATCATATACTTCTTGAGCCGTTCCTCCATCATTTTCTGCTCGGTTAAAGCATTTTCAAGCTGTTTAAGGGCTTTTTCCTCCCTTTCCTGTGCTGTCATTACCCCGGCGGCACACCGCACCGCATCGCGTCCGAAACGCCTTCTCAGCTTATCCATTGCCATGTAAAGGCTGACCTTCTCCGGTGTATCGTCGAACATATCAAGCTGCTGAACTCCCCTGACCATATGGCTGAACCTTACGCCTATAAGCCTTATGAGCATACGCCGCTGGTAGAGCTTTGCAAACAGCTCCTTTGCTACATCCGTCAGAACATGATCGAAAGAGGTATACGGTATCCTTTTCTGCAGCGTATGGGTATCGAAGTTTGAGTATCTTATTTTTACAGTGACGCATGATGTCAGCTTTTCCTGTTTCCTGAGCTCATAGGCAATTCTTTCAACCATGCTTGCCAGGAGCTGGTTAAGCCGTGCCATATCGGTGGTATCTTTTTCGAAGGTGTGTTCGGTGCTGATCGATTTCTGTTCGAAATAATTCATCACAGGCGTATGATCAATGCCGTTTGCCCTTTTCCATATCTCGATGCCATTTTTGCCCATCAGCTTTTCGAGCATTTCGGCAGGTATATTCCTCAGGGTATATATCGTTGCAATGCCCATGGAACGCAGTACGTGATAGGTTTTCTGTCCTATCATCGGGATCTTGCTTATCGACAGCGGGTCGAGGAAGGGGAGGACTATCTCTTTTTTCACCTCTATTTCACCATTCGGCTTTGCTTCCCCGGCTGCGATCTTCGATACCGTTTTGTTGACCGAAAGTCCGATCGATATCGGTAGTCCGGTTTCCTTTATTATATATTGCCTGAGATCATGCGACCATTTGTAGCACCCGTAGAAACGATCCATCCCGGTAAGGTCGATATAATGCTCGTCGATTGATGATTTTTCGTACAGCGGTGATCGTTCGGCAATTATGTCGGTCACCATATTGGAATAATTGCTGTATGCCTCCATATCACCCCTTATTACAATGGCATCGGGACACAGATTGCGGGCCATCTTCATGGGCATTGCCGAGCTTACGCCGTATTTTCTTGCCTCATAGCTGCAGCTCGATACCACGCCGCGGTCCGATATTCCGCCTATGATGACGGGCTTGCCGATGAGCCTGCCGTTCCTCAGCCTTTCAACCGATACGAAAAATGTATCCAGGTCAAGGTGAAGGACGGATCTTTCTATGTTTCCGGCGATAAACATTTGCTGTCATTTCTAATATCTCTGTAGCTCTCTGTAAGTTTCACCCCCAACCCCCTAAAGGGGGCTTTTTAAGCAGTACCAATTTAGACCCCCCTTCAGGGGGGCTGGGTGGTGATAAAACAGGCACAGAGAATTTTTTTCATTTTTTCTTGCACATATAACAATTTAATTATACTTTTGATTAAAAATTAATCAATATCATGATTACAATATAATCAATATTTTTATATGTACTTCGCTTCCAACATAAAATTTTTACGAAAAAGGAGGGACAGGACTCAGGATGATGTCGCTGTTGCCCTTAACCTGAAACGCTCTACTCTAAGCGGCTATGAGAACGGTGTGGCCCAGCCCGGGATAGATATCCTTATATCTTTTTCAGGGTATTTCAATATGTCGATCGATACCCTGCTTAAGATCGACATGACAGAGCTTTCGGAGAGCCAGCTTGGAGAACTCGAGAGGGGCTATGATGCCTATGTAAAGGGAAGCAATCTCAGGGTCCTCGCAACAACCGTCGACCCGGGAAACAGGGAAAATATCGAGCTGGTATCGGAAAAAGCTAAAGCCGGTTATACCACAGGATATGCCGATCCGGAGTATATCGGTGAGCTTCCGGTTTTCAGACTTCCGTTCCTTTCAGACAAGCGGAAATACAGGACATTCCAGCTGAAGGGTGATTCAATGCTTCCGATTCCTGACGGATCATGGGTCACCGGTGAATTCCTGCAGGACTGGACACAGATTAACAACGGAAAAGCCTACGTTGTATTTACAGTGAATGACGGGATAGTCTTTAAGATTATCGAGAATAATATATTGAAGGACGGAAAACTGGTGCTTTACTCACTTAATCCGCTTTATGAGCCTTATGAAGTTCTGATCAGCGAGGTAAAGGAGATATGGAAATTCGTAAACTATATCAGCAGTGAGATTCCGGAGCCCGTAATGCCCGAAAAACAGATATTTCAATCCATTGCTGCAATGAAGAATGACCTTGAAAGGATCAAGGCAAAGCTTGGAAAGGATATATCAGATGTGAATGAGATTAATTGAAACCCCCGGCCCCCTAAAGGAGGCTTTGATTTTACAGATTTTACCCCCCTTCAGGGGGGAAGGGAGGTAAAAGTCACAGAGGGTCAAAGAGTTAATTAAGAAGTTCTTTTAACTACTCTTTTGTCATTGCGATTATCTCCTGGATGATCTTTTCATTATCTGATTCAGGGATTTTTCCCTTATAGATAGCCCTGCAGATCCTGTTCTTGTCAACCAGAACAACGCTGTAACTGTCTTTTGGCATTCCCCAGATCTTGTGAAGAGTGCCGTCATAATCAAAAAGAATGGTGGTTTTATATTTCTTGGCTTTGTTGCCGGCGATCAACCTTATTAGCCCGTTCGGCTTCCATGTTGATTTTGTATCTACAATGCCAATACCTTTAAAATAGACACTGTCTATACGCTTGTCAACTTTTACTGCCTGGTCAATTGCCTCATTGAATGGCTCATTAAGATCCTGTTCATCCGGATCAACATAATTGATCTGGAGTACTTTATCGGCCCAGGAATTCATGGTGAACTGCTTCCTGCCGGCATCCTGGAACACCCATTCAGGAGCTTTTTTACCGACTTCAAGGGTTTCGGTCTGGGCAATCAGGGAAACTGATACAATAAAGGCAAATAAGAGATTGAATGTCAGTTTTTTCATACGTCAGGATATTAAATTTCACGAAATATATGAATTTTTTAATACAAATTAGTTTTCAGAGTCCATTCGTTAATACATTCAACAGTATTACTTTTACAGGTTCCTGAATTAATATGCAGCCGATCAGAAATATTGCCATTATTGCTCATGTCGACCATGGTAAAACAACCCTGGTTGACAGGATCATTCAGGAGTGCAAGGTTCTCGACCAGAGGAAGGAAGCTGTGGATCTGATCCTCGACAGCAATGACCTTGAAAGGGAGAGGGGGATAACGATTATTTCTAAGAATGTTTCTGTAAACTATAAAGGAGTCAAAATCAACATTATAGATACACCCGGACATGCTGATTTCGGAGGAGAGGTTGAAAGGGTCCTTAAAATGGCTGACGGGGTTCTGCTTCTTGTGGATGCTTTTGAAGGTCCGATGCCTCAGACCAGGTTTGTACTGGGCAAGGCAATAAACCTCGGACTGAAACCAATAGTTGTGGTTAACAAGGTAGATAAGGAGAATTGCAGACCAGACGAGGTTCAGCAGGATATATTCGAACTCATGTACAACCTTGATGCCTCGGACGAACAGCTTGATTTTGAAACAGTTTTCGGATCGTCAAAGTACGGGTGGATGAGCATGGACTGGAGGAAGCCTACATCCAACATAACTGCTCTGCTTGATACAATATTAAGAGAAATCCCTGAACCAAAGTATATTGAAGGAACTGCCCAGATGCAGATCGCCTCGCTGGATTATTCGAATTATGTCGGCAGGATTGCTATCGGGCGGGTATTCCGAGGTGAGATCGTGACCGGGAACGGCTATACCCTTTGCAAGAAGGATGGTGAAGTCAGGAAGGTTAAGGTGAGGGAGCTTTATGTTTTTGAAGGACTCGGCAGAACAAAATCTGATATTGTAAGGTGCGGTGAACTTTGTGCCGTTGTCGGGCTTGAGGATTTTGAAATAGGTGACACCCTGGCAGACCTGCTTGAACCGGAGGCACTTCGGCGGATTGAAGTTGATGAGCCGACAATGAGCATGGTCTTCACCATAAACAACTCACCACTATTTGGAAAAGAAGGAAAGTTCGTGACATCAAGACATTTAAGGACAAGATTGCAGAGAGAAACTGAAAAGAACCTTGCACTCAGGGTTGAAGAGACCGAATCAGAAGATACCTTCAACGTTTATGGGAGAGGAATACTTCATCTTTCAATCCTTATAGAAACTATGAGAAGGGAAGGTTACGAGTTCCAGGTCGGCAGGCCAAAAGTGATCTTTAAAGAGATTGAGGGCATAAAAACTGAACCTTATGAGATCCTTACAATTGATGTCCCGGCAGATTATTCGGGTAAGGCAATCGAACTGGTCACAATGAGGAAAGGGGAAATGACTATTATCGAGCCTAAGGGAGATGTGATCCATCTTGAATTTGATATCCCTGCCAGGGGACTTATCGGACTGAGGAACAGCATGCTGACGGCAACCGCAGGTGAGGCAGTCATGCATCACAGGTTCAGGGCCTATGATAAATACAAAGGGGACGATCTTCTGCCTGCTCAGAACGGATCGCTTATTTCGCTTGAACAGGGTAATGCCACAGGTTACGCTATTGACAGGCTGCAGGATAGGGGCAGGTTCTACATCGATCCCGGAGAATATGTCTATACCGGTCAGGTAATAGGAGAGAGCACAAGGGCAAAAGACATAGAAGTAAATGTTGTCAAAGGCAAGAAGCTGACTAATATGAGGGCTTCCGGATCTGATGAAAGCTATAAGATTGCCACAAAGCTAAAGTTCTCTCTTGAAGAATCAATGGAGATAATAAAAGATGATGAATATCTTGAAGTCACTCCCCTGAACCTGAGGATCAGGAAAATTCCTAAACCGTCAAAGCCCGGATAAATTATTAAATGTTAATTTCGTCACTTGTTTTACTCTGAACCTGAATGAAGAATGTTCTTGTAATAGCTTTTCTGTTTATCCTGATATTCTCATGTAAAAAGAGTTCTGATTGTTATACCTGTACAAGTACATTCAATGTTACTCACAGGGATACAGTGGAATCAGTTTCATGGTCAGTTTCTGATACAAAGGAATTGTGCAACATGACTGAGAGTGCAATAAAGATATATGAAGCTGACAATAACGATACGCTGGTTGAGGTGAATGGAACAGTCACGACAACCACGATTGTAATCACCAAATGCAGTAAATAGAAGGCAATTTCCCAGTTGCTTGTTACTAGTTGATGATTGTTTGAAAATGAACCTTTTTACATTTTGTCTGTAAAGTACAATTTATATAATTGTCTAATATTCAAAGACTAACAAGCAATCAGTAGCAAGTAACCAGTAACTCCTATTTTTCTTTCCAGACCTATTAATCATTCAGGAAATCGTTCAGAGGCTTCAGCGCTTCAGATGCTTTTACTATCAGATCCAGACTCTCCCTTGCTGTAATTTCCTTATCTGTTATCATTCTGAATGCTAGAAAGCTCTTAAGCTTAAGAAACTCTATATTAGGATGATCCCTCGGATAACCCTTGGGAGCGCTTTTTAGCTTTTCGCTTATGTCAAGGCTTCCGAAATACTTTATAAATTCTTTATTATTAATGATCCGCAGGAATTCAGCTCCCCGGTCATCTATTTTTTCCCGTATTGTTGTAAGCCAGGGCATGGGCGGCATATATGCCCCTCCGGCAATCATGCTGTTGTTTCCAGGTTCAGCATGCACATAATAGCCTGCAAGCCTGTTGCCATTGTTCTTTCCGCCGCGAACTATGAATGCACCAAGATGAGTCTTATACAGCGTTTTGTCATTAGAGAATCTGATATCGCGGTTGATCCTGTAGGTACAGCTTTTCGCTTCAAGCCCTTTTAAAATAGGATCAAATTCAGAAATACGGTTAATAATAACCTGAACAAAATCCTCATAATTGGCTTTTGCTTCAAGATATCTGTTCCGGTTCCGGATGAACCACTCCCTGCTGTTGTTAAGCTTAAGGTCAGCCAGGAAATCCAGGGTGTATTGTTCGATCTGTTTCATTGTTTTGATATAGTCTTTCAATTAATCAGTTAAACAAAATAAACATATTTTGCAGATACTATGTTCGGTTTTGGATATTATATATTCTCTTATTCGGATTATTTATAAATATGGACAGGAGAGATACAATAAACAGTACGGGAGCAGTGTTTAAATGGTTGATCTCGATTTCCAAATACCCAGATGCAAAAAAGTAGAATATTTTTTCCTGTAAGATTTATTTTTCTATGCCTCTTTTTCCTTTCAGCCAGGATTGATTTATTCTCACAGGATAAATCAAATCTTCCTCTTGTTGTTATTGATACCTGGGGAGAAGAAATCCCGGATAATCCCAAAATCGTTTCATGGATAAAGGTTATAGATCACGGGAATGGATTACTTAACAGCCCCGATGAACCAGGAACTGATTTTGAAGGATATGCGGGTATTGAGATAAGGGGCAGGTCATCGCAAATGTTTCCAAAAAAAAGCTACTCAATAGAGCTGCGGAACGCTTCAGCTGCTGATTCAAGCGTCAGCTTGCTGGGAATGCCTGCTGAAAGTGACTGGGTACTTTATGCTCCATATTCGGACAAGACCATGCTGAGAAATGCCATAACGTTCCACCTGGGCCGCAGTCTTGGAAGCTGGCAGCCGCGATATCGCTTCTGTGAGGTTTACCTTAATGAGGAATATAACGGAGTCTACATGCTTCTGGAAAGTATAAAACGTGACAGCAACAGAGTCAGAATCAGCAAGCTGAAGCCGGATGAGATTTCTGGCGACGATCTCACAGGCGGATATATTGTGAAGGTTGACAAGCTCGACGACTTATCGGAGGATGAATATTTCAGTACTTCTCCATCAATAACTTACAAAGATGCTCCAACTTATACATTCACATATGTCTACCCGAAACACGATGAGATAGCATCTGAACAGAAAAATTATATCAGGAATTTCCTCACTGACGCAGAGAACAATCTGAACGGAACCTCTTTTGCTGATCCTCAAAAAGGATTCAGAAAGTATTTTGATGTGAAATCATTCGTCGATTTCCAGATCATTCAGGAGATTACGAACAATGTCGACGGGTACCGGTTAAGCACATACTTTTATAAGGACAAGGATTCAAAAGGGGGTACAATACATGCGGGTCCGCTGTGGGACTTTGATCTTTGCTACGGGAATGAGGATTACACTGATTTCAACCTCCGGACTGACACCTGGCTTTATCCGAAATTTGCCGATCAATATGGCGGAAGAATTCACTGGTGGGCACGTATGATGGAAGATATGAATTACCGGAGCGTCTTTATTTCCCGATGGAAGGAGCTCAGGGAAAAGTCATTTGCATCAGATTCCGTGATGTCATTTATTGATAATACTGTTGAATCGCTTGGAGAAGCAATAAACCGGAATTTTGAAAAGTGGCCTGTTATAGGCATATACATTTGGCCAAACTATTTTGTCGGCAGCACATATGAGGAGGAAATCAGTTACCTTAAAAACTGGTTAACGGCAAGACTTGATTGGATTGACAAGAATATTGTGTTTGCCAGTGGTTCCTCAGGGGATGTTTTAAAACAGGAGATCCTCGTCTTCCCGAACCCTGTAAGGGACCATATGAATGTCTATTTCTACTCGACAGGTTCTTCTGAGATACGTTTTGAAATGTTTGATATTCTTGGACACAAGGTATTTGAAAATAAATTGGCACCTTCATATTCTGGATTCCAATATGTCACTTTTGATTTTCTCCCATTAAGACCAGGATATTACATTCTGAAAGTAATCCAGGGAAACAGGCAATTAGGTAAGAGGAATATACTTATAGGTTCCGGGCATTGATTTGTTTTAAATTTGTTAGCTTTGGATTAGAAAGCTAATCAAATTGATATGAGATCAATCCTGGTCTTAACCGTATCTCTTTTCATATCGTTGTTTTCCGGATGCAAAAGCAAGGATTTGAAAAGCACTTCAGCGGGAAATATTAGACATCTGGTCGATACTGTCGGCTTTGCACAATATACATGGCAAATGGATTCACTGATGGCCCGGATCGACAGGATTGGCTGGGAAAAAACTGAAGGAGCCTCATGGAAGACTGTTATATGTCCTCATGACGACTATACTTACGTCGGGGAGTTATATCCGGAGTTGCTATCCAATATCGGAGCTTCCAGTCTGATCCTTATCGGAGTAGCTCATAAAGCAGCGCGTCTGGGAATCTCCGATTCTCTCGTTTTTGAGAGCTACCCATACTGGAAGGGACCATGGGGCAAAGTCCCTGTTTCACCAGCGAGGGAAGAAATCTATGATCAGTTAAAGGGGAGATATGCAATAAAGTGCGATACACTTCAAAGTGTCGAACATTCTGTTGAAGCCCTTATCCCGTGGCTTCAGTACTTCAATAAAAACATAAAGATCATTCCTATTCTTGTTCCGGCGATGACTCCTGACAGGATGCAGGAGTGCGGCAGAGCACTGGCAGATGCGATTCGAACTGTAGCAAGCAAGCATGGATGGGAATGGGGAAAGGATTTCGCTGTTGTTGGCTCTACCGATGCTGTTCATTATGGTAATGAAGAGTGGAGCGGTTCCGATTACGCGTTTTTCGGTTGTGACAGTATCGGGAACAGGAAAGCCGTCGACCATGAGAAGGAAATCATTGAAAACTGTCTTTCCGGCCCAGTCTCGCCTGACCGGATTAAATTATTCAGCTCATATACCTTAAAGCCGGAAAATTATAAAGAATATCAATGGACCTGGTGCGGAAGATATAGTGTACCTGTTACACTTTATACCACCTGGTTTTTAAATGAGAATAAACCTCTTAATGGTGAGGTTGTCGGTTATTCCACAAGTCTTTTGCATAAGCATATTCCTGTAGATGATCTCCGGATGGGCAGGACTGCAATAGCAACCGCCTGCCATTGGGTTGGCTATGCCGCTTTGGGATACCGGTAAATAAAAGCTTTGCTGGAATCTCTTGATATGTGTGGTTTTCTGCCTTGCTGGATGATCATTATAAACAAAATAATTTGCACATGACAAAAAAGAAAGTTCTCTGGGGAGTATTCATCTTATTATTTCTGGTACTCATATCTGGATCTATTTATCTGAATTCATTACTTCCGATAATTACCGGTTACGCAGCCAAGAATTTATGCTCAGACGTTTTTGTATCAGGAAGAGATGCCCGGGATGTGGAGGCAATAGATCTGAATTTCTCTTTCATCAAGGATACAAAAAACAAGGTTGATCAATCTGAAAAGCGTGTTACCAGCAGGTATTTATGGGGAAGATCCACCGCAATTTACCGGGAAGGTTTTGGAGCTACCCTTGTCAGAGATATACCGGAAAAAGTACTGAGAAAAGAGGTTTATCCGGTTGATACCCATCCAGGATATCGGCAGGACACAACTGCATGGCCTCTCGGTGATGTTGTTACCGATACTGTAGCGACAGGGATTGACAGACAGGCCCTGGATGAAATATCGAAGAAACTGATCAATGACAATGCATACCAGGGTTATCCTTTTGCTTTCCTGGTAATCCATAAAGGGATTCCTGTAACCGAAGCTTATAAGCCTCAATTCAACCGTAATACCAGGTTTTTAAGCTGGTCAGTGGCCAAGAGTTTTACAAACGCCATTGTCGGGGTTCTGGTCAGGGAAGGTAAAGTTGATATTATGAAGCCTGCCGGTATAAAAGAATGGAAAGGGGATGAAAGAAGCAAAATCACACTGAATGACCTGATGCAGATGCAGAGCGGACTCAAATGGAATGAGGATTACGGAAGCAGATCGGATGTAAATATTATGCTTTTCTGCAAGGGAGATATGAGCAAATATGCAATTTCAAGGCCACTGGGATTTCTGTCGGGCACACACTGGTATTATTCTTCAGGATCCGATAACATAGTCAGCTACCTGATTAGAGAGCAGTTTGAGAATGATACCTCCTGCTACGCATTTGTCCAGGACAAATTCTTTGAGAAGATCGGCATCACCGATGCGGTTTTTGAGGTCGATCCCTCTGGTGATTTTGTAGGCTCTTCTTATTTATATGCCACTGCGCGAGATTATGGCCGTTTCGGTCTGCTGTATCTGAACGATGGGGTATTTAACGGGGAACGTGTACTTCCTGAAGGCTGGGTAAAGTATACAACTACTCCTGCAAAAGATAGCAAAGGGAAATACGGCTCATGTTTCTGGCTCAATAAATCGGGGACCTATCCCTCTGCTCCCAATGATATGTATTCGTGTGAGGGGCATGACGGGCAGATGATCTTTATCCTGCCATCCCAGCAAATGGTGATAGTGATCCTTGGTTTTTCACACGGGCCGGAAAATAATATGAATCTAGACAGGTTGCTTAAAGATATACTTGGGACGCTGACAATAAACAAATAGAGATCCGGGGATCAGCTGCAGAAGGCAATATATTCGCTGATGGAATTGATATTATGGATTTCAGTTCTTGTGAAGTTATTGTTAATCACTACATCAGCCTTGGCGAATAATCTTAATTCTTTGGGTTTGCCATGAAACCGGGTATAATAGCTTCTGTATAATTTGCCTTTAAAATCAATATCATTAATGAGTTCATTTATGTTTACCTCCGAATGGTCATGAATACTGACTGAAACATTGTAATTGTCATTCTTTGCAGTAAGGAGGATATTGCTGGGATATTTTACTGAGGATTTCAGGCTTGTCTTTTCATTGCTGCTCTGGCACTGGATATCGGAAAATTCAAGGATTTTTTTATTAATGGAGATCAGCAATTTTGAATCAGATTTATTAGTCTTGTCAGACACCGAGGAGTATGAAAGATCTACATCCTGGTGATGCAGCCTGCTCCACATCATGCTCCTGACAGGCTTTATAAATCTTAGTCTTGCAGTTTTAAGCAGATCAATATTCCCCGGGACATTTGTAAAATCGGCGCTATTGTTGGGTGTAATCATACTTCCTTTTACGCGGCTTTTAAAATCGAAAGAGTTCCATGTAATTATCTCCTTACCAGATATTTCTTTACTGAGAACAGTCAACGGACTGGTTTCCGTCTGGTCCCAGGAATAGTTCAAATAAATCATCACCAGGTCGGAGGAGAATTCAACTTTAACAGAATCGTCCTTGAAGATTATTCTTCCTTTAGAAAAAATAATATCCCGGTCAGAGCTGTCAATCATCTTTAGTCGTGACCTGAAAATGAACGAAGGAAGATATTTACCTGATAAATCTGTTTTTGAATAATGTATCTGAAGGAACGAAATGTGTCTTTTACCGAATTTCAGGACATAGACTGTAAGGATCAGATAATCATTCTTTTCAGAAAAAATGCTGAATATGAATTTGTTATATCGCGACAGGATCATTTCCTACTGTTAGCACGCACATAAAAAACTATAAAGCAATTTATGGTAATTCACAATTCAGGCTAACATTGGCATACTGAAAATGTTCACCATTTATTAACAGGGTTATTAAACGTCAGATGGTCAATTCAGGATTTTAGTCCAAAAAAATCCTGCATTTATGTAATTATCAAACAGGTATATTTGATCATAAATACTTTTTGTTACTTTAGGCCTTTTTAGCGATTATTTTCAGCAAACCTTTATTTCTTAATATCTATGAGCGAAACTTATTCAATCAGTCCGGCAGGAGAGAAATTCCCCTTACCAAAACCTGAAGATTATAAGAAAGAATTCGAGAACCTTTCAAAACGCGTCGCTGAGGAGCGGTCGAAGAATCGGGAAATAGTGGTTGTGATGGGCGTAGGCTTCGTCGGCGCTGTCATGGCTGCAATTGTTGCTGATACAGTTGGCAAGGACCGAAAACCTTCGAAATTCGTGATAGGAATGCAGCGACCCAGTGCAAGAAGCTTCTGGAAAATCCCGCTGCTTAACCGAGGCATATCACCGGTAAAAGCCGAGGATCCTGAGGTGGATCCAATGATAGCCCGTTGCGTCAACGAAAAGAAGACTCTTATCGCAACTTATACCTATGATGTTCTGAAACTTGCTGACGTGGTGGTCGTGGACGTGCAGTGCGACTATATTAAAGCTGAACTTGGAAACGTAAGATCAGGCCAGACCGACATGGCCGCTCTGGAATCCTCACTTCATGTGATCGCTCAGCACATTCCTTCCAACGCACTTGTACTTATTGAAACGACAGTAGCTCCCGGAACCACAGAGCAGGTGGCATACCCGATCATGAAAAAGGAATTCATGAAACGTGGTATCGAATCCGATCCATTACTGGCTCACAGCTATGAGCGGGTAATGCCCGGACGCAATTATGTGGCAAGCATACGCGATTTCTGGAGGGTTTGCAGCGGCATTAATGAAGAAGCAAAGGAACGTGTCGTAAGGTTCCTCACTGAAGTACTGAATACGGAAAAATATCCTCTGACCGTTATGGACAGACCGATTGAATCGGAAACAGCAAAAATAGTCGAGAACAGCTACAGGGCCACAATCCTGGCGTTTCTTGATGAATGGAGCCTGTATGCCGAGAGAAATGGAGTCGACCTGATAAAAGTGATTAAAGCAATTAAAGTAAGGCCAACTCACAGTAACATAATTTTTCCCGGGCCTGGGATAGGTGGATACTGCCTTCCCAAAGACGGCGGCCTTGGACTGTGGGCTTACAAGCATATCCTTGGATTTGAGGATGATATCTTCAGGATCACTCCAATGGCTATCGACATAAATGATACACGTGGCCTCCATGTGGGCCAGCTCGTCAGAGACGCACTCCGCAACATGGGACGGCCGATAGCTGCTGCTGATGTTCTCGTCCTTGGTGCTGCCTACCGCGAGGATGTGGGGGATACACGTTACAGCGGCTCAGAAATTGTTATCAGGAAACTAGCTGAAATGGGTGCAGAAATCAGGGTGCATGATCCGTATGTTGAACACTGGTGGGAGTTTGAACAGCAGGATACTTTCCCGGGTGTAGGTCAGAGCAAGTCAAGGTTTTTCCGCAACCAGGAGAAGCTGAAAGAGATCAGGATCGAGCAGGATCTGAGCAGGGCATTAAATGATGCTGAGGCAGTAATCTTTGCAGTTCCTCACAAAGCATATATTGATCTGGACCCGGATAAAGTTGTTAAAACTATCGGGCATCCTGCGGCAATAATCGATTGCTTCGGCATTCTGAAGGATGATCAGATAAAGCGTTATTTCCAGCTTGGCTGTGAAGTGAAGGGTCTCGGCCGCGGGCATATCCAGAGAATAAAGGATGAATTACGGAAAGGATAATAAACAGGGAAGAGATCCATTTGACTGATGGTCGAAAACGAAGGATTAAAGCGTGAGATAGGGACGTGGGGACTTGTTGCCAATTCAGTCAACATAATTATAGGCGCCGGGATATTTATTTTACCGGTACTCGTTGCCGAGCGTCTCGGAACAGGAAGCATACTGGCATACGTCATCTGCGGCTTATTGATGCTGATGATAATGCTTTGCTTCGTTGAGGTTGGTTCCAAAATCACAATCACAGGAGGTGCATACTCCTATATCGAAAACGCATTCGGCAGATTCTCCGGTTTTCTGACGACCACAATATTTATATTCGGTGCGGCAATTATGGCAAACGCCGCGGTGGCAAACGGGCTTGCCGACACGCTTTCTTACTTTCTGCCTGTATTCAGGAAATTGTGGATCAGGATTATCTTTTTCGCTATTGTGTTCGGGGGCCTGGGATATTTCAATGTAAGAGGACTGAGCAAAGCCATGGCAATAGTTAAATTCAATACTATCGCAAAAATGGTCCCTCTCCTGATGATAGTTATTTGCGGATGGTTTTTCATCAGAACGGAAAATCTCAACTTTACATTTGGAAATTCAATCAAGGACATTGGTGAAGTCTCACTCATCCTTCTATTTGCCTTTGTAGGAGCCGAGACTGCCCTCAATGTGAGCGGCGAAATAAAGAAGCCTGAAAAAACAATACCGAAAGGAATAATAATAAGCGTTTTACTTGTTGTAGTAATCTACCTTTTAGTACAGGTAGTTGTACAGGCCATTCTTGGTGAAACGATTACAGAGCACAGGGATGCACCGCTGGCCGCAACTGCCAGGATAATGTTCGGATCTGCGGGTGCATTGATAGTCGTGATCGGCGCCGGATTTTCAATGTTCGGTAATATAAGCGGGATGGTACTGAATATGCCAAGGATCCTATTCGCAGCAGCAAGAGACAGGGTTCTTCCATCGAAGACGCTGGCAAGGATCCATCCGGTATTCAGGACTCCCTGGGTTGCAATTGTAACATATTCTGCGCTTGGCTTCATTTTCGCCTCTATTGGAGAGTTCAAACAACTGGCAATGCTCTCCAGCGCTTCATATCTGATAATTTACCTTGGTGTTGTTTTTTCGGTAATTAAGTTCAGGCTGACAGGAAACAGAGAACCGGGATTGTACAGGATCCCGGGAGGATACATCATACCTGTAATTACGGCTGTCGCTATAATCTGGGTGCTGTCGAATCTTCCGGTAAATGAACTTACAGCAATGGGAATTTTTATACTCCTGATAAGCGCAGTTTACCAGGTAGTTATTTTGACAGGCAGAAGGAAGCAAAACAGCTGATCGATTTAAAGCATTTTTAGTATCCTGAGATCAGGATTTTTATCGTTCAGGATGCATTTAGTTTTTCCGCTGTACATTACAGCAATGCAGTAATTGCTTGTATCGCATTCAGAGCGGTTTATATCATTGTACTTCAGCTTATTGATGAAATCAGGATTCTTGATAAGTGCCCATGCGAAGGCTACCATCTCGAGACCTTTTTAGAGTACTTCGTCGATCTTTTTGCGTGAAAACAATCCGCTCAGCAGAATCAAGGTGCAGGACTCAAGGTAAAACCGAACCAATCACGCCTTGCGTCATGAGCCTTGCGTCTTGTGTCTTTGATCTCCTCAGATCATTACCCTGAATCTGCAGGCCTTTCCTCCAGCGCGTAGTGATTCAAGGAGTTCAACCCGGACAGGCTTGAAGGTTATAAGCTTCTCAAACATATATCGTACATATCCCACTGAGCACTGGCAATAAGTAGGGGAGAGTTGTGCAGGCCCGTTTTCAATCATTGGACAAAGGCAATATCCGTCAGATATTTTCAATCCTTTGGGATTGCCTGCATAATTGAAATAGACGATATTATCTGCCCGGTATATGTTCTCTTTCCCTAGCGCCTGCTGCCATTTGGCAATGGTCTTGTCGATTTCATCGATAGTGGCAGGTTGATTACCGGTGGTAATTTCCCCGTAGGCTCCTTTTGCACAGGCTTCTCCATTAGCCTGCATTAGCTCAGTCCGGGTTTTCTTATCCAGTTTGTGATCGACAATCTCAAAAAACCGTTTTACCCATTTCTGGGTGAAATCCATCTTTTCATTGCATGGTGTTTCATTCTGACCGGCTCCCTGAACAGAATGACCGGAAAGGGCAGAAGCAAGAGTGCTGCCTCCGGTAAGACCAAGCGTGCAGCCGCAGGCGATGCCGGATGTCAGAAGCTTGTTACAGAATTGTGATCTTTTCATGGTTTTGTAGTTTTAAGTAAGGTGAAATAAATGAAAATATATGAAATAGATTGAAATACGTTTACAAAGATTGAAATAAGTTGAAATAAGTTAAAGGGTTGAGAAGGTTGAAAATGTTTTTAAGGTTGAAGACTTACACAACTTGCATGGCCTGGAAAACCTGTACACACTACTTCACTTAAGCTTCGGAGTAGATTGTCTGCATAATCTCCCCTGTGTCTTGCGCCTTGAGCCTTGTGTCTTTTCCCTTGTACCTTATTCCCTGGATACCGCATCAAGAACGGGGGTCCTGCTGGGAATCTTTATCGTAATTTTCGCTCCCCCGTTTTGCCGGTTTTCAGCATGGACTGTACCATTATGTGCTTCAACAAATCCTTTAACAATTGAAAGCCCGAGTCCGGTACCTCCAGCCTTTGCATCTTTCCCACGGTAGAATTTATTGAAAACCGATAAAAGATCCTCCGCTGTGAATCCCTTACCACGATCCATTACCTGGATAACAAGAAAACCGGCGTCATAAAAGAATTTCAGTCTGATTCGGGTTCCTTCCGGTGCATGCTGAGTTGCATTTAATACCAGATTATGAATTGCCTGCTCCATCAGGCCAAAATCAATGTTTACAAGAGGCATATCTTCAGGAATGATTACCGCCAGCTTGAAGGGGAGAAGTTCATGGCTCAATGAAACCGCAACACTGTTTGCAAGATCATGAACGTCACACCAGGCCGGCTGG